>JBFLVW010000099.1:0-11235 GCA_040758235.1 Microcaldota archaeon
GATGTCCCAGCCCCTCCCCTCCTCCTGCTTCGAGGCGAGCGGGCTTGCGTAGACCTCCACCGTCTTGACCAGGTTTTCCCCAAACTCGCCGTTCGTGAAGCAGAGGACTTTGTCCTTTTTCTCGAGGAGGTTCAGGACCAGGGTCTCGAGGCCGAGGGCGCCGGAGCCCGTGACTACATAGGCCTCCTCGGAATTGTAATAGCCCTTCAGGCGCGTCACGAGGTCGGAGTAGAGCTTCGTGAAGTCCCCGCTGCGGTGCGTTATCATCTCCTTCGTCTGGGCCTTTGAAATCTCGTCCAGCACGGGAACCGGGCCTGGTGCTAAGAGTATTGCCATAAAACCACGGAATCCATATCCCATGCAAAGGATAAAAGGACTACCAGTCCCGCACCCTTCCTTCGACCATCGAGGAGAAGCGGGCGCTCTTTTCCAGCACCGCCTTCCGTATTTTTCCCTTGTCCGCGGCCCTGTATATGAACTCGTACCCGCCCCGCGCCCTGTTGCGGTGGTCGCGCATGACAAGCCCCCGCTCCATCAGCGAAGCGAGGCCGCGCTGGACGACCGAGCGGTCCCGGCGCGAGCGGGCGGCGAGGGTTGACACCGGCATCCAGCCGCCCGCATCCAGCATCCGCAGGAGTATCGAGACCTCCCTCCGCGAGAGCCCGAACGAGCAACCCAGCAAATCCTCAATCGATATGTCTATGCACGTCATATCCATCTTCATCTTCTCACTTCCCGCGCCTGTGCAAGCAGGCGCGCAAATAGCAAGACTCGCTCCGGTTTATTAAAAGTGTCGTGCAAAGAATTTGCACAGGTGTTTTTTCATGGAATCGGGCGATGCGGAGCTGGAAAACATAAGGGTGGAGAGGAGGGAGGGTGCCGCGAAGGAGGCGAATGCGCCTGCGGTGTCGGTGTATTCCACGCCCTCATGCCCCTACTGCGTGATGGCGAAGGAATACCTTTCATCGAGGGGCGTGAGGTTCAGCGATTACGACGTTTCAAGGGACAGGGCGAAGGCCGTCGAGATGATAAGGATGACCGGCCAGGGAGGAGTCCCGGTGATTGTCATCGGGAACAGCGCGATTGTGGGCTTCGACCGGAATGCGATAGACAGCGCGCTCATGAGCCGGCGTCCATCCTGAGCACTTCGTCGGCCTGGACCGCGATTTGCTCGATGAAGCCCTTCATCGGCGAGGAGGAGCGTATCGCGATTATCACTCCGGCCACTTCCCTGCGCCGGACGAGCCTGGAGAGGAACTCGCAGAGGCGCATCGCCTCGGCGAGGGAATTCGAGCGAAGAAGCCGCTCGAAGCTGTCCGTGATGATGATTTTTTTCGGGTTCTTGATGGAGAGGAGGGACGCCTGGAGGGCGCCCACCATCTCGTCCACGCCGGCATCCGGCGATATCCTTATCGTTCCCGGCCCCGGGGCTTTCTGGGATGGCGAAATCACCGAGACGCGGCCGAAGCCCGGCCCGGCCTGCCTGAACGGCGGGGCCGCGCCCCCCGGCTCCTCCAGGCTGAGATAGACGCCGTCCGCCCCGCTGCGGACCAGCATGTTTATGCACTCTACCTTGGAAGCCAGGAAAACGTCGTCCGGGACTTCGACTACTATCACCGCGCCCCGGTCGTGTCTTCTCAGGGCCTCCTCGACCGATTCGCGTATCTTGTCGCATGAAACCATTTCGTCACCTTTTTCCGGATTCGCGGCCCATCGGGCGCGAGATGGACGCCGCGCCGACCACCTTGCCGTCCGCGTCCTTGACCGGGAATACCGTGAGAAGAACCTTTATCCTTTTCCCTCCTTTCGCCATCCTCACCGTCTGCATGCCCTCCATCCTCTCGCCCCGTGCAGCCATCGCCACGAGTTCGAGATGCTCCTTCGTTTTTTCCGGAGGGACGAATATAGAGGTGTCCCTCCCTACAGCCTCTTTCGCGCTGTATCCGTAGAGCTTCTCCGCGCCCCCGTTCCACGAGGTTATCTTCCGGTCCATGTTTATTGCAAGGACGGCCTCCGCCGATGATTCCATGAGGAGGGTGAGGTCCCGGTGTATCTCGTTCGCGAGCATCCGCTCCCGGAGGTCGTGCGCTACGCCCATCGCGCCGGTTACGCGGCCATCCTTGACGATCGGGCGCGGCACTATTTCTGCTACGACGTACCTGCCCGATTTCATCAGCACGCGCACCAGGGTAGGCCGGACAACCCCGCCCTCCATCAGCGAGCGGAATTCCCTTTTTGACATTTCGGCATCGTCCGGGTGGACGAGCGCCAGGAAATCCTTCCCCAGTATTTCACGAACGCCCCATCCGGTTATCTTCTCGAATGCGGGGTTCAGCGAGGTCAGCTTCCCATCCGAGGACAGGGTGAATATTACGACGGGGGCCACCTCGAAGATGGTCCGGTAGCGCTCCTCCGACTCCTGAAGCGCCTTCTCCGCGAGTTCCTTCTGCCTGCGGAGTGCGGGCGACGTCTCCTTCATGGCGAGCTTGAGGCTGACGACAGTCCTGTCGAACGACCGGGCCAGCTTGCCGATTTCGTCGCCGAGGTCCTTGATGCCGGGGGGAATCTGCGCGTCCAGCCTGCCCATGCTGATTTTCTCTATAGTTTCGGTCAGCTCCTCTACCGGCCTTGTGATGGTGCTCGAGAGGATGAGGCCGAACAATATGATGGTTATGGAGAAGAACAGTGCGGCGTAGGCGAGAAGGGTATAAGATGATTCCAGGGGCTCAAGGGCGACATCCACCTCCTCGGCCGCAATCAGCACGATTCCGAGCTCCGGGAAGCAGCGGGATGCGGCGAACACTTCCTTCCCGAGGTGTTGTTCGCGGACGGAGCTGTTTCCCTGCCCTAAGAAGCACGAATCGACCAGCCCGCTTTCCAGTTCCTGCTCGTACGCTTCCGGGGAAGGCTCCGGACTGGAGTGCGCGATGAGGCGGTCGTTCTCATCGACGATAAAGATGTGGAAGTCCCGGCCCCCCGACCGCTCCGAGTAAGAGCCGGTCGAAAGGACGCCGCCGATGCCTTCCCTCGAAAAGACGTTCACGAGAAGGCCGATGCGCTCTCCGGTGTCGAGGTCGGCAAGGGGCGCGGCGACGATGATGCCCTGCCTGATTCCGAAGTGTCCCGCCTGGTCCTCGAAGGCGCTCGCCGCGACGCCCAGCCTCGCGGCCTCGAAATACGCCTCCCCTGATTCGTTCTTTCCGGTTTCACCGGGCGCGGTCGCGGAGATGATGGTCCCGTTGGCGTCCGTAATGAATATACCCTGGATGTACGGGCTGAGAGGCTGCTTTTCGCGGGCAAGATATTCGCCGAGCCCGGCCGCCTTCGCGCCGTCCGGGTCGCCTGCCAGAATGTCCGCGACGCTCCTGCGGATGTGGCCGTCGGACGCGAAGTCGCGCGTCCTCCCTTCCTGGGCATCGAGGTAAAGCGCGAACGCCTGCGCCTTGTCCTCCGCCGTCCTCGCGACAGCATTCCCGGCCTCGGCCTCAAGGTTCGATTTCAGCGTTTCCGTGCTCAGGAAGCCGAAGAGGAGTATCGGCAGGAGGCCGACTAGCAGGAAGGAGAGGATTAGCTTCGAGCGTATGTTCAGCTTCATTCGGAACCCCTTATCCAGGGGAAAGTTTATATTTCTCCGGCAGGTGTAGGGGGTGATGGAATCCGGTCGGTCCGGCTGGCTGGTCAGGGGCGCCCTTGCGTCAGCGGTAGTGATTGCCCTGCACTTCATGCTGTCCGGCATCGAGGGCTACGGGAGGGTGCTTGACGCCCTGACCGCGGCGCTCGCAATATTTGCGGCCCTCGTTGCGGCGCGCGAATGGAGGATTGGCCGGGAGGGCTGGGTGGCGCATTTCGCGGCGGGCATGGTGCTGTGGGCGGTCGGCGAGGCGTCTTGGGTCGCGCTTTCCGCCGGCCTCGGCATCGAAATCCCCTATCCCTCGCCTGCCGATGCGTTCTGGCTCGCCGGCTACGCCTTCCTCGTGTATTCCCTTTACCTTGCGTTCTCAGGCATGAAGGACGTGAGGACCCCGGAGGCCCTGGCGCTCGGCGGCTACATAATAATAGTCGGGGCGATGTTCTTCGCACTCAGGGACCCCATACTCGCCTCCACGGAAAATTTCGGCGAAGGCATAATCAGCATAGCGTATCTACTGGGAGACGCCCTCCTTCTTTCGCTGAGCCTTCCTCTCGTATACGGGGCAGCGACAGGCAGGGCGGGGAATGCATGGGTCGCGTTGTGCCTGGCCCTCGCCCTGATAGGCGTCGGGGACATCGCATTCTTCGCCCTTACATCGGCAGGGGCGTACACCGGGGCCCACCCCATGAACCTCCTGTACGCCCTGGGCTACCTCTGGGCCGGGATGTCGATACCGGCAATCAAGTGACTCATTCGCCGAGAATCTTCCCGATGATGCCCGGCTCCCGTTTCTCGCGGGAAGTGCCGCCCCCGGGCTTTTTGCCCTCCCCTGCGAGGATTGCCGCGCACCGCGCCTTGAATTCCGCCCCGTCTTCGCGCTTCAGCATCCCGTCCCGGACCAGGGAGTCGATATAATCGTCCGCCGCCTCCAGGGACAACCCCTTCTCTGAAAGCGCCCTGAAAGACTGCGCTCCCATCGGCCCGATGAAGCGGGTGAATTCCGCCTCGAGCTGCTCTGCTATAGTCCTCGACACCTTGCGGGTGACGCCGGTCATGACGCCCTCGTATCCCGAGAGCGACTGGCCGAGGGAGATGCCGCCATCCGAAATCTCGTACAGCCTGAGCACCTTGCTGTGCGCGCTCCCCCGCGCCTTGAGTATGTTCAGGACCATGTTGAGCTGGCCTTCCATCTCGACATGGTAGTAGGATATCACGTTGTCGGTGACGACCGACAGCCGCGTGTCCGCGAGCGAGCCGGTCCCGATTAGCGCCGGAGTCTCCACGACGACAAGCGCAGTCACCTGCCTTGACTTGAAAAAGGAGTTGAGGCGCTTGCTGAAGCCCGCCGACGTCTCGTCGTCGTAGGAATTCGCGACCGATGAGAGGGAGTCGACCGCGCACCTCCTGATTCCGCCGGACTCCACCGCCCGGGAGATTTCGGAAAGATGCTCCTCCGCAGACATCTCTGCCGGAGATACGCACCTGAACGAGAGGAGTCCGGAGCGCTCGAACCGCCCTAGGTCCCAGCCCAGGGCCTTGGAGTTCCTGAGTATTTCCTCCCGCCCCTCCTCGAAGCCCGCGAACAGGCACGGCTCCCCGGCTTTGAGCCCCTCCACCAGGAACTGCATGCAGGAGATGGTCTTTCCGGTGCCTGTCGGGCCTATGACCATCGTCGTCGAGCCCCGGAAGACGCCGCCATCAAGCATGGCGTCGAGGTCCGGCATTCCGGTGGAGACCCGCTCGGTCAGCGTCTGGTATCCCAGCCGGACCGACACGTGGGGGAAGGCGGTGATGCCGGAGCGCGTGACCTTGAAGTGGATGTCGCGGGTCTCATGGGCGCGCCCGCGCACCTTGACGACATGGATGCTCCGCTCAGATTCGCCGCGGACTTTCCTCTGCTCGAGCCGGACGATGCCGTCCGAGATGAATTCCTCGACGCCGAAGACCGAGTGCTGCTCGCCGTCGGAAACTTCGCTGACAAGCACGCTCGTGCAGCCGAGGCTCGCAAGCATCTTGCCGAGCTCGAAAATGAACTTCCTTATCTTGGCCCGGTCCGCGAGCGCGTAGGATATCGCGCTCACGGAGTCTATGACCAGCCTCTTCGCCTTGGTCCTCCAGACCTCCTTCTCGATGAAGTTGAGCACTTTCTCCGGGTCGAACCCGTGCGAGCCGTAAAGCTCGCGGAGGTCGATTATTCCGAGCTTCCCGGAGGAAACAGCATCAGGCGCGTAGAATTCCATCGATTCGAGGTTCTTGAGGGACTTGAACAGTGGCTCGGTCACGGAGATGTATATTGCGCCCTCGCCGTCCCGGACGCCCTGGAAAAGCCACTGGAAGCAAAGGATTGTCTTGCCGCTCCCCGAGGGCCCCGAAAGCAGGATGACCGAATGCCGGGGAAACCCTCCTCCGAGGGCCGCGTCGAGCTCGGCTATGCCGGTCCGCGAGTCCCCGCTTTTTTCCGCGACCTTCTTTTTTCCTGCCATTCCGACGCCCCCGGTCCGTTCCGGACTGCTTGGATACAGGAGGGCAAAATTTTTTAACTTTCGACAATAGGATGCGTGCATGGCCTCAAAGAAGGACGGAAGCCCGAGAATCCCGACCGGCATTCCCGGCCTCGACAGGATGCTCGAGGGGGGTTTCGTCAGGAAGAGCTCGGTGCTGGTCCGCGGCAGCACGGGGACCGCGAAGACTCTTTTTTCCCTGCAGTTCCTGTACCACGGCGCAATCGAGGAGGAGGAGCCGGGCGTGTACATCAGCTTCGCGGAATCCCGCGAAGCTACATACAACCACGGCAGGAAGTTCAGGTGGGAGCTGGAGAAGCTTGCGGGAAAGGGCTTATTCACCGTCATCAGATACGACCCCCATGAGATTGTGAAAATAATGGAGGAGGGCGGCGGCCTGGTGCGCGACACTATAGAATCCCTGGGGGCGAAAAGGCTCGCGATAGACTCCCTCACGGCCTACGAGATGTTCTTCGAGAGCAGGTACAAGGCCAACCAGTCGGTACTCAGCCTCTTCGAGCTGCTCAAGAGGTGGGAGGTCACGAGCGTCGTCACTTCCGAGTTCCCGGTCTCCCCGAAAAAGGAGGCGAGCGACAGGCTCGGATTCCTGACGGACGGCATAATCAACCTCTACCACATCAGGATGAAGGACTCGCGGATGCGGGCCCTCGAGATAGTGAAGATGCGGGACACCGTGCACAGCGAGGAGGTGAACAGGTTCGTCATTGAGAAGGACGGCGTGAAGGTGTTCAGGGGGCTGAGAAAGGTTGACATCTAGGGGGCAGGCAAGCGTAGAGTTCATGCTCATCCTCGCTGCAGCGATAGTCATAATCACCATGATAATCCTGATTTCCCAGGAGCAGATAAGGGACGTGTCCCGGCTGAAGGACCAGAACGACGCGAGGAACTCGCTCCTGGACCTCAGCTCGGCCGCGAGGGAGGTTTACGCCCAGGGCGAGGGCTCCCGCAAGCTGGTTTACGTCGTGCTCCCGGGGAGCTACGAGCCGGAAGCGTCTTTCGTCGGGAACCGCTCGATACGGATACGGAGCGCCGGGACGGACCACGTGACCATCGAGAACTTCAACGTGAGGGGGTACCTCCCCGGCTCCTCCGGCGCGCACTGGGTGTGGGTGGTCTCGGAGGGGAACAGGGTGAGGATAGGGGACGCGATGCTGGAGCTGGACAAGAACAGGATATACCTCGTCATGAGCGCGAACTCGACGGCGTCCGAGGATTTCACGGTGACGAACATATGGGTGCGGGACATCGACGTGACGGCTACTCCGTACTGGAGCCACGCCAACGTATCGATGTCCGGCCTTCCCCCGTCTTTCTCGCTCGGCGTGAACGGGACGCGGGACGTGACGCTCCAGTTCGCCGCCAGCGAGACAGCAGGCGGCATATACGCCGGCAGCATCACGCTTTACGCGGACGACAACGCGGGGAGGAGCGAGGACGTGGACATTCCCGTCACGGTGCAGGTGATACCCCTCAACGGCTCCTACCAGACGACGGACATACAGGGCCCGATTGTAACGGCAATCTACCAGGACCCGATACCTGCGGTGAAGCTCCAGCCCCTCGCGGTTTTCGTGAACGCGAGCGACGCGCTGACCGGCAACAACATCGTCTCCGGCTGCGAACTGGACGCCGATTCCGCGAACAACTGGCAGGACATGCTCCCCATGGACGGGGCCTTCGACCAGGCGGCCGAAACAGCGCTCTTCAACTACACGAGCGGATTCGCGCTCGGCCCGCACGTCCTGCGGGCGCGCTGCACGGACATCATCGGCAACACGGGCCCGGTGGCGTACTACTACTTCAACGTAAGCGAGGCCGACACGCTCGGCCCGATTGTCGTGCAGATGCACCACACTGAATACCCGACCACCCTCTCGAACATCACGGTCGGGGGCGTCGCGACGGACTCCTACACCGGGATAAGCGACGTTGTGGGGTGCAGCGTGAAGGTCGATTCCGGCGGGTGGTTCCCCGCCGCCGCGGTCGACGGCGCGTGGGACTCTCCGACCGAGAACTTCACCTATCAGGTGGGCCCGCTCCCGGTGGGCTTCCACGAGGTGTTCTACCAGTGCACTGACTCGATAGGAAACGTGGGCGGCATCTACAACGACTCCTTCGGCGTCGTGGACGTCGACCTTGTGGTGGTCCTCGACCGCTCCGGCTCGATGGCGGACAATGTAACCGACGCGGCGAAAAGTTATACCTCCTCAGCTTCGAGCACGGGCTGGTCCTGGGTAAAGGACCTGACGGTCCTGCAGAAGAACGGGGACGTCGCGAACCTGACCGCTGAAATAAGGGCGAGCGCATCAGGATGCACGGTCGAATTCAACGCAACGATTGACGGGGTGACGGTTGCGACTGGAAGCCGCAACTCGACAACCTACGGGTACATCATGAGCGAGATTAACGTGTCCCAGTACGAGGCTCCATACGTCATAGACCTGTATATCAGGCGAGACACGAGCGGGTGCACTGCATACAACAGGCTGTTCTCGCTCCAGCAGCAGCCATCCAAGATGGACGCGGCGAAAAGCTCGGCAAAGACGTTCGTTGACGTCGCCGGCAACGACCTCCAGATGGGCCTTGTTTCATACAGCACTTCATCGACCACGGACAGGACGCTCATGCTGATGGGGCAATCCAACCAGAGCGACATCAAGGCCGCGATCGACGCCCTGAACCCGAGCGGCAACACGTGCATAGAGTGCGGCCTCGTGTCCGCAGCGAACGAACTCGTGTCTTCGCGCTCGCGGCCGACCGCGAACAAGGTCATAGTCCTGCTGACGGACGGCCTCGGCAACGTGGGCGACTCGGTCGATGGCGCGGTTTACTGCAGGGAGAGGAACATCACCGTATATACCATCGGGTTCGGCTACGATGTGGACGAAACGGAACTGACCAACATCGCCCTGCTCACCAACGGGGACTATTACTTCGCGCCGAACGCGGAAACGCTGACCGCCATTTTCCAGAGCATCGGAAAGAACAACTGATGGTTATGTTTGCCCAGATGTCGCCGGAGTTCATGGTCGTCTACACGGCCCTCCTCACAATTTCCCTGGTCGTCCTGCTCATATCATTCGGAAGCGGCGCCCTGCTCTCCCAGGCCGGCGACACCGCGGCCGCCAAAAGGGACGCGCTCGCCCTCGCCTCGGCCGTGAATTACGTCTACCTCGCCGGGGAGGGCGCGAGCGTGAGCATCGAGGCCGGCGGGGGGCTGGAAATTTCCGATTATGCCGTGACCGCGACGCGCGGGGATGCGGTTGCAAGCTCGCCCCTGCTCCATTCCGGGGCGGAGGAGGGCGCAGTCGCCGCGGGCAACATCACGATAACGAACATGGGAGGTGCGATAGATATCTCGCAGTAGGGGCCAGGCCTGGACGGTTGATTTCACGGCAGGGGCGGCAGCCGTCTCGCTGATACTCATGCTGTTCATGCTGATGTGGAACGCCACGGCGACGAGGTGGGGCGTCATCGGGAGCCACACCGAGATGGAGGCCGCGGCGGCATTCGCATCCGAGTCCCTGATGGCGACAAGGGGCTTCCCGGTGAGCTGGGAGGCCCTTCCGCACATCGACGGCAATGTCAGCGCGATAGGCCTCGCGAACGGAAGGAACGAGCTGAGCAGGGCGAAGCTCGAGAAGCTGGTTTCG
This sequence comes from Microcaldota archaeon, assembly GCA_040758235.1. Classification (GTDB taxonomy): domain Archaea; phylum Micrarchaeota; class Micrarchaeia; order Anstonellales; family Bilamarchaeaceae; genus Bilamarchaeum. The sequence continues at coordinate 9,807 of JBFLVW010000099.1, forward strand.
GAGAACGCGACGGCATACGGGACGGTCAGGGCGCGCCTCGGGCTCCAGAAGTATTCCTTCGGCATGCGCGTTTCCGACATATCGGACAACATAGCCCTCTATGAGTTCGGCGAGTTCTCTCCGGCGCCGACAGGCGACTCGCTCTCCTTCGTACGCCTGGGGGTCCTTGACGGCGAGCCGGTGATAGTGCATATGGAGGTCTGGGAGCCGTGAGGGGATTCGGGGTAACGCTCGACGCGGTAGTCGCGCTGTCCTTCCTGCTGTTCGCGATGCTCGTGATATCCAGCCAGTGGTACAACCCGCGCGCCCCGGGAGGGATATACCTCAAGCAGCTCACGCTCGATGCCGTCAGCGTGCTCGAGAAAACGGGCCGCATAGACAGGGCCATTGAAGGCGACGGGGGGGCGATGCCGGAGATACTGGAGGCCACGCCCGAGCTCGCTTGCATAGGGGTGTACGTAATCGACTCTTCGGGCACAGTGGCCGCATCGGCGGTGAAGGACGGATGCGGCGACAACTACGGACTGGACGTGCAGGTCAGCGCCAGCCCGGCGCGCCACCGCGGCGCGAATTACGTAATCCGGACGGAGTCGTGGTTCAGGAGGGAGCAGTGATGAGGGGCTTCGTGATAACCGTGATGTCTATGGCGCTCATACTCGCCCTGATCATGCTGGCCCTCTCGCTGCGCAACGCCCAGCTCGCGGCGGACAGGGCCCTTGCGGGGCCGCTCCCGCTCGTTTACGCCTCCTTCCTGACCGAGGGGGCGGCCATGGGGCTGAACGACATAGTAGGCCCTTCGATATACATCGAGCCGCGCAATGGCAGCGTGCTCGTCCGACTCTCTGACAGCCTGCACGATGCGGACCATTCCGGGGAGCTTGCCGCGTACGGCGACTTCCTGTCCGGCGAGCTCTCATCGAGGACCGCGAGCGAAATCAGGGCTAACCTCTCCAATATTTCCGGCGGGAAAGTGACGGTCTTCATCAACGACGCCTATATATATACCAACGACCATCTCACGAACACCACGCTGTTCACGCGGGACGGTGGAACCGGGGCATCGGCCTACGACATCAACGTGACCGTGACGGCGGTGCGCGCGAACGTGACCGAAATGGCTTTCGACGAGGATGGGACTATGAACGTGACGGTCAGGGTCACAGACCTGAACGGCACGGAGGTATTCCAGGGGGCGGTCCTTCCGGACGGGGCGAACGAGCTTACGGTGGAGTATGCGAACGGGGCGAGGGTGGCGGTTTCGGCCGGAAGGAAGGGAGGCAACGACGGCTCGCTGGAAATCGAGTCCTCCGGCATCGGGGCCGCATTCGCCTTCGAGGCGCTCCTTCCCCCGCAGAACGAGACGGAGAGGATCGGATACGAGTACGACGCTATGATAGACTATGCGCAGGGCGGCATCAGGAAAGCCGCG
>JBFLVW010000100.1:0-21541 GCA_040758235.1 Microcaldota archaeon
ACATCGCGTGCCTCTCCCCGCGGTTCATCGAAGGCGTCATGCCGAGTCCCCCGACAAGCTGGGCGGCCTCGTCGGAAAGTATGTCCCCGAAAAGGTTAGTCGTGACTATCACTTCGAAATCCTGCGGCTGCTTTATCAGCCTCATCGCCATCGCGTCGACTATTACGTCCTCCATCGTTATCTCAGGGTAGCCCGCGGCCACTTCGCGCGCGCATCTGAGGAAAAGGCCGCAAGTCTGCCGGAGGACGTTCGCCTTGTGGACGACCGTCACCTTCTCTTTGCCGTGCTTTTTCGCGTATTCGAAAGCGTATCTCACGATTCTCTCGGAACCCTTCCTCGTTATTACACGCTTCAGGTATGCAGCGTCCCCTTCGACCCACTCGATTCCGGAATACATGCCCTCGGTGTTCTCCCTGACTATCGTGAGGTCGACCTTGTCGTAGAGCGCCCGCGTGTTCGGGTATGCGCGGCATGGCCGGACGTTTGCATAAAGGTCCAGCTCCTTCCGGATAGTCAGCACCGCGCTTTTGTACCCCGGAAGCTCCTCCGTCGGTGAAGTGAGCGCGGAAAAAAGGATGGCATCCGCGCTGCGGGCGCTCTCGAGCGTTTCTTCGGGGATTGCAGTCCCCCTCTCCCTGAAGACCGCGACGCCTGCATGTGCCTCGACAAGCGAGCACCCCCCAAGCTCGTCCAGGACGCGCATGGCCTGCCCCATCAGCTCAGGCCCTATCCCGTCTCCGGGGATGCAGCAGATTCTCATAGCAGCCTGTCCAGGGACCCGGTCCCGTTCTTCTGGAGGAATGCGATTATGCCCCCCTCCTGAAGTATTTTCTTCGTCAGCTCGTCCTCTGCATAAGGGAGCTCCCAGCCCTTGGTCCTGTTCCTGATAACGCCCTTCGCGTGGTCGATTTCCACATCGTCGCCCTCCTCTATGCCGCTCGTGTCCACCGCTATGCAGCGGAGGCCGATGTTTATCGCATTACGGTAGAAAATCCTCGCGAAGGACTTCGCGAGCACAGCGCTTATCTTGCAACCCTTGAGGGCGGCGACAGCGCTCTCCCTCGATGAGCCGCATCCGAAGTTCTCCCCCGCCGCGATGATGTCGCCCTCCTTCACGTTCTTTGCGAACTCCGGCCTGTACTCGCAGAAGGCGATTTTCGCGAGCTCAGCGGCGCTCGCGGTCAGGTTGGACGTGAGGTTGTATCGCGCCGGGCTGATGAAGTCCGTGTTCATGTTGTCAGGGAATTTCCATATCATAGGGCCTTCCTCGGGTCTGTTATTCTTCCGCTAATCGCGCTCGCGGCCGCTGTCGCGGGCGAGCACAGGTAAATCTGCGCCTTCGGGCTTCCCATCCTGCCGGGGAAGTTCCTGTTGCTTGTCGAGAGGCAGACCTCGCCGTCCGCCAGCACGCCCTGCTGCCTTCCCAGGCAGGGCCCGCAACCGGGGTTGCATATTATCGCGCCGGCTTCGTTGAGCGTGGACATGTAGCCTCTCTCGAGGGCCTGCTGGTACGCCTGCCTGGATGCCGGCGTGACTATGAAGCGCACCCCTTCCTTCACCTTCTTCCCCTTGATTATCCTCGCCGCGATTTCCAAATCCTCGACCCTCCCGTTCGTGCAGGACCCCAAAAACACCTGGTTCAGCTCGATTCCCTCGACTTCCCCCACGGGCTTCGCATTCGTGACGTGGGGCGGCGGGGTGACTATTGGTTCGAGTGCGGAAACGTCCAGCTCAAGGGACCTCCAGCAGTCTTTGGGGGAATCGGTACTAAGCGGCTCGAAAGGCTCGTACCTCCCCTGCGCCCGCAGATATGCCTCCGTCTGGCCGTCAGCCGGGAAAATTGCGGTCTTCGCGCCCATCTCCGAGCAGAGGTTGCAGAGCGTCATCCTGTCCGGGACCGTCATCTCCGGCCCGTCGAACTCTATCACGCGGTAGCTGGTGTCCTTCGGGTCCAGCATCCCCATCAGCTTCAGGCCCACGTCCTTCGCGAAAACCCCTTTCGGGAAACTCCCCTTCAGTCCGATGCGGATGGTCTGCGGGACCGTCAGCCACGTCTTCCCGGTCGCGAAGAGGATGGCCATGTCGGTGCTCCCGACGCCGAGGGTGAGCGCGCTCACGCCGCCGCCTGTCGGGGTGTGGCTGTCCGCTCCTATCATCAGGCTATTTGGTTTTTGGTACCGTTCCGCGAGGACCTGGTGCCCGACGCCATCGTATAATATCGTTATGCCCTGCTCTTTGCAGAAGTCCGTGACCTTCTTCTGGAGGGCCGAGGCGCTCATATGCGAGCTCGGGAAAACGTGGTCGAAGGGGACGATGATTTTTTTGGGGTCGAATACCTTCTGTGCGATTTCCCGGAACGGGTCGATCGCCCATGCGCATGTGACGTCGTGCGCCATCAGGAGGTCGACGTCGGCGATGATCGTCTCCCCGGCGCGCACTTCCCTGCCGGCGTGATTCGACAGTATCTTCTCGACCAGGCTGCTCATCTTCTCTCCTCGATTATCAGGTAGCTGTTCGCGGACGCGACGCCCGGGAAAGCCTTGACGCTCTCCACGATGCCCTTAAGCCCGGCCGCGGAGTCCGAGCGGGCCTTGAGCATGATGTCGAGCGAGCCGCTGAGCTCGTAGGCTTCCTCGATTCCTTCCATCCCCCTGAGCGTGCGCGCTAGCCCCTCGGCGTCCGCGTGGTCCCCTGCCTTCACCGCGATGAATATCCTCATGTCAATCCCCGAACTCGAACAGGTCTCTCCCTTTCCCCTTGATTTTTTTCATCTCCCGCGCGATTCCCTGCTCGTCCAGCCCGAGGTGCAGGCTGTCCGACAGGTGCTTCAGGAGCGCCTTCCCGGTGTATTCCCCGAAAATGTACCTCCGCCTGTTCCCGACGGATGAAGGCTCGAAAAGCTCGTACGTCCTCTTGTCCTTCAGGAGGGCGGACGTGTGCACGCCGCTCTTGTGCGCGAAGGCGTTCCTTCCCACTACGGGCGTAAACGGGCAGGTCGGTATGCCGCTGAACTCCGAGAATTTTTCGGACAATGCCACGAGCATCTCTTTTTTCACCGGAAGCTTCTCGCCATACAGAATCTCGAGGGCCAGCACCAGCTCGGCAAGCCTGGTTATCCCCACCCGCTCACCGCACCCGTTGATGGTGGTGTGTATGCAGGATGCCCCGGCTTCGTATGCCGCAAGCGAGTTCGCGAGCGCCATCCCCAGGTCGTTGTGGCAGTGGACGTCTATCGGAAGGCCGGATTCCTCCTTCACATTCGCGACAAGCTCCCGCATCCTGTCCGGCCTCATCGTTCCGAGCGTGTCCGCGAGCGTGATGCGGCAGGCCCCCGCATCTTTCGCAGTTTTGCAGGTCCTGATAAGGTAATCATACGGGGTCCTCGACGCGTCCTCGAGGCCGAACCGGACGTTCAGCCCGTGCTCCCTCGCATAGCTTATGGAATCGCCTATCTTTTTCAGGCTGGCCTCCTCGTCCATCCTCAGCTTGGTCTCCCTGTGTATCTGGGACGTGCCCTGGAAAAGCCCGACCCACTCAGCATCCGCGGAAAGCGCGCTGTCCACGTCCTCCTTCATCGTCCTGCAGAGCGAGACCACTTTCAGCCGCAGGCCCATCCCGTTGAGCTCCTTGTTGATGCGGCGCTCCTTTTCCGAGGCGATGGGCATGATGTCGATGAAGTCTGCTCCGAAATCCGAGAGCATGGAGGCGAGGGCCAGCTTCTGGTCCATGCTGAAGCTGACGAAAGCGGACTGCTGGCCCTCCCGCAGGGTCGTATCCTGAATCATCATCGCCATGGCTGACCCGCAGTGATATTAGAAAGAAAAAGATAAAAGAAGGGGGTTTCTAGGACTGGAGCTCGAATCGCTCGAGGCCGCCCTCGTTGAACTCGAGGGTCACTTCGTAGTCCTCGTCCTTGTATTCGAAGGTGTCCCCGTCCTCAAGCTCCACTTCGTCGCCGTCCACCTCGATGGTGAAGCTGTCGGTCCCGACCTCTATTATCTCCGCGTCGGTGTCGAACAGCTTGAACTTCTTGCCATCCAGGTTCAGCATGCTGTTGTTCGTGTCGAGGTAGGGGTAGAAGATTCCCACGTACTCGTCGAACGATGCCTCGTCGTCAAGGCATGCGGGCTTGTCGGTCCAGTCCCTCACGACGCCCTGCTGGGTGTAGTACACCGTCGCGTAGTACTCGTCGATGGAGATGTCGGCGAAGTCCTCGGAGTCGTCCACCGCGTTCACCTCTATCGTGCCGGTGTCCTCCCCGCAAAGGTCGTCGTCGCTGTCGCCCTCGTCTATCGTGGCGGTGCATTCCTCGTCGTCGTCCAGAAGAGCCTCGTAGTCCAGGTAAACCCTGAAGCTGGTGCTGTTCGGCCCGACGCTCTGGACCTTCAGGAACATCTGGTCGTTTATCTCGACAGCCTGCCCCGCGTACAGCCTCAGCTCGTCCCCGTCGTCGTAGGACTGAAGCTGCTGCCTTTTGTCCTCGTCGTCAACGTTCGTCTGGTTGACGGCGCACTCGACCGGCCTGCACCTGCCGTCGAAGCACTCGTCTCCCGAGCCGCAGTTTATCTTCTCAGAGCTGATGGACGTGTCGGTCGCGCAGAAGTATTCCAGCACCGCCGTGTCGCTGTAGCAGTTGTCGGTCTGGCTCGTGCCGGAGTACGTCGTCATCCCCTTCTTGAACTGGTCCTTGCCGTTGTCCGAATCCGAGCAGAGCGCCTTCTGGCATTTGCCGTCGCTGCATAGGTAGCCGCTCTGGCAGTCCAGTTTTTCGGTCTTCAGCTGGTTGTTCTCGCAGTAATACTCCGTCACTGAATCGGAATCCTGGCAGGATTCCGTGTAGCTGTCCTGCCCGCTCTTCGCGGTCCCCTTCGTCAGGGGGTCCTTCCCGTCGCTGTCCGTGCACACGGTCGCCACGCACTGCCCGTCCTGGCAGACCTTGCCCGTCCCGCAGCTGAGGTCCCTCGATGATGCCGCGCCGTTCTCGCAGAAGTACTCCTTCACGGTCCCGGCCCCTGCGCATTCGTCGGACTGGCTCCTCCCGTTCGCGGTCACGGTGCCCTTGGCGTCCTCCTCGAGCCCGCCGTCGGAATCCGTGCACTGCGCCTTCACGCACATGCCGGTGTCGCACTCGTATCCGGCCGGGCAGGGTATGTTCTGCACGGTGCCCTGGCCATTCTCGCAGTAGGCTTCGACCACTTCGCCGCCCGCGCACCGGTCCACGGCGGTCTCGCCGCCGGCGCTCACGGTGCCTGCGGTGAATATGTCCTTGCCGCCGTCGGTGTCCTTGCAGGAGGCGCATGCGCCCTCGCTCGCGACCTCGACGCCGGCGCGCTGGGCCAGGCAGGCGTTTTTGTACGTGTTGCCGTCCTCGCCGCACACCGGGGCGTTCGTGTCAGGGCACTGCCCCTGCAGGCACCCCGCAGCAATCATCGAAAAAGCCAGTAATACTATAAGATAAGTCCTCATGCATGGGAAACGAAGACACGCTTTTTAATGTTTACACTATTTTTCGGTTTTTGGCGCGTGACTTAGGTCACCCGAGATGCGGATGGAAAAATTTCATCCTCCTTATTATACCCCTCCCCCGCTCACCGGAAAAAATCACCAAAAACTCCCGGCGAAATCTAAAAAGAGGCCCCGCGCGCACTACGCCATGAAACGGCAGGTTTTTGGCGCCATCCGCCCACAATCCCCGAAAAAGGCGAAGCTCGTCGCGCTCGATTTCGACGGGACGATGACGGACATCGAAAAGGAGGCCGAGCCTTTTTTGGGGTCGTTCATCAGGAGCCTCGCCAGGGAGATGCGCGTCCGCGAAAGCGAGCTGCTCGACGCATGGGAGCCGGCAAGGGACAAAGTGCTCGCAGGGCCATCGCGCTTCGGCCTGATGCACGGGGGGAAGCTCGTCGCGCCCGCTTACGCCGACCCGTACGTGCTCGCGAGCGCGGTCGCAGGGGAGGTTTCGGAGGCACTCGGGTTCGTCCCGGACTGCGGGCGCGCGGAATTCCTCGACCGCCTTTTCCATACCAGCTATCCTGACAGCGCGATTGTCTTCCGCGAGGGCGCCAGGGATTTTTTGATTGCGCTTTCCCGCTTCGATGCATGCTTCGTGACGAACTCGCGCGCCGATTCCGTCCGCCGCAAGCTGTCGGTTTTGGGGATGGAAGGCATGCGCATCTTCGGCGAGGCGAAAAAGAACGTGCTCGACGATTCGTGGGCGGGTGTCCCGGAATCCATTGCCCCGGAAGGCTTCGGCCGCCCCGTATATCTCCGCAGGAAAAACTACTGGTCCATCCTCGAAAACCTCCTGATGCCGCGCTCGCTCGGGCCGGGGGAACTGCTGGTCGCCGGCGACATATACGACATGGACCTCGCCCTGCCCGGCTTCATGGGCGCGCACATAAGCATCGTCTCGCGGCCATCCACGGCCCGGCATTTTTTGGTAGCCGTATCATCCCATCCGGGAGGCTTCGTTTCGCCGGCGCTCGACGTTCTCCTTGAGGGCATTATGGAGCGGACGAAGTAAGAAGGAAAAAATTCCAGCCCAAGCGCAAAATGCCGGCAAAAATCAGCAATTATTCCCGTATTTCCAATAATAACTTTATATTGCCCCGAAACGCGCTAGATACCGAGGTGTTGGACGTGTCCGCTCGAAAAACTCTTTCTGGGGAGCGGGGCGCAGCATGCCCCAAGGTCATGGATTCGCTTGAAGATGGGAGGCGGAAATTCTCGCCATACACGCCGCTTGCCGACCGGCTCGAAAAAAAGCTGGACATCCTGTCGATAGGCGAATATTTCGGTGGAACGAAGGCGTTCAACATGCGCGCCCTGATAGGCATATGCGGGCTGATTCAGGAGAAGCGCAAGGAGGGCGGGGAGTTCGACCTGATAGTCCTCAACGGAGGCGTCCTTCCGGAGGTCCCCAAGCGGGGCTCCAGGCTGAACCGGAAAAAAATGAGCTTCCTCATGGACGGCATCGAGGACATCGAGGACGCGGGGGCGCTGATGAGGAGGCCGATGAAGATGCTCGCAGAAGCGGCGGGCAAAACGCCGATAATATACGTGATGGGCGAGGACGATTCCGCTAACATCGAGGCGATAATCGACCGCAAGATAGCCGAATCCAGGAAGGCGGAGAACATCAGGGCCCGGATACAATCTCTCGCGGATGAGGGGGCGACGCTCGAATCGCGAATGGCCAGCATGCAGGAGGAGACAGAGTCGCTGGAGCGGGAGCTGAAGGAGACCGGGAGGAAGCGCAAAAGAATCAGGAAGGACGGGGAGCGCGGGACGCACGGGCTCGAGGAGCACATACGGAAGCTGGCAAAAGACATACGCTCGATTTCCAGGAAGATGGACGAGCTTTCGGCGAGGAAGAGAAGGGCGGACGAGAGGAGGACGCTTCTTGAAGACGACCTTGCGAACCTCGGCGCGGTCAAAAGGACGAACACGGAATTCCTGACGCCTGGCGAGACCAAGGCACTCATCGGGAGCGCGACAAAGGAGTACACGGACCTCCTCTTCAGGCTTTTCGAGGGAGCGGACGTGCGTATTCTTGACAAGAACGTTTCGCTTGTGGAGCTCTCCGGCCTGCGGATGGCGCTCGGCCATTCTCTGGAGAACACCTCCAGCACCGCGAAGAAAAGCGCGCTCGCCTCCTACGAGGAGGCGCAGTCGAAGATGCAGATTTACGGCCTGCTCCCGCAGGTCGACCTGCTCCTCTTCTCCCACCATCCCGGCACCAAGGGCTGGGCGCTCCCCCAGCGCTACCTGAGCGAGCACCCCCTCTACCTCTTCCAGCAGGGCGGCCTTCCCGAGCCGAAGGCCCTCTTCGACGCCCACAACTGCAAAATAAAGACCGTCCAGACCGAGGCGCTCGGCAAATACCAGCTCGACTCGGGCGTGACCGTGATAAAGGTGCTCAGGGACGGGGCATTTTCGTTCGACATGCTCGGCCTGGAGCACCTCGAGCAGTTCGCGCGGCCTGGGATGGCCGAAGAATCCGCGAACCTCATGAGGAGGCTGAACTCCAAAAGAATGAGTAAGGAAAATGCCGGGGAAGAGCCCCAAAACCATTCTGCCCTCGAGCTCCCCTCGCGCATTTCGGACGGGCAATTGCGCTGGATGGTGAAAGCTGGAATCGACCCCTACCGCTTCGTCCGCCCCGCAAGGGCGAGGGAGCTCCGGGAAGTCATCGCCGAAATCCACAGCGACTACCATATAGGCGTCGGGAACCTCTGGGACGCGCACTCGAACCAGGAGATAATGCGCGCCGTGATAATGGACAGCGTATCCCTGGGGAGGCCGGACCTGATAATCCTCGGCGGGGACATGGTGGAGGGCACCCTCGGCTCGAAGGCGAACGAGGTCGTCGCCCGCAACTTCCTCGATGAACATGAATTCTCCAGGCTTCTGCGCGAAAGGGTGGACTCGGACCCGGGCCTCGGCGAGCTGGACTACGAGCGCGCGATGAAGGAATTCTACAGGAGGGCCTCCTACGCCCAGACCGTCCCAAACCTCGACCAGCAGGTTTCCCTTCTCCAGCCCCTGCTCGAGCACGCCGCGAAAATCATAGAGGCCGGCGGAGAGGCGATAATCATCTCCGGCAACCACTACAACCAGTCCCACAGGGACGAGCGCCTCGACGAGGGGATACGGCTTGCAAGCGCAATCAGGATGATAGGCGGCTTTCCCGAGAACGACCCCCGCATACACATCTTCTACGGGGGATGGATCGGGAGCGGCCAGGTTACGGTGAAGGGGATACCGATATTCGCAATCCACAAGGCGCGCAGCTCCCGCGACCACGTTACCGGCCTGATGGAGCACAAGACCCTGCAGCGGAGGGACGACGCCTTCCTCTTCGTGCAGGGCCACCACCACGACATGTCCTTCGGGAAGACGATAAGCGACGCCCATGTCAGCGCTCCTTCCATTGCGCCCGTGATTCCGTACGTCGACCAGGCCGCCCTGCATGGCGGCCTGCAGGGCTACACGCGGATGACGCTTTATTCGGATTCGGAGGGAAAGCATGCGGAAAGCATCGGCGTGATGAACCGCTTCCTCCCCCAGCTCCAGAAGTTCCTTGACGGGATAGACCCGCTGTTCCTGGAGGTCTTCTCAAAAATGATAAAGAAGGAGAAATCCTGAAGCTGCAAGATTTCCGGCGCCATGCCCCAAAACCTGAAGCTGCGGAAAAATTTCCCGCTTTTCCTCCCCAAAAGGGCGCCAGGCCGTAAAAATTCCAGGTTTTTCCTGCTCAGGGATAAAAACAGGCCTGACGCCAAAAAAACATGGCGTTGGCTCGGAGGGATGTGGTCGCCATAGACCTCAGCGGCGAGAGGAAGTCCGGGAAAAAGAACCCCTACGACGCGCTCTATGACCTGATGACGGTCAACATCCCCGAGGCCGCCGCCAGGAAGCTTGACGCGCTCGTCGGACAGGCCATGGCCCTTTTCGACACTGGTGCGGACCCCAATGCGGCATACCGCGAATTCGACGTCGAGACCTTCGCCGGCCTGCTCGTCCTTGACCGGAAAGCCGCGGTGGAGGCGCTTTCCGCATTCACAGCGAGACGGGGTGAGGAAAAAATGGCCGCGGCCATGTTCGTTTCCACTGCAATCCTGGCCATAAACAACACCGACCCCATCGGCGCGCGCTTCGTGCTGGGGGAAATCCTGGCACGGGCGAAAAAGGAGGACAGCCTGAAGCCCATGGCGTTCCTGGTGCTCGCGACGATCGCTGAAACGGCGTCCGGGATGGAAGCCGAAAACGGCTTCTCCGACCCCTCGCTCTCTGCGCTCGCGGAATCGTGCGCACGACGGCTCTCGCAATACGTACGCTAGCTTTCAAGCATGGCGAGCGCCTCGATTCTTTCGCGCATCTCGCGCGCGCTCTGGAACCTTTTTTCAGGGGACAGCTCGAGCGCCTTTCCAACCACTTCGGAAAATCCGCCATGAAGTGCGGGCTCGAGAACGGCGTTGCCGTAGAACCTTGCCATATCCTCGGGCAGCTTTCCGGTGAGCGCCCGGTACATGATGGCTCCGACGGAATATATGTCCGACCTGCGGTCCGGACTCAGCCCGAACATCTCCGGCGCCGCGTAGCCGAGGTTTCCCGGATTGAAGGTCAATCCGGCCATGGAGCGTATCGCGCCCGTGCGCTTCGCAACGCCGAAATCGATCAGCTTCACTCCCTTGTCGGTGAGGATTATGTTATCGGGCTTGACGTCGCGGTGGACGATTCCGGCATCATGGACCGCCGCAAGGGCGTCGCAGAGGGACATAAGCGCGGGCTTGAGAAGCTCCCACCTCATCGCCTGCATCTCCAGCTTGCTTCCGTGCAGGAACTCCATTACGATGAACGGAGTTTCCCCGCGGCCGGGAATCCTTCCAGACCCCAAAAACTCAACGATGTTCGGATGATGGAGCCCGCCCAGCATCTTCGCCTCGTTTTTCAGCGCGCTCCTTGCGTCCGCCGAATCGTTCGCAGTCTTTATCGCGACCTCGCGGCCCGTTTCGCTGTCGGTCGCATGGTAAACTGTCCCCATGCATCCCCGCGCCACCTCTTCCATTCCGGAAAACCTGGCGATGGATAGCTCCGGCTCTGGCTTGAATATGAATGAGCGCAGTTTCGAGGCGAGCTTCCTCGCATGCTCGAAGCGCTTCCTCTCGGTGGGCGAGGACATGTTATAGTTAGTGTATAATCGTCTTTAAAAGAGTATGCAAATGCCTCGGGTGAACTGCCATAAATGCTTGCTCCGATATATATGTGGAAAAAAATTCACTGAAAACGAAAGGCGGTTCTTATGGTAGTGCGGGGGGCAGCTCCTGCGGAAACGCAGGCAATGGAAGCTTTTCGGGCGCTGCAGGCTTTTGTGCAGGCGCCGAACGCCATAAACAGGACGCGCTTTCTTGAGGCTTTCGGGCCCCTGCATGACAACCAGCAGTTCATGCGGAGTTTCGAGGCCTTGAGGGACGCCGACCGGGCAGTTTCAGCCGCATGGCGCTCTTTCAGGGAATCGAACCCGGAGGGCCCAATTGCTTCATTCCTCGATTCCGTCCAGCTTCGCTCCGGAGTCCCCCAGCGCTCGGAATCTCCAACCCACCTGCCCACCGAAACCCGGCTGAATGAGCTTATTCACCAGCTCGACCACCCCGCATTCCTTATGAGAAGGGAAGCCGTCCGTGAGCTTGGCCGTGTCGGGAGCGTGCGTGCGGTCCATGGCCTCATAAAGCGCGCCGGGGACGAGGAGCTGATACGCGCGGACGTCGCCTGGGCCCTGGGACGGATCGGCGACCCGTCCGCCGTCCCGACGCTGACAAGGCTCGTGCGCGACGAGAGCGAGAGCGTCCGCCGCGCCGCCGCGGAGTCGCTGGGGATGATAGGGGACCGCAGGGGTGTCCCGGCCTTGATTAAGGGCCTTTCAGATGCAGACCAGCGGGTTCGCAGGATGAGCGCGTGGGCCCTTGGAATGGTCGGGGACGCTCAGGCAGTCCGTTCGCTCGCCCCCATGATGGACGACGAAGACCCCCAGGTAAGATATACCGTCGCGGAAGCATTGGGGAGAATTCGCGACCCCCATGCCGTGCCCGCCCTCCTCAAGAGAATGAATGATGCGGACGAGCGGGTCCGCTGGCATGTAATCGAGGCTTTGGGAAGAATCGGGGATGCCCGCGCCGTTCCTGCACTCGCGGAAGCGTCAGCCAGCGCAGACCGCCAGATTCGTGTGCTTGCGCTCGAGGCTTTGGGGGCGGTCGGCGACCGCTCCGCTCTGGGGCCGATAGTGAAGGCAAGCACAAATCCGGATGCTTCGACAAGGAGGGCCGCGACGTGGGCCTTGGGCAGGCTGGGGACGAGCGAGATGCTCCCTTCTTTGACGAGCCGCCTTTCGGATGACGATTCAGGCGTGCGCCACCTTGCAGCACGGGGGGTTTTCGAGTTTTTGGGTGCCGTTCCGGGCGAAAGAATCGAAGCGCCGGGGATGCTTCACGCGCTTTCAGAAAGATTGACTGATTCCGAGCCGCAGACGAGGATTCTTGCGGCAAGGACATTGGGCCTTTTGGGAGGCCGCGGGGCTTTGGGCCCGCTGGTGCAGGCTTTAAGGGATGAGAATGCGGATGTGCGCTCCGCCGCGCTCAGTGCTTTGGGCGCAATCGGGGACCGCGAGGCTCTTCCGGCTTTGAGGCGAATTGCCGAAAGCGACCCTGACGAGAAGGTCAGGGAGGCGGCTAGGGTGGCGGTGGAACGGGTCGGGACTTCCTGAGCAGGACACCAAAACTCGCCGGGCCCAATTTCTTCTTTTTTGTCTTCCGTCTCGGGTTTCCGGTCTCCAGCTCGAACGACGTTAGACCCCTCAAAAACCCGACAGGGTTTTTCATCTCCCCGAACTTTCCATAGGTTTTTGTGCATATCACGAGGTGTTACACAAATTTTTATCCTCTTATGTAACAATTACCTTGAGTTGGTTGGGACTGGGGAAAGCAAGAAAAGCCAACCGTAAAAGAGCCTGTCCACTCCCCCATCTGGCTTTTACTCTGGCGATATATGGTGGGGAATGAAATATCGCATAATCAAAAGCCAGTCGCCACTACATTGCTAATTTGCCGTATTTCAGGTGACTACAAAACTTTAAAAATGTAGTCACCCAATCCCTGCTGTGTACATAGAAAGAAGAAAGACAAAGTCAGGACTTAAGTACTATCTTTCCCACACCCTCCGCCATTTCGGGAAGGTAAAAAAGTTCTCCATTTACCTGGGCAAGGACCTCGCTCCTCAGGACCTGGCGGGTGCACAAAAAGAAGCTGAATTGAAACTAACCGAGAAAATCAAACGATACGCCCAAAGAACCGACCCATTCTATACCGAAGTTGAAATCCAGAAAGATTTACTTAAAGAAATCAGACCGTCGATACGGATGTTTCATCTATCCGAACCTGAATGGGAAGTATTCGCCCGTCTCTTCACGTACAACACGAATGCCATTGAAGGTTCGACTCTGAGCGAGGACGAAGTTGCGAGAGTTCTTCAGGGTAAAGAAGTCAGAGCAAAAGAAAGCGATGTTAACGAGGCCATATCGCTCAGGAACGCGGTCATTTACCTGAAAAAGAAGCCCACCGTATCCGTTTCAACAGTAAAAAAACTTCACAAAACGGTTTTCGGCAAAACACTCCATTTTGCAGGCAAGTTCAGGAAAGTCGGAGTCGTGATAAAGGATGTTCGGGGAAATGTAATCCACCGTGGCTTTGACTGGCCTGATGTCCCAAAGGCTATGCGCCAGATAATCCTTTGGTACAACAAAAACAAAACCGAATACCATCCCATCGTGCTTGCCGCGGTAGTCCATAACCGATTCGAAGAGGTCCACCCCTTCCAGGATGGCAACGGAAGGATTGGCAGACTGTTGCTTAACCTAATACTCTTATCCCATGACTTCCCGCCGGTTAACATCGACCTGGAAAACCGTTCAAAATATTATGATGCCCTGTTAAGGTATGACGAGGACAGGGACATACGGCCCATGATCAAATTGATTGTAAGGGAATACACCAAGATGAGGAACGTGATTAAGGGTGACTACAAATCTAAATCTAAGTAGTCACCGAATCAGGGTGATGCTATGGGATATGCCCAAACTAAGTTCGGGTCGCAGCAGTCCAAAACCGCCAAACCCAGAACGCAAAACAGCCGAACTCACGATGCAAAACCCAAAACCCTTTTTAACCCCTAAAAACAATGCAAGTCATGCGGGTCAAGTCTGATGTTCTAATCATAGGAACGGGCGGAGCGGGCCTCCGGGCGGCAATCGAACTGCACGATTCCGGGGCGGACGTCCTCGTCCTCGGAAAATGCGAAAAGGGGAAAGCCCACACGATACAGGCCACGGGAGGCATAAACGCCGCACTCGGGACTATGGACCCAGAAGACACCTGGCAGCTGCACGCCGCGGACACGATACGGGACGGCGACTTCATCAACGACCCGAAGGCAGTCGAGATTTTATGCAGGAATGCGCCAAAGGCGGTGGAAGAGCTCCAAAAATGGGGCTGCCCCTTTGCCAAAGACAAAAGCGGAAAAATCGTCCAGCGGTTTTTCGGGGCGGCCACATACCGGAGGGCCTGTTTTGTCGGGGACTACACCGGAAAGGCAATCCTCGACACGCTTGTCAGGCAGGTCGAAAAAAGAAAAATCCGCTTCCTCGAAAAAATCTACATCTTCTCGCTGCTCACTTCGGGGAAAAAGGTGAACGGGGCGATGGGCCTCGCCATCAAATCCGGGAAAATCGTCGTATTCCATGCCAAGAAAGTGATTCTAGCGACAGGCGGCCATTCGAGGATGTTCTCGAGGTGCTCCTCGCATTTCTGGGAGTCGAACGGGGACGGCATCAGCCTTGCCTATCATCTCGGAGCGAAATTCATGGACATGGAGATGTTCCAGTTCCACCCGACCGGCATGGTGTGGCCGCACGAGGCCGAGGGCCTGCTGGTGACGGAATCCGTGCGGGGCGAGGGCGGAATCCTCACGAACGCCAAAGGCGAGCGCTTCATGAAGAGGTATGACCCGGAAAGGATGGAGCTTTCCGCCCGCGACATTGTCGCGAGGGCCATTTTCTTCGAGATAAAAGCCGGGAGGGGAACGAAAAAAGGAGCTGTCTATCTCGACATCTCGCACAAGCCGAAAAAATACATCATGGAGCGACTCCCCAAGATGTACCGCCAGCTGAAGAAGTACAACAAGATAGATATCACCAAAAACAAGATGGAGGTCGCCCCGACGGCCCACTATTCGATGGGCGGCCTGCTTGTGGACAACAAAACGGGAAAAACAGGAATCCGGAACCTTTTCGCCGTCGGGGAAGTCACCTCCGGCGTCCATGGGGGGAACCGCCTGGGCGGCAACAGCCTCGCGGAAATCATGGTTTTTGGCAGACTGGCCGGGCAAAGCGTCGCCAAGGAGCTGAAACGCTCATCATGGCTTCCGCTGGACACGGAACAGATTACCCAAAAAGAGGACGAGCTCCTCTCGATGCTTTCGGCTGAGGGCGAGGACCCGGTGCAGGCGAAAAAGGACATCCAGAAGATGATGATGGAGAACGCCGGCGTCATCCGGGAGGAGGGCGGGATGCGGGCCGCCCTGGAAATGCTCGATTTTTTCGGGGAGATGCAGCTGAAGACCGGGAAATCCCTGAAAAACAATCCAGCGCTGAGCGCCGCCCTCGACATAAGGAACATGCTCCCGACATGCAGGATGATTCTTCTCAGCGCGATGGAAAGGAAAGAGAGCCGGGGGGCGCACTACCGCTCCGACCTCCCCGGGCCCTCAGGGGAATGGCTCAAGAACATCATCTGCCAGCCGGGCAGGAAGGGAATAAAAATCATCAAGAGGAAAGTCCCCCCGGCAAGTTTTGGCGTGCGGCTTCTGCTCAAGAAAAAAGCCGAGCCGCACCTGCTCGAATGAGGTGCTCGCATGGCTGACGAAAAAATGAACGAAGCGATAAAGGAGTGCGCGAAAATAATCGAGGAAAAGTGCGGCAAATTCCCCTACGTGATAGTCGTTGCGAATGCGAAGGTGAAGTTCGCGACGCCGGAAGACCGCAAAAAAGGCATAGTCAAGGGGACCTCCAACTATATGTATTACGCGCGGCCCCCCCTCAAAAAGAACGGCCTCAGCAAGCTCCTGCTCGACACCTCCCGCCATGCATTGGCCGAAGCGGAGAAAAAAATCATGGAAGAGGCCGACAGGGAACGGTGAAAAAAAGTTCTCTCCGGCGATCGACGACTCTAAAGCCTTATAAAACCATTTTCCCAAACTAATCCAAAAAGGCGGGAAATATGGAAGATGATTCGTCTCTGTCCAAAGGGACTGCCGGAGGGGCACGCGTCGTGATGCGCGCCTACCTCCCGAAAACGCCCCCAAAGAGCAAGGACACGGGCGGAAGGAAATACTGGACCGCTCCCATAATCGACCGGATGCAGAGGATGGGGCTGACGGGCAAACCGGAATTCGACCCGCAGGAGCTGACCGGTTTCAGGCCGCGGTTCGACTCCTCGCCATATCCCGTAAGCGACATGCTTTTTCTGGACAAGGACGCGGTTTCTTCATCGATGATAGCCGACCTGTCCTTCGGCGTCGGCAGCCGCATTTTCTCCGCCCCCATAATCCCCGGGGAGATGTCCTGGGGCGCGACGCAGAAGGAAGTCGCTGCGGCTTTGGGGGAGGCCGCAGCAGCCGTGAACATCATCTATGGCATCGGCGAAGGAGGCGTCGCTCCCCCCCTGGCCGGCAACCAAAACCTGATGGTGCAGGTTGCGACCGGCCTTTTCGGGATTGACATCAGGATGCTCAGGAACGCCGCCATCATCTCCGTAAAAATGAGCCAGTCGGCGAAGGTCGGAATCGGCGGCCACCTGCCCGGCAACAAGGTGGACGCTGAAATCGCGAATGCGAGGGGAATGAAGGAGGGGGTGGACGTCCTTTCCGATGCCAGCCGGGTCTTTTCCATCGAAGAAATGCGGGCGCTCGTCCAGGCACTGAAGCATGCGGCCGGGAAACCGGTTTTCATCAAGGCAGGCGCGTCGCACTCGATAGAGCACGTCGCGGCAGGGGCGGCCCGCGCCGGAGCGGACGGAATAATCATAGACGGAAGGGGCGGCGGGACCGGGGCCGCACCGGCGATACACCGCGACCATATCGGTATGCCGGCCGAGCTTGCGGTCCGCCTTGCGCACAATGCGATAACGGGCATCGGAATGAGGGACGATTTCCTGATAATCGCAGGAGGACGGGTGGACCTGCCATCCAAAGCGTTCAAGCTCATGCTTCTTGGCGCCGACGGCGTCCTCCTCGGGACAGGCGCCCTGATTGCCCTCGGATGCAAGGTTGTGAACATGTGCCACAAGGACTGCCCGACCGCCCTGACGGCAATTCCAAAGCTTGCGGACGGGAGCAGGAAGAGGCTTCTTGAGCACGAGTGGGCGGTCAGGTCCTTCACTAACTTCTTCCGGGCCTACTCGATGGAGCTTGCCCAGATCATGGGCTCCTGCGGGTTCCACTCGCCAAGGGAGGCGCGGGGGAGGGCGGACATCCTGCACTCCCACGGCTTGCCCCAAAAACTCTCGGGCATGCTCGGCATACGCTCGGCCGTAGAAATTTTTCCTGTTCCCTCGGGCCTGCCCCAGGCTCACCTTCAAAGCCATCTGGAGGAGCTTGCGAAAACGGGCAGGCCGGCCATCTCCAGCATGGGAAGGACCACGGACTTGGACGCGCCTTACTCCAACCTCGACCTGCTCGACCACGAGGGAAGGACCGTGGTCGGGCCCGCCTACGACTCGCACCGTGAGACAATAGAGACGACCGTCCGCCTCCCCGGAAAAGGGAACGTCGCGAGCATTCCGCTCGTTTTGGAGGAAGGAGGCCCTGCGGAGTCCTCCGCGCTCGCCACGGAAAAAAATACGCTCATCCTGTGCAGGCAGAAGCCTGCCGAATCCCGAAGGAGGATAATCCCTGTTTCCGCGGATGAAATCGAGCGCAGCCTTTTCCAGATTCGGGAATCCTCCGGCGTGCTCATGGAAAAGGGGGAAGCGACTTCGGAGAACATAAGAAAGCTCAAGATGCATTCGCCCGATACGCCCGTATACGTTATGATAGACGCATCGGAAAACGTGCGGGAGGAATCGGTCGCGCTCGCGCGGGCTGGCGTGGAGGGAATAATCATAAGCGGGACGCTCGACATGCGGGAGCAGGTCCCGCTGGACGTCGCGGTCAGCCAGGCGCATGACGCCCTGAGCCTCGCGATACAGGGCGGAAAAATCCTCAGGCGGGGCTGCGCAATCCTCGCTAAGACGCAGATACGAAGCTCGAGGGACATCTATGCACTTGCCTGCCTCGGCGCGGATTCCGTAGTGACGGACATCGGCGCGCTCATAGACAAGCCCACGCACGGGCGGCAGGTGAAGCTCTTAAGCGGCCTCGCGGCCGAGCTCCGCGTCCTGATGGGGGCATCCGGGCTTTCGATGATGAGCTCCATCCTAGGGAACAGGAACATCCTCAGGGCGGAGCACTACCTGCCCGGCCACGTGGCGGAGCTGCTGGGAGTGGATTACATTGGCGCTTGAACCTGCAAGGAAAATCAGGAAGGAGCATTCCAGCTGCGCAATCTTCGGCGCGCTTTCGTTCAGCGGGAAGACCATTTCAGCCTCTCTTGCGATGGAAGGCATACGGGAAGCCGAGGAGGCCCGGGGCGGCTCGTATGGAAACGGAATCATGCTCGCGCACGCTGAGCGGGGGCAGCGGGGGAAGAACATATGCATCTGGGCGAAAAAAGACATCGCAGTGGACAAGATAAGGCGCATTTTAGCCGAAGAGGGCGTCGCGCTCGGAGGCCTCTGCAGGCCAGTCTCAGGCGAAATCTACACGGCGAAAACCGAGGCCGAATACCTCCCCCTGCTCGCAGCGGTCGTCCGGGCGAACTCTGAAATAAGCATCGACGAGGGACGAATAATCTCTTTCGGGCACGGGATGACGCTGTACAAGGGCCTGGAATCCCTTTCTGCGCTGGATGCCCCCTACGGCCTCAAAAAAATGGAGGCGACCGGGATGATCGCCCACACCAGGTATCCGACCGGCTCCGGCGCCAAGGCCGTCCGCGCGCACCCGTTCGCTTTCGGGAACGTGGGCATAGTCCACAACGGGGACGTCACATCGTACGCCGCGAACCTTGCGGCATGCGAGGCCCGCCTCGCGGAACTATACCACAGGTTTTCGGGGAATGGCGTGGACAGGTTCATCTCAAGGCTCAGGGAAAGCTGGGTGGGGACGGACAGCGAGGTCATCGCCGGGATGATGTACACGATGCTCAAGACCGGCCTGGAATCCGAGCCGGGCCTTTCCATAGGCGGAATCATGGCCGCCCTCGTCCCGCATTTCGACAACCACCTGACGAGGCTGCTTCGGGGCGGCGACGAGAGGGAGAGGCTGAACCAGCTGGCATCGAATTACAGGGGCTTCGGCCTCGACGGGCCGGTTTCAAGCATCGCCCTGATAACCTACGAGAACGAGGTCCAGCTCATCGCTTTCAGGGACAGGAACACATTCAGGCCCATGCAGATAGTGATAGACCACTCTTCCGGCAACGTCTTTGTGGCGAGCGAATTGCGCCAGATAACCGCCGCGGCCGGCATAGACATATTCTCGCCATCGGTGGAATCGTTCTCTCCCGAACCCGGAAAGTTCCTCTGGGCCTCGTCCAAATCAGGGATAATCCTCCCAGGGAGGAGCAGGCGGCCATACATCTCCGCTCCGTTGCTGGAAGGGAAAAGAATCCACGGGAAGATAAACGGCGCGCCCCACCAGTTCGCGGGGAACCGGGACTTTTCGGGGAACGGGCAGGTTTCAGACGAAATCAGCGGGCACAGGACTTACGAAGGCACCCTTGGAAGCCACGGGGGAAGCTATTCCAGGGGCGACGCGACGCTGGAGGTCGTCGGCTCGGCGCAGGACAACTGCTTCGAGGCCTCCCGCCTTAAGAAAGTCATAATCCACGGCAATGCCGGCATGATGCTGGGGAACGCCTTCCAGGGGGAGAAGTTCTTCCTGCGGGGCACTGCGGATTCGCGCGCCTTCCAGCAGCTGCGGCCGCACGGCGGCCGGGAGCCTGTCGCCATAATCGGCGAGACCGCGGGCCAGTATCTCGGCAAGATGATGAGCGGCGGGATAATAATCGCCCTCGGCCTCGGAAACCTGGGGCGCGGGGAAATCGACACTCCGATTGTCGGAGAGTTCGCCGCGACGGGGGCGGTCGGGGGCAAAATCTACATAAGGGGCAGGGTGTCGGACGAGCTTATGGGAAAGCCGCCCCAGCGGAGGGAAGTGATATCCCTCTGCGCGCAGCTGAGGAACGAGGGCATGATAAGCGATGCCGCTTTGCACGAAATCCGCCACGACCCCCTGAACATCGAGCGCGTGAAAGAGCTTATAGAATCCAAAAAAAGGCCTGACTCCGCGCAGGGCCAGGTAGGGGCCGCGATAAGCCGCATCGAGCCGCTCTTCGAGCGGACCCTGGCTGTGGACAGGAGGGACCTGACGGAATCGGATATCGCCCTCATCGGCCCCCATCTCGAGGAATATTTCAGGGACTTCGGCATGCCGCAGGAATGGCTGGCAAAGGCGCTGGACTCCGAATTCACAATCATCGAGGCGAAAAATGCTAAGGCACACTGAATCGATCAGGCGGGTGGAGCTGAACCACCCCCGCTTCGCTTCGCGGCATGAGCTTCCGCCCCTTCTGGAAGGACTGAGGAAAGAGAAAGAGCGCCTCAGGGCGAGCAGGGCCGTCCTCCGCGTCCTGACGGACCAGGCTATCGAGAGGCACGGGTTCAGGGTCGAGGCGGAGATTCCTACCCGGAGCGGCATCCTCGCTTTCTTCGGGCTCAACGACGCTTCCCGCACCCCGACGGAAGCGGTCCTCCACGAGGAGACGCGTTACCTGTCCAGGGTCCTGTGCTCCCAGCGCAGGCCCATTCCGGAAGGGCTGGACATTGTTCGCCTCGGAACAGGCTTCGCCGAAGAGCTTTCGCAGCTCTACATTGGCACCTACTCGTTCTACCCCATGATATTGGACGAAGGGACGGTGTCCGGCCTGCTCGGCGAATATCCCGCATTCGGGGTCGTCCAGGACGGAAAGCTCGTTTCCGCCCTTTTCGGAATCCCCCTCAATTTCGGCCCGCTCACGGCCGTGGAGTACACCCTGAGCGCGACCATCCCCTCGGCGCGCGGCGTGGGGCTCACATCCGCGCTCGCATTGAAAATCCGTGAGGATGCGGAAGAAAAATTCAGGGACCCCCTCATGCTCGCGGAAACCGTCGCCGCTCCGGTGATGCATTCCTGCCACGACATCGGAATGTCGGTGAGGGGCGTCCTGAGGGAGCACTATAAAATAGGAATCGGGGAAAGGACCTACACGAACTTCTACGTGTGGTCTTTATGAGGGTCGCGCTCGCCCAGATGGAAATAGTCCAGGGAGACCCGGACGCGAATCTCCGGAAAATCAGTTCGCTGATTCGCAGGGCAAAAGCCAGGAAGGCGGATGTGGCGGTGTTTCCGGAATACGCGCTGACAGGCTCGGTCAGGGGAAGGGAACACCTTATCGCGGAAGGCGGGACGTACCGCAAAATATTCTCCTCGCTCGCCAAAAACCACTCCATCGACGTCGTGTGCGGCTCATTCGTGGAGCGGAGCGGCGGAAAACCGTACAATACTTCATGCTATTTCGAGCGGAGCGGGAAGATGCTCGGCATTTATCGCAAAAAAAACCTGTGGCACAGCGAGCGCGGGAGGCTCGCGCGCGGGAACGGGATTTCGGTGTTCGATACGCGCTTCGGAAAGGCCGGCATCGCAATCTGCTGGGACCTTGCAAACCCCCTCATTTTCAGGAAAATGGCCGAATCGGGGGCTCGTATCATTTTCGTGCCGAGCTTCTGGAGCGATGCGGGCATAAGCAACTACTCTTTCGAGTCCCGGAACATAGACGCTCTCTGCTTCGCGCGCT
>JBFLVW010000101.1:0-2862 GCA_040758235.1 Microcaldota archaeon
GAAACGTTCTGGTAAACGACTCCGACCGCGGCATGGTCCCTGAAAACGAACCAGCCGTCTTCCTCGACGGTGTTTTCCTGGCCCGTCCATATCTCCTCGAACCTCGGGTAGTATGAGACGTCAGGAGAGTAGATGACGGTCGGTATCGCGGTGATGTTGTATTTCGATATCAGGGCCGCGCCTTCGGAGGAGTCCGCCTCGTAAGTGCTCTGGTTGACGACGACGAGCCCGGTCTGCTGCTCTATGTAGGCCGAGAGGCCGGCGATATCGAAGCATTCCGCGCAGCTCGAATTGACTATGTGGACGGATGTTACGAGGCCGCGCAGGGTGCGGTTGGCCGCGAGGTCTATGTATGGCGGCGCGACGTCCCTCAGGACGTACCAGCCGTCCTCTTCCACCGAACCCAGCGTTTCGAGCTGGCCGAACACCGGATATTCGCTCGCCTGGTCGGCTTTCAGGAGCAGGACCGGGAGCTTGGTAATGTTGTATTTCGCGATAAGCTCCTGCGCTTCGCTGTCGTTCTCGTCATAGACGGTCTTGTTGCTGAAGGCCATGCCTATCTCGGGGCCCTCCAGCGATGAGATGAAGATGAGGGGCTCGCCGCACTCGAGGCAGCCCGTCGCGCGGATGCCAAGGCCTTCCACCAGGCCCACCACCGTGCCGTTTTCGATATCATAGAAAGGCGGGTAGCGGAGCCTTGTCACCAGGGCGCCGTCGCTCTCCAGCGAACCGACGCCGTCGGTCCACGAAGCGATGAACGCGGGGTCGGACGAAGTGTCCCCTGTTATTATCAGCGCCGGCAGCTCGGTTATGTTGTACTCCGAGACCAGGGCCGAGGCTTCCTGCCCCGGATACTGGATTGTGCGCGACTCGTCCACCTCGAACGAGTCGGTCTGTATTATTATCGTCTGGGCCTGCGTGAGCAGGTAGCCCCCGGCGTTGCATTCGTCGCATCCCGGCGCCTCTATCATTATGAGGTCGACCTCAGGTTTTTGGGGCCCGGGCAGTTCCCCTGTTTCGTTCGCCTGCGGCTGAGTCGGGGCAGTCGCATTCTGAATTGGGACGGCCGCCGGGGGCGGCACGAAGACCATGGAAAGAACAAGCCCGATTGCGAGTCCTGCCAGCATCCACGCTGCGGCATTGAGAAGGGGTTTCATCGTTAGGAAAAGGGCACACCCAGTTTTTTAAACCATTGCTAATACATATGGAAACGACCAAGCGCTCATTTTGATTCCTGTGATCCTATGGCAGACGAAGAGACGCTGAAGACGCGGATAGACGAGCTCGAAAAGAAGAAGGGCGAGCTCATAGAACGCATCAAGCAGCTAAACCGCAGGATCAGGTACAAGAAATACGAGCAGAAGGCGCTCGAGCCGTTTCTGGAGCAGACCAAGGACGTCCAGATTGCGCCGCTGCGCAAACAGAAGCGCGCGCTCGATTTCAGGATTTCAACCGCCGCTTACACCCCGAAAATGGAGAAGGAGCTGATTAAGCAGCTCAAGAAGGTGGATGAGGAGCTCGACAAGGTGAAGGAGGTCGAGCGGGCGCGACGCAAGATAAAATACGTCGAGCAGGACATCACCGACGGGGAGACGGAAATCGTCAAGATAGAGACCGAGCTGAAGGTAATCCGGGACGAGCTGAAAAAGCTCTACGACGAGATGAAGACCTTCAGGGTGGCGGCGCGCAAGCAGGCGCAGGCCGCGGCCCGGGCCGAGGACGAGCTCGTCGCGCTCGGGGACCTGGCCATCCTGGAAAAAGAAGGGGAATAGCCGTTTAGTGTGGTTTTTTAAGTTCTTTTATGTCTAATTATAGCAGATTGCCATGAAGCTAGTGTCATACAGGGAGTTCCGCCCGCTCGACCAGAGCACGCCGAAGATGGAGAGGCTCTACGGGAGGCTCGGCATTACAGAATCCTTTCTCAGGGATGCCGAGTATGCCGGCCCGCACGAGATGGTTTGGGCCATCCTCGCAAGGAATGCGGTCGGTAGGAGGTTCGCGCAGACGCTGAGGAGGGGGCTGAAGGGCATCGAATTCACGATGGAGGAGCGCGCGAAAAGCCTCGAGCGGATTGCGGACAAAATCAGGAGGAGCGACAGGATGCCCGGTGCCGAAGTGGAGGGCGCCCTGAAGATTCTCGCCAGGCTGGGCCTGATGGAAAGCCAGTATCCGATAGGCTCCATCAGGGACATGTACGGGATAAGGGTGATAATCCCGCACGGCCCGGCCAGCAGGGACGCGTGCTACGAGGTGCTTGAGAGGGCGATGGAAGCTGCCGGGATAGGCGGCCCTTCGGAGATGCTCAGCCTCGTGGACTATCTCTCATATGAGCAGAGCAGGTTCGGGGCGGACGAAAGCTATCTCGGCAGGTACGAGTCCATCCACTTCTCATTCGCCCGGCTCTCGGTCCCGATAGAGGTCCAGATAAGGGACAGCATGATGGACTGGAACGCGAAGAACGTCGTGAAAAGGCCCGGCCTGGACTGATGCTCAGGGATTTCTGAGCGCGTCCGCCACCATCTTCCCGTGGTCCGAGCATAGTGGCGGCATCTTGTTCAGGGGGAACCAGCCGGTTTCGCCCGCATCGTCCCCGGCCATTTCCTTCCCGCCGGTCCTGCGCACCAAATAGGCTGCGGCAATGATGAGGCGCGGGTCGCGTGCAGGGTCGGAATAGACGCCGACAAGCTTCATCGGCTCCACATCAAGGCCGGTTTCCTCTTTCATTTCCCTGACAAGGCACTCTTCCGCAGTTTCGTTTTCCTCGATGCGGCCGCCGGGAAGAGCCCACATTCCCTTGAAAGGCTCCTTCGCCCGCTTTATCAGCAGAATCTTCCTTTCTTCGATGAGGATGGAATCGCACGC
>JBFLVW010000102.1:0-14865 GCA_040758235.1 Microcaldota archaeon
CTGCGGCCGGAGCCGCGGCATACATGCTGACGACCAGCGCATTCATGATAGGCTCCAACCTGTATTCGACGTTCGACATCGGGGGAGTCAGCAACATGCTGGCGACGCCGTTGCTCCTGCTGTCGGTTGCGCTCTACCGGAGGAGCCTCCTTGGAAGCGCGGCCCTGGCGTCGGCCGTCATCCTTTGCCATTTCCTCATGCCGCTGGTCCTGTTTTTGTGGATAGCCGTTATCGCGGCGACCGACTTCATGAAAGGCGGGGGCAGGGAAACGCTCTTGCGCTTCGGGGCGTTTCTCGCGCTTTCGTTCCTGCTCCCGGCCTTCTGGCTGGTGCCGACGATTTTGACATTCGCCCACCTTGAGGGGCATTCCTCCCACCCGGCGCTCGCTTTCAGCCTGGACCCACTGATGGCCGCGCTTTCCTTCGTTGCCGCGGGAATGATGATGCTGAAAGGGAAATGGGAACTGCCGCTCATGCTCATCGCCCTCGCCCTGACGGTCAGCATTGACACCGATGCGCTTCCGTTCGGGCTGCCGGTTTTCCGCTTTGCGGGATTCTACCTGCTCGTCGCATTCATGATGATAGGGGCGGCCGCGGGCGAAAACCTCCCGAACCTGGCTGGAAAAGCGATGCTCCTCGCCTTCATTCTTTATCTCGCCGCAGGGATGGACAATGCCCTGAAGGACAGCCAATCGAGCAACCTGTATTATTCATACGAAAGGAACGAGTCCCCCTTCACGGGATATGAATTCGGCGGGATGGAGTTCGCGGGCAGGACGATAGTGTATGACGGCGAGCCGCGACCGTATATCCATGCCCTGCCGTTCGTGTTCGCCGCCCAGTCTGGCATGCCCGCCGTAAAAGGCCTTTTCATAGAGGAAGCCCCGGCCGGCCAAATCGCATTGAGCTACCAGAAGGAGATTTTCCCGGAAACATTCGTCTGGGTGCCCTACCTGGATGCAAGGGAATTCACGGGCGCGATGGACAGGGAGGCGGTCAAATTCTACTCGGACCTGTTCTGGGTGAGGGGAATCCTGTCCACGAAAAGGCTGTTCCTTTTTGGGGAAGGGGAGAAGGTCGTCGCCGGGAACAGGACACTGTTCTATTACCGCATGGGAAACTCTTCGCTCGCTCAGGCTCTCGGAAAGGCCGAGCCGGCATGCGGGGACTGGAGGGAGTTCAAGGAAAACTGGTACAGGAAGGGAAACCGGACGATTTATTACCTGGATTGCGGCGGCGAAAGCTTGGGCGGAAACGGCACCGTGGATGTGCTGGACTACCGCGCCGGAAGCATCGATATCGAAATCGAAGGCGAAGAGCCGGCGCCCGTGCTGGTAAAGGAAGCCTACCATCCCAGGTGGAGGGCATACGACGCCGAAGGCAATGCGATAAGGGTGTACCGGGCGACACCGGATTTCATGATGGTCGTTTCGAAGGGTCCGGTGCGGCTGAGATATGAGCCGCAGTGGTTCGATTATGCGGGCGCGGGACTAAGCCTGACGGGAGCGGCCGCCCTCCTGCTTCACCGCATGAAAGCGTCGCCATCCGCCGGTGGCAGGTCACCATAATAAACCCCTTGCGGCGATATAGTTTCATGGACAGGACCACCCTCCGCGTCATGAAGATTCTTTCTTCCGAAGAGTATCGGAGGGCCTCAGAAAAAACCGGCCAGCTCAAAGAGAAGGTCGCGGCGTCGAACAGGTTCCAGGTCGATGCGGCTCTCGGGGAGGCAAGGTCCTTTTTCTCCGCTCTCGGAAACGACTCCCCTGAAATATACGCCGTTCTCGCGGCCCGCGAAAAGGAGATATACGAGCAGGCCCTGCTGGTCCGGAGCGGGAAGAGGATGGTGCTGGACTGATGGCGGGGCCGCGTGTCGGGGAAGGCGTGCCGGCCGTGATGCGGCTGGATGTCGCGGATTCGCAGGCGGACGTCCGGAGGCAGCTCTCGGAGCTTGGGGTGAGGAGGGCCGGCCAGATAAGGCAGCTGGACCCCTCCCGGGCGATGGCCAGGGTGGAGGGCTTCTTTTCCAGCCCCGGCCAGTTCATAGTCACGCCTTACGTGGCGAGGGTGAGCCAGGCTGCGCTGAGCGAGGCGGCGGAACGGGAGGCGAGGGGCGGGTACATAACCGGGACGAACATCATCATGATATCGGAGCGCGCGCTCAGGGGGACATACAGGCCCGAACAGGGGGAGAGGACCATGGTGCACGAGCTGGTTCACTATGCCGGCTTCCTCGGTAGCGGCCATCGCATGACCTTTCGCTATGGCGGGGGAATTCGCGAACAGGAGATGCCCGTCTGGCTCTCGGAGGGGCTGACGCAGAGCTTCACAGAGCTCATCATGCCGAGCAGGGACGCTCCGACATATACGTACGACTATGAGGTGCTCGCAGCCGTGCTCCTCGAGAAGATCGTGGGGCTCGACGCGGTGAGGTCGGCCTTCAGGAGCGGGGATTTCAGGGAAGTGCAGGAAAGGCTGGATGCCGAGCTTGGAAGCGGGACGTTCGCGCGCCTTGCCGGGGAAGCCGACGGCGCGAGGGCCTACATAATGCTCTACGGCACGGCGTTCGGGCTTAGGCGGGGCCGCGGGCCGGTCAGCGAGGAGGAGTTCCTCTCGGACCTGCGCGTGCGGGGGGCGATGAAGGCGATAGACCTGATGGCGGACCCTGCGTTCCGGACTCTCGCGGACGAGGCAAGGAGCCTCCGTGAAAGAAGGGATGCGCAGTCGCAATCAAGGATGGACGAAATAGCGAGGCAGATAATGGAGATGGAGGCGCTCTCCTAGAATTATAAAGAAGTCCGGCTGATTTATACCGTGGAACTCGTCCCGAGGGCATACCAGCTCGCAATCTACAATTCGGTGAACCAGCACGGCAACACCCTCGTGGTGCTTCCGACAGGCCTCGGCAAGACCCTGATTGCCCTCATGCTCATCCGCGACAGGATGAAGCTTGGGCGGTGCCTTTTCCTCACGCCGACCAAGCCCCTCGCGAAGCAGCACCAGCTTTCGGTGATGGGAACGCTCGGCCTGTCGGAAAAGAACGTGTCCCTCGTGACGGGGGAGGTCGCCCCCAAAAAAAGGAAGGAGCAGTATTCGGCCGATGTGGTAATCAGCACCCCCCAGACGATAAAGAACGACATCGAAAGCGGAATACTCAAGCCTGAATTCTCGCTTGTCATCTTCGACGAATGCCACCGTGCGGTGGGGGACTACGCCTATACTATTGTCGCCGAGAAAACGCATGGGGAGAAGACCCTCTTCCTCGGCCTCACCGCATCGCCCGGGGGGCGGATGGACCGCATCCGCGAGGTGATGGGAGCGCTCAGGATAGGGAACGTGGAAATTCGCAGCCACGACGACCCGGACGTCGCCCCATACGTCCAGAAAAGCGCGGTGAGCTGGATTCCCGTCGAGCTTTCCGGGCATTTCAGGGAGATAAAGAAGGAGCTGGACGCCCTCACGTCCAGGCACGCTGAAAGGCTCACATCGATGGGGTTCCCCCCTCCGCTCAAGCACAAGGGGAAATTCATGCAGCTTCGCGAGCGGATACTCAACATACCCCACAACATCAAATACCCCGCGCTCGTGCAGTATTCGATTCTCCTGCATCTCCTGCACATGACCGAGCTGCTGGAGACGCAGGGCATTTTTCCCCTGCGGGCCTACCTGGAGAAGCTGGGGGAGAAGGAGAGCAAGTCGGCCAAGGCGCTCCTCAGCGACCCCCGCCTTGCGAGGGTAAGGGAGCTTTGCATGAAGGACGAGGACCACCCCAAGATGGGAGTCCTGGTGGAGGCCGTCGGGAAGCTCGCGGCCAGGGGCCAAAAAATTATTGTCTTCGTGCAGTACCGCGCCCAGATTTCCCGCATCGAAACGGTCCTGAGGGAAAGCGGCATACGGGCGAAGATGTTCGTGGGGAAGAAGGACGGCGTCACGAAAAAGATGCAGGAGGAGACCATAGCGGAATTCAGGGAAGGGAAATTCGACGTGCTGGTCGCAAGTTCCATAGGCGAGGAGGGGCTTGACATCCCGGCTGTGGATGCAGTGATATTCTACGAGCCGGTCCCCAGCGAAATCCGGAGCATCCAGAGGAGGGGACGGGCCGCCAGGCTGAAGGAAGGGCAGGTCATAGTGCTGATGACGAAGGGCACGCGGGACGAGTACTATTACTACGCCTCCACGAACAGGGAGAAAAAAATGAAGAGCATCCTGGGCGGGATGCAGAAAGCGAAGAAGGCGAAAATCGAGACCGCGGACAAAATCGCCACTTCCCCGAAACTTTCCGGCCAAACGAAGGTTAGCGATTATTGAACGCGCGCCCGGGCTTCATTGGTAAATAGTATTGATGAGCACGTTTAGGGCCTGCCTCAGCTCGCCGCCGACGTCGCTTCCGGTGACGGCGCCGCTCGTTACTTTCTGCATTTTTTCCGCGGAGAAATCGAGTGCGGTTCCGAGCAGCTCGGTGCGCCTTTTGTCGCCCCTGCCTTCGGCATCCTGCTTTTCCTGCCTGGCGAGCGTCACCATCTTCTCGGCGATGGAAAAAAGCTCCTTGTCCGGAGTGTTGAAATCGACCATCGGCCTCGGAAGCGAGATTCGCGCCCGCGGCGCGCCCGCTGGGGGATTCTTCAGTGTAGGACCCATGATGATTAGTTGGTGCGTGGATTTTATAACTCTTTCCGACTCTTTTCACCACAATTTTACTCTTTTTTCTTCACCCTGCTCACGCTCGTTTCCAGAATGAATGCCAGCTCGTCCTCGGAAAAATCGTAGTAGTCCATGAGCGCCCCGGCATCCTTCTTCCCGTATTCCTTGATGAGGGGCAGGTATTCCAGCGCGTCCTTCCTGTTCGCGTGCACGCGGGCGCCGATTTTCGTCCCGATGGCTTTCAGCATGGCCCGCCGCTCTACCGAGCGCGACATGTTCCGGAGCCACCCGGGGAAGCTGTATTTGGTGAATTTCTTGTATGCGCTTGCTTTCGCAAGCGCGACGCCGGCGGTGGCGAGGTCTATAGAATACTTGAGGTACTGCCAGTTTTGCTTCCGTATCCTGCCGTCGAAGATGTCGGCCTTCGAGAGCGAGTCGAACGCCCGCGCGATGTCTTCCCTGCTTTCGTATTCTGCCGGGATGTTCTCGTCCACCCACAGCTTGAGCATCTCGTAGTCAATGTCCCCCGAAGTGTATTCCCGCACCGCGGCGTACGACTCGGCCTTCAGGATTCCGCGGATGACCTGGAAGATGTCCTTCTCGTGCACGCGGGCGGTCGGCCCGAGGGCCTGCAGGTCGTTGAGTGCGGCGCGCATGTCCCCCTCGGCCCTCTCCGCGATGGAGTCTATTGCCGCCTCCCCCATCGCGAGGCCCTCCGCCTTCGCGATTTTTTCGATGTGCTTCTTCACAGAGATTCTGCTTATCCTCTTGAGCTCCACCGGCTCGCACTCCGCGCGGATGGGCGCGAGGTTCTTCTCCCACATGTCCGTGACGGTGACGATGGCCGCGCACGGGGAATCCGCGAGGAATCCCTTTATCGCGCCGGAGCCGCCGCTGTCCTTCCTGCCCGCAAGGACGTCCGCGTCGTCTATGAGTATGAGCTTCCCCCGCCCGAAGAGGCTGCCTGCGAGCGCGGAGTGGCCGAGGACGCGCTCGACGCGCGCCTTGTTGCGCAATTCGCTCGCGTTCATTTCCACCAAATCGAGGTCGTACTCGTCCCGGAGGGCGTATGCGATGCTGGTCTTGCCGGTCCCGGGAGGGCCCCATAAAAGCAGTGGCTTTCGCTGCTTGCCGGCGAGCCATTGGAGCATCCACTGCCGTATGTGCTCGATTTTCTCCTGGTTGCCGATGATGTCATTCAGCTTTTTCGGCGAGTACTTCACTGTGTAGAGCATAAGACCTACCCGGACATGTTATTTCAACTCCTTCAATAAATATGCCGATGACCGTCCTTTCCCTACGTGGACCAAACGGCCGGCAGCAGTCATGGCATTAAGGATTTTGAGCGCTGTCGGCCTGCTGATATTGAGCAGCCGGCCTACCTGCGAAGTGGTTACCCGGCCTTTTTCCGCGAGAGTCAAAATTTGCCCCCATTCCGATAATTGGGCTTTTTGCACCGGAATCGAATAAAGTGTCACAAAAAACAGGTCCATCAGCGTCTGGATTTTTGGGTCCGGCAATCCTTCGGCGTACATCTCTTTTTTCATCAATGCGATGCCTTGGCCGGCACCCTCTCCGAAGCCCTCATAGCGGAGAAACTCATATAACAGCGGATTCCGATGGACTGGAATTGAGCGCTCGAGAATCATGCGAAGGGTTTCCGAATCAGGAGCTCCCGGATTGGAGAACTCGATACGGTCATCGAATATGCGTATCATCGTTTCTTGTGTCGACTCGTAGTCCCTATGCGCTATCGCGTTCACCAATGCTTCCCTTATTGCGATTATTGGAATGACTGGCTTCTCAATCCTTCGCATGCCATCGAACATTTCCTTAACAGCGAGATTGAGTACAATGAAATTCTCGCACGCTGGAATCAGCTTGTGAAGGGGAAGCGACAGGCTCGTGGCGGCGATTCTCTCCCGCGGATCAGTTCCTCTGAAACGGATGAGCGTAACGACCGGGCGGGGGAGAAAATCCGCCGGCCTTTTGGACAGGACGATGACGCCGACGTTTGTCAGGCGGCTATCTTCCTTCAGATGGCGGCTTTCGAGAAAGGCGCTCTCACTGACTTCCCCGCGCTCACGCACCGTTTTCAGGTAGTTGTCAAGGACTTCACGGTCTATACTGTTTAATTCCCCCGAACTCGGCCTCAGTTCAAACGACACCTTCCCGGTCCTCGACCATATCTTGTATATTTCGCTCGCTTTCATCTTCGTGTTTGAGTCCATCACGCGGGCATAGGCCGTGTTCTTGTAAAAACAAGGCCCGCCCTTTCCGAGCGGAATTACCCGCACTACTGCCACTTTTTTATCTCCGACCTCATAGAAGACAGGGCCCTCCACCGTTGGCATTGGTTCGCAATTACGCAACGCTTCCCCTATCCGCGTGACATCAAGCTGCTCATTTTCGACCCCCACAATAGCACCATCGTCCTTCTGCCCGATCAGCAGGAGCCCCCCTTCCGCTGTTGCGAAAGCCGAAATGGTTTGTCCTATGGATTCCTGGTTTTTCGTAGTTTCAGTACGGTCGAAGTGCAGGTCTTCCTGTTTTTTCAGGAGCGCCTGTATGTCCACAGCATCCATAGTAGAATTGTAAAGTGTAAAATATATAAACTTTACATTTTTACAATTTGATAATTGGTATCTCCTGAGTGGATTTCCAGAACTCCTCGACGTGCTCTTCCGGAGAGGAAGTGACCACCGCCCGTTCGGACTTATCCAGTATCCAGTTATATTTGTTCCACATGAACCGCTCGTCCATGTACACGATTGCCACGCGGTCGCTATCCTTCCTACGTCCCCTCCCCGCGGCCTGCAGCGCCTTCATGGTGCCTGGGTAGATGTAGCCGTAGTCCCAGCCCCTCCCGAGCTTCTCGTCGTAATAGTCTATGAGAGCGCGCGTCTCGATGCCCATCTCGTCGAGCCCGACGCCGACGACTATTGCTGTCTTTATCTCCCCGCCGGAGTAATCCACCCCTTCCGCGAGCGAACCGCCCTGCACCCCGCACAGCACTCCCCCGCCGCGGAAATCGCGCAGGAGCTTCCGTATCTCCGGGGGCTTCATGCCGGGCTTCTGGACCAGCAGGCCCCTCGAACGCATGAGCGGGAGGACCTGGTTCATCACCTCGTAGGATGCGAAGAAGGCGGCCGAGCCGCCCGGAGTCTTCGCGATAATACCGTCGAGCGCGGACGCGATTGCGGCATACCCTTGCGCGTCACGCTTCGAGTATCTGGTGGTGAGGCCCTCGGTGATGATATTTACGACTTTTTTCGGGTCGAAGGGGGATGGGTAGGTGCGCATCATCGTTTTTTCCTTTGAAAGGCCCAAAACATCGCGGTGCATCTCGAGGGGCATGAGCGTCCCGCTCATCAGTATTGCAGAGTGGCACTCGTTGAGGATTCCGCTCGCAGGGGACGGGTCCAGTATCCTTTTGGAGAGCTGGAAGCCGGAGCCCTTCCTCCTGAGGATGCGGACGGAGGCGGGCTCGGGGTCGGGCCACCCCTCCATGAACCTTGCGAGGCGGAGGCACGCGCTCTTCCTTCCCGTCTTTTCCACGAACGCCTCCCCGGCGTTGTCCAGCCTCTCTATCGCCTCGTCTATTGTCAGGCCGAACGCTCCTATGAAAGAGCCCAAGTCGTCAGCCGAGACCGCGCGCTCGCGCGCATCGCCAAGAAGCCTGCCCGCCCACGACTCGAACTCCTCGGCGACGGGCCCCGCGTCCATCCCGAGGAAGCGCATCTCCCTCGCCATCCTCGAGAAAGCGAAGCTGTTGACGCTTCGCGAGAGGCTGCCGCGGAGGCGGGACGCGAGGTTGTGCGCCTCGTCCACGATGATAATCGAGTCCTCGAGCCTTTTCTTGACCTTCATCAGGAAGACGTCCCGGACATGCGGAACCATGATGTGGTAGTAGTCCGCGATTATCACCTGCGACGATTCGGCGAGCTTCAGCAGCCACTCGTAGGGGCAGCACTGCATCTTCCTGCCCAGCGAAATCATCTCGTGGTGGCTCTTCCCGCTCCCGTATCCCTCCATGACCACCCTGAACTTCGATTCGGCCTTCGACTCCTCGGGCCGGCTGTATCCGCGCGCGTTCGTGTAGAAATCGCACTCCTTTCCCTTGCGCTTCTTGGTGCATGCGGTGTGGAAGCTTTCGTTGTCGAGGGATGCGAGCGAGCCGTCGATGCAGCAGTGCGAGCGGCCGACGATGTCCGCCGCCCGCGCCTTCAGCGAGTGCTTTTCCGCTATTCCGTTCACGACCTCCATCGCGATTTTGTGCTGGGAGATTTTGGGCGTCAGGAAGAAGACGTTGAGGTTCTGCTCGATGGCCGCGGATAAAGCCACCGAAAGGGCCGCATCCGTTTTTCCGGAACCCGTGGGAGCATTAGCGAGCAGTATTTTCCGCCCCGAAACAGCGCGGTGGATGTCGGCAATCAGCTCCCGCTGGGAGGGGCGCACGGAATCGTGGCGGAACCAGATTGCCATGCACAGTTCTGGCATGCGGGATTTAAGGCTCTTTTCGGCAGGGCGTTTCCCGGAAATTATATATACTATTGATGATATCTGGGAGCATGAAGGTCCTTCTGGTCGGAAGCGGGGCCCGGGAGCACATGCTTGCCGAGCAGCTCGCGAGAAGCTCCGAGCTTTATGTCGCGATGGACAGGAGGAACCCCGGCATAGAGAAGGCGTCGGCCAAGTCGTTCGTGTGCGACTATTCGAACATCGAGGCCATCGGGGGCTGGGCCATAAGGGAAAGCATAGATGTCGCGCTCGTCACTTCGGAGAAGGCGCTCGCGAAAGGCCTGAACGACGCGCTCGCGGATTCCGGCCTTCGCCTTGCCAGCCCTCCGGGCGCGGGAAGCGTCATTGGCGAAAGCGCCGTCTTCGTGTCCAACCTGATGAAGGAAGCCAAAATATCCTGCCCGCGCTCGGCGCACTGCAGGGACGGCAAGGAGCTGAAGTCCGCCCTCAAGGACATGGGCAGGGCTATAATCAAGCCGTCAGTCAAGGTCGAGTGGAAAGGGACGAAGTTCGTCGAGACGGATTTGAGGAAGGAAACCGACATCGGGAAGCACGCCAAAAAGCTGATGAAGCGGCACGGCTCGGTAATCGTTGAGGAGTTCGTGGACGGGGAAGGATTCTCGCTCCAGGGCATCACGGACGGGAAATACCTGACGGTCATGCCGCCGGTGCACACGATAAAGCGGGCGAAGGAGGGGAACCTCGGCGAGCTCACGGAGGGCATGGGAGGGTTCTCCAGCGGGAGGATGCTTCCTTTCATGAGGGAGGAGGACCTCGCTTTCGCGCGCGATTCGCTCTGGAAGATGG
This sequence comes from Microcaldota archaeon, assembly GCA_040758235.1. Classification (GTDB taxonomy): domain Archaea; phylum Micrarchaeota; class Micrarchaeia; order Anstonellales; family Bilamarchaeaceae; genus Bilamarchaeum. The sequence goes on from JBFLVW010000102.1 coordinate 9,970, forward strand.
TCGCGGCCCTCAGAAACAAGGGCGTGGAATACCGCGGGCCGATACGGGGCGAGTTCATGGCGGGGAAAAAGGGCACCATCATGCTCGACGCATATGCCACTTTCGGCGGGATAGACACACTCAACAACCTCATGCTCCTGCGGACCCAGCTCGGCGAAGTCATAGGCTCGGTGGTCGATGGGACCCTGCGGCCCCTGACGTTCATGGAGAAGGCGACGGTTGTGAAGTATCTGGTGCCCGAGGGATACCCGGGGAAGGCGAAGAAAAGCGCGATAGGAATCGACGAGCGCGCACTGTGGGACAACGGCGCCAAGGCGATGTTCGAGAGCGTCGAGGTCAGGAACGGGATGCCGGAAACGACGGGCTCGCGCGCTGTCGCTATTTGCGCGAGCGGGGCCACTCTCGATGAGGCGCAGGCCAAGGCCGAGGACGCCGCGAAATCCGTGAAGGGCGGCCTTTACCACCGGGCCGACATTGGGACGCGGGAGTATGTGAGCCGCGCGGTGAAGCACCTCGCATTGCTCCGCAGCAGCTGATTCGATGAAATTCCTCTACGACGCGCCGGCCATCCTGCACGAGGGCGCGGTGATAGTCGGGGACACCCACTTCGGTATGGAGGCGAAGCTCCGGCGGCGGGGGATTTATGACGAGGGCTTCAGCCTCAGGCTGTCCGGGAGGCTCAGCGACCTGGTCCTTGAGCACAAGGCGAAGAAGCTGATTTTTTTGGGGGATGTCAAGGAAGACATAACGGTTCTGGATTCCAAAAGCGAAGAGGTGCTCTCGAGGCTTTCGATGCTCTGCGAAATCATCATCGTCCGCGGGAACCATGACGGGGGCATCGAGCGCTTCGCGAAGGCGAAGGTCGCCCCTTCCGACGGCCTCGTCTACGGGAAGCTGGGCCTCCTGCACGGCCATTCATGGCCCGCGCCGGAGCTGATGGGGTGCGATTATCTTGTCATGGGGCACCAGCACCCCATGGTGGCGATGCAGGACGCTTTTGGAAGAAGGCACGCGGAGCCGGCATGGGTGGTCGCGGAGGCGGAGCCGGAAAAGGCCGCGCAGCGGTATCCGGAGTTCAACCGCGGGATAAAGCTCGTCCTCATGCCCGCGTTCAACCCGATGGTGGGTTCGCCCATAAATATCGACGAAAAAGAGCGAATCGGACCGCTACTTAACAACAATCTATTTAAACTAAACAGTGCATTAGTATTCCGTCTGGACGGCACATGTCTGGGAGAGTTAGGCACTATCTGAGGCGACTACATGGGAAGACGAAGACGCGGGCGTGAGCGGCTTGAGACCTGCGCGTCATGCGGCCGCTCGGTCCCCCGGGACAAGGCCGTCGAGTACAGCAGCAGGACTCATTTTACGACCGACCTCAAGGAGGACAACGTAACCTACACAGGGTTTACGGATGCTTATTATTGCATAAGCTGCGCGAAGCACCGCAGGATATTCGAGAAGAAGAAGGCGCAGGCCCAGCGTATGAGAGAGAGGAGGGACTCATATGGATGATAACGAGATATCATTCGATGGGAAGAAGTATGTAGCGCTCAAACAGAACATCGGAAACCTCCCGCTTATCGTCGTGAAAGCAAGAAAAGGATACATAGCCTGCAGCTACATAGACAAGGCGACCGCCGAGAAGGTCGGCGACGTCGCGGCTTTTGTTACCAACGTGAAGAACCTCGACGACCTCAAGAAGGCGAAGATTCAGGACCTCACATCCTGGGCCGAGGACGCGGGGATACGCACCGGCATGAGCGTGAAGAAGGCGCTCGAGCTGATGGACATAACGGCCGAGTCCTGAGTATTTTTGGTGCAGGGAATTTTCATCTGCCTTTAGCCCAAACTTTGTGAGTCCTTTCATCTCCTGAGTATGGCCCCGAAAACAATCAGCGGCAGCACGAACGACACCAAAGAGCATATGTTGTCCCGCCCCGGCTGATAGTAGCGCTCCGGGGCGAGAAGGGCGAGGCGGTGCACCTCGTCGAAGCACATTTCCCTCGTCGTGGAGACTCCGGTCAGGCCCGTCCCCGCGTCGTCTATCTGGTTGATGAAGCCGCAGGTGCCCTCGTACCGGGTTATCTTCGCGACGTCGTAGTAGCAGGAGTCCATCATTATCTCCGAGCGCTTGCGGAAGTCGTTCCGCGGACCGTCCGCGTCTATTCCGGCGCCGAATCGGACCCAGATGTCGCTGCAGATGGATTCGGCGGCGCTGCACTCCACATTCGGCTCGCACAGGAAGGCGGCCGTTATCGCGGCCTGGTAGTAGCAGCGCATCCTCTCGGATTCGCGCAGGTTGGGGTCGGAATCGCATTCGGAGGTTGTTTTGAGGCCGAGCGCTCCGCCGAGCAGAAGCAGGGCGAATGCAAGCGCGAGCAGGGCGGCTCTCACTCCGACGACCCTTTCTCCGCGTACGGCTTGAGGAGCTTCTTCGCCTTCGCGAGCACGACGCGTATCTCCTTCTCGTTCTTGGCCCCGGCGCATATGACCTTCCCGTTCTTGAAGAGGAGGAGGGAAGCCTTGGGGTCCTTGAACTTGAGGATGGCTCCGGGGAACTGCTCGGGCTCGTATTCCACGTCGCGTATCTTGTAGGCTATCTTGTAGAGGTCCAGCTCCAGGCCGAGGTTCGCCGAAGCGACGATGTTGGTGATTTCTATCTTGGGCTTCTTGGTCTTGGTTATCCTCTTCGCGTACGGCGTGAGCATCTTTATCGTCTTCTGGATGGTCTTCTCGATGAGCTCCCTCTTCTTGCATCCGACGCAGACGACCTTCCCGTTCTTGAAGAGGAGAAGGGAAGCCTTGGGGTCCTTGAACTTGAGGATGGCTCCGGGGAACTGCTCGGGCTCGTATTCTATCTCCGGTATCTTGTTCGCGAGGGCGTACAGGTCCAGCTCGAGGCCGAGCGAAGCCGAGGCTACCATGTTCGTGATTACGAATTCGGGCTGTTTAGACAAGAGACCACCTTCTGGGCAGGCGTTTCTTAGGCTGCCCTAATTTCATTATATTTATAAAGGAGGCAATGTGTTTTTAAAGACTTTCGATTAACTCTCTCATAAAACTAATTGCTGTGGTTGGCATGGTCAAGTCTTCAAGAGGCTCATTCAGCAGAAGGACTAGGAAGCTCAAGGGCAAGAGCATGGTCAGCGTGGCCGCCCAGGTCCGCACCTTCAAGGTTGGGGACAAGGTGGTCATCGCCCCCAAGGCGAAGTGGATAGGCCTTCCCCACCTCAGGTACGCGAACAGGCACGGCGTCATAAGGGAGGCCCGTGGGAAGAGCTACGTGGTCGAGGTTGGCGACTACAGCGCGAAGAAGATGATAATCGTGGGGCCGGTACATCTGAGGCTGGCCTGAAGGGGTGGGGTAAATGGACGTCAAAAGCTCGAGGCCCGTGACCATTCACGAGGTAAAGGAGATACTCGCTAGGAGGAAGGAGGAGGGCGAGCTCGGCTACGAGCAGTCGCAGGCCCTCGATAACGCAGAGAGGTTCGCGAAGGTCGATTCCGAGAAGGCGGCCAAGCTGGCCGAAGCCATCTCCGGGATAGGCAAGATCAGCAAGGAGACAGCGATAAAGATACTGGACGTCTGGCCCGACAATCCCGCGACCCTCAGGGCGGTTCTGCTCAAGGACAGGGTGGAGCTTTCCGAAGAGGACATCGCGAAGGTCCTCAAGGAACTCGCGTAAAGGGGGTGTGCGCTATGGAAGATTATGCATGGGTCATCGAGTATCTGCCGGCAGGGCATGCAGCGGCCATACGCAAGGAGCCGGTAGTCCAGCTCCTCGGCACTAGGTTCTTCACCCTGCTCGAGGCCTCCGTAACCTCAACCGCCAGCATAGTCATGGGCCAGAAGGTCAATGTAGGCAAGGAAGGGAGGCAGGAGGTCGCGCACATAAAGGGCAGGATAAGGTACGAGGACCTCACGAACGGGGCGAAGGAGTTCCTGCCGAACATGCTCAAGAAGGCGATAACAGAAAGAGAGGCCGACTTCGTCGCCTTCATCAACAACTCGAAGCCGATATCCATCAGGGTTCACACCCTGGACCTGCTTCCCGGAATCGGCAAGAAGAACATGGAGGCCATCCTGCGGGAGAGGGAAACGAAGCCCTTCGCTTCCCTTGCCGAGATACACCAGCGGGTGCCGACGCTAGCCGACCCGGTCGGGGTGTTCGTCCACCGCATCATGAGCGAGCTCCAGGGCAACGAGAAATACTACCTTTTCACGAAGCCGCCGTTCCAGCAGAGGCCGGGCTACAGGTGAGAGCCTGAGAGCCCTCCTTTTCTGCATCCTTATCCTCCAGCTTGCGGCCTCGGCAAATCCTTATTACAGCGTAAGCTACGATTCCAACATGTCGGCAATCGTTGTCGGAATCCAGACGCAAATCGGCGGGAACGCACCCACCCAGGCCGAACGGGACGTATTCCTCGCGCAGAACAGCATCATGGTCATCGGAAGCTCCATCGACCTGTCCGAGCGCTCCGCCCTCGAATTCACGAAGGCCTCGAACGAATGGCTCGCGATGGTAGGGGAGGAAAACGACTCGGATGCGTCGCTCGCGGCCATCGATTCCGGCGCATACCGGCTGATAATACTAATCGGCGGGCCGGAGCAGAACAACATAACGAGGGAGCTCTGGTCGAGGGGCTGGTTCAACGAGACTTACGATGTCGAGGGCGGATTCATAGTCCAGAAGGGAAGCGACGGCAGGGGAGGCGTAATCCTGTCCATATCCGACGAAAAGGGATATCGGAAAGGGTTAACCCATGAGAGCGCGGAGCATTCGCCGCTTTCGGCCTTCATGCCGGAGGAGTACGTCCCCGCCGCGGCGACCGGAATCTCGCTCCTTATTCTCGCGCTCATAAACGTTGGACGGACGGTATTCGAGTTCAAGG
>JBFLVW010000103.1:0-14862 GCA_040758235.1 Microcaldota archaeon
ACACGAAGGGAAACATACTGGTCAAGGGAATCGTGAAGGACAAGGGGGCCGCCACGCTCGACGGAATGATTAAAATCGAGAAGGGCGGCGGGGGCGCGGAATCGTTCCTGAGCGAGCACGTGATGCACCTGAACCCCGGGGCGCACGCGAGCGCGAATCCGGAGCTCGAAATCGAGAACAATGACGTTTCATCGAGGCATGCGGCTTCGGTTTCAAGAATCGACGAGGAGAAGATTTTCTACCTTACTACGAGGGGCATTTCCAGGGAGGATGCGAAAAAGCTGATTGTCGAGGGATTCCTCGAATCCGCGCTCGGAAGGATAAGGGATGAAAAAATGAGGAAGGAGCTTTCGGGGAAAGTCATGGCGGCGATTTGATTTTTGCCGTGCGATGAAACCGGAAATATAAATTTTTGGTGTTATTCCCCAGCATGAAGCCCTTCATCGCCCTATCGCTCCTGCTTTTGGCGCCATTCTCGCTCGCATTCACAATCGAATCGTACTATTCCGAAGTGGCCATCCTCGAAAACGGGGACATCCATGTCCACGAGAACATCACATTCGTGCTGGAGGAGCAGTTCAGCGAGGGATTCAGGGCAATACGGCCGCAGGACGCCCCATCCACTGCGGACGTAATAGTTCATTCCGTCAGGGTGAACGGGGCCGAAAGCGAGTCCTATACGCAGGAGTATGAGGGCAACACCGAAATCGTCTGGAAAACCGCCCCCGCAGGCGAGAACAGGGTGGAACTCGACTACACCCTCAAAGACAAAACCGAAAAATTCGACGATTTCGCGCGCGTGTGCTTCGAGCACTTCGGCGCGAACTGGGACGTCCCAGCGAAGGCCTTCCGGGCGCGGACGACGATGCCCGAAGGGGCGCGCGGGAAGGAGATGCATTTCGAGGTTTATTCCGCGAAGGAGGGGACGGCGTATGTGGACGACCTGTCGGTCGTCATAGGGTTGGACGATGTCCCTCCGGGGAACTATGTCGGGGGATGCTACCTTTTCGCGAAGGACTCGGTCTACGGCGGGAAGGCGATGGAAGGGTCGGCCTATGAAATCCTGAAGGACGAGAGGGAAAGCTACGGCTCGACAAGCATTTATGGGTTCGAGCCGATATCCCCGTATTTCTGCTGTTTGCCTTTCGTAATCCTTCTCGCAATCATCGCAGCCGCAGTCCTGCTCACGAGGAAAAAATACCCGATATACTCCGAGAGCATCCTTCCCCCCGACGAAAAGGAGGAGCCCGCAGCGGTATGCGCTCTCCTGCGCAACACAATCGACGAGAAGAACCTCTTCGCCGCGACCATACTGGATTTGATAAGCCGCGGGAACATCGACATCGTGGAGCTGGAGAGGAAGGGCGAGCAGTCCGCCGAAGCGAAGCGCGAGCGGACGGTGCTGATGCTGAAGAACGGGGAGGGCGCTAAGGGGCATGAGAAAGTCCTTATCGGCATGCTTTTTTCCGGGGGAAAGGAAGTCGAGCTGGATGAATTGATGAAGAAGGCGGACGCTGTGAAGACGAAGGAAGAGGCGAAGGCGAATCCCCTGACGGCAGGATTCGAGAATTTCGGGGCCGAGCTGAAAAAGTCCGCTGAAGCGGGCGGCGCCGGCGAAGCGATAAAGAAGCACAATTCGGGCATGGGCGCAGTCGGCGTTCTCCTCTTCGTCCTTTTCGCGGGATGCCTTTTCGCTTCCGGGGACATCCTGGAGTCCGTATTCTATTACATGGAAGGCGGCGACGCCGAGGGCTGGATGATAATCCTTTCCCTCGCGGCATTCGCAGCCCTCGCCTTGCTGACCGTCCAAGCGCTTGCCGCCCCCTCGCCGCCTAAAGGGATGGAGGAGAGATTCGGCAGGTGGTATGCGTTCCAGAAGGGGCTCGAATCGAGCAGGATAAAGGAATACCCTCCGTCCGCAGCCCTCATCTGGGGGAGGATTCTCGTTTACGCGACGGCCCTCGGAATGGCTGACAAGGTGAAGAAGCACCTCTCCGAGCTGGACGCGCTGACGAGGGAGAGAATCGAGGAGATGGATGTGGTCAGGCGCAGGTCCGTGGTGTTCTACGCTTCCGGAATGGCGCTGGGCAACCTCTCGAAATACGGGAACAGGAGCGGGTTCTCTTCGAGAAGCTCAGGCGGATGGAGCTCCCGCGGCGGGGGCGGGTTCAGCGGCGGAAGCTCGGGCGGCGGTGGTTTCCGGCGATAAGTCCATTTTGAATGATAAAAGGCAACTTAATAAACAGTTCCATGAAAAATTTTTCACATGCCATCGGGTCTTACTATATCCCCCACCAGGGGGACTGCAGGATATGTCAGGTCTTCGGGATTCCATGAAACCGTCATCGGAAAGCCCGGGCCGGAAGGGCCGGCGGGGGGCCCTCTCCTCTCGAAAAGGATAATCACCGTCAACGGGGCCGGCTTCGGCACCGTGCCGCGCATAGTCGTAACCGGTGCCCTCATCGGGAGGTACTCGGAGGACGGTGCGGGAAGGTCGCTCTACGGCCTTGTTTATTCGGACGCGCTGCTGCGGACGGTCCGCGGGGAGCTTTCGGGCGCGCTCAGGCAGTTCGGCGAAGTCCCGCTTGCCGTGAAGCTCGCGTCGGCTTTGGACGACGTTTCCGCGCCGATTTTCTCGACGGGGATAGTCCCCCTCTCCACGTCCATCCGCTCGGTGGAGGAGGCGCTGTGCAGGTGCATCCTCAGGGCCGAGCGGCAGGCGGACCTCTCGATCGTCATCCAGCCCGCAATCGGGTCGTATTTTGACGCCGGCCCATACGGCAGGCTCTACGGGCCGCTCGTTTCCGGGACCGCGACCGCAGGCGCAGTGATGGAGACGACCGTTTGCGCAGGATACGACATCGGAAGCGTGATGCCGCTCTCAGTCCCTGAAGGCGACGGTAGGCCGCTGAAGGAGATGCTCCAGCACGCGAGGCGTTCCAATTTCATACAGGTGATTGAGGGCAGGGAAAGGAGCGCCAACCTGACCACGCTCTCTTACGTCCCTTCAGGGCCGCTCTGCGAGGAGCCGCTCGGATGGCTGTTCTCAAGGTTGAAAAGGCTTCACCAGTTCGCGGGAACTGAGCTGGAGGTGGACTGGGCCGTCGCGGGGGGCGAAGGAAGGCCGGCCCCCGCCGTCCTCAGGATTGCAGAAAAAAATGGGGAGAAGGACCCGGCTGCGGTCATACAGGGCAAGACCCAACACGGCATCGGGAAGAGGGAATGTTCCGGCCTTGTTTATGAATATTCCATGAGGCCTGACAGCGTGAGGGCCATAGACGCCGCCAGGAGGGATTACGTGTTCGTGTGCAGGGCGACTAACATCATAAACTGCGGGGTCACGCCGCAGGACATCCCTAACGCGGCGGCGGTCGTCGTCATCGTCGATGTCCCGGAGAAAGTCCATAAGACATGGGAGTTCTGCCGCGGCGCGGGCGCAGCGGGAAAAATCGTCATCCACGCTGAATCGAACACGCTGGACGACTCGAGGCTCGGCGCAACCGACGTCTCCATTGGCGGATACATGATATCCGGCAGGAGTTTTGTCGTAGACGCGGCGAAAGGCTCCGTCTCCGTGGTTTGATGCTGAAGCGCGGGGGGCCCGAATTTTCGCGTTGTCCTCACCCTGCCGGCTCGATAATAATGGTCAGCGGGGCGATGGGCAGGGCGTCCGACTGGGACCGCCAGCTCCCGCTCGCGGAAAGATACAACCTCCTCAGGTTCCCGATATCCGGGAATGCGGAGCGCGACTCGGGGGAACTGCTCGCGGCCTGCAGGGAGCGGGGCATCGTCTCCCCCCATCTCCTCGGGCATTCGCTCGGGAGCCTTGCATGCCTGGAATTCTGCGATGCCACATCGAGACCTGACGCTCTCGCGCTCAGGCCCAAAACACTCGCGCTCGTCTGCCCCGTTTCGATGCCGAGGGGCTCGCCCGCGGACAGGGTGCTGCTTTTTTTCGAGGAGGAGGGCGCGGCCCGGGACCTCCCCGCGGCGGTCCGCTCGTCCCTCAGCAGCGACGCCACAATCATGTTGGTGCGGTCGCATTACCCATTCAGGGACAGTCCCGTGCGGTTCAACGTCGTATATTCGGAATTCATAGGCGAGGGAAACCGGATGCGGCCTGATGACAACGCCAAAAACGGCGGGGCAAAAGGCAAATTTTAATACCTTAGCGGAGAATCAGCGCTCAAACTATTTCGGACGAGGTCAATTGCTATGCGAAGAGAGGACGAGTTCGGTTTTGAGAAAATCATCGAAGTGTACGACCAGAAGACCGGGATGCAGGGCGTGTGCGCCATCCACAACACCGCGCGCGGGCCGGGGAAGGGCGGGATAAGGATGGTCCCGGACGTGACTACAGAAGAGGTCATGGGGCTTGCGAGGGCGATGACGTGGAAGAACGCCATGGCCGACCTCCCCTTCGGGGGCGCGAAAAGCGGGATAAAGGCCGACCCGAGAAAGCTTACGCCGGAACAGAAGGAGGGCCAGATGCGCGCCTTCGCGCGGAAGATAAAGGAGGCCGTTCCGGAGCTCTACATAGCGGGCCCGGATATGAACACTACGGAGAGGGAGATGGCCCAGTTCGCGGACGAAATAGGGACTCCCAGGGCATGCACGGGCAAGCCGCTTTCGGTCGGGGGGCTCCCGCACGAGCTGGGCTCGACCGGCTTCGGCGTCGCGACCGCGACGAAGGTAGCAGTCGAGCACATGGGAAAAGACCTTAATGGAATGACCGTCGCAATCGAGGGGTTCGGCAACGTCGGCACGTTCACCATGAAGTATCTTACGGAGTGGGGCGCGAAGGTGGTGGCGCTTTCGGACTCGAAGGGAACCATCTACAGGAAGGAGGGCCTCGGCTACGAGGAGATGATGAAGGTCAAGGCGGAGAATGGCACGGTCACGGCCGGAAGCGGCGAGAAGCTCGATGCCTCGAAGCTCTTCGAGCTCCCGGTGGACATCGTCGTGCCCGGTGCACGGCCTGACGTCATAAACGCCGGGAACGTGAACGGCCTGAAGTGCAAAATCCTTGCGGAAGCCGCGAACCTGCCCGCCAAATACGACGTGGAGAAGGTGCTGATGAAGAAGGGCGTGACGGTCCTTCCCGATTTCGTCGCGAACGCCGGGGGCGTGATATCGAGCTGGTGCGAGACGATGGGATGGGACACGGACGACATGTTCCGCGTCGTGGAATCCAAGATAAAGAACAACACGAAGGCGATGCTCGAGCGGTCCTCCCCGGACAACGACACGCGGAGGGCGGCGATGGAAATCGCGAAGGAGAGGGTCCGCGACGCGATGGTGTTTCGGGGATGGCTCGGAAAGTGACGGACAGGACACTGCTTGTCGCCGGGCTCATAATAGTTCTCTCACTCCTTGTGCTGTCATGCGCCGTCATAGGAATCCTGCTGTTCTCCCAGCCGGCTGAAACAGGCGTGGCCCCTGAACCGGAACCAGGTCCGCCCGGGACTGCTGGGAACGGGACGGAAGCGCCCCCCCTGGACAAGCCTGTTCCGCCGGAGGACCTCGAAATCTGGAACCAGATAACGAGGGGGAAGGTCGAGGATGTTTGCCTCGAGAAGGCGAGGGAGGAGGCCGGCTCCAGCGCGGACCTCGTTTATTCGTGCGAGTGCAGCGGGAGCGAAACGGCGACCCGGAAGACTTACGGGTGCGGGATAAGCACTGCCGACCCGTTCACCGAATATTTCGCGAACATAGACTGCTTCCTTGATGAGCGGGCGTGCTCGATAGAGACGAATTACGGGGTCACAACGCTCACTTTCGACGAACTGCGCGGATACGAGTGAATCGAGCGCAGGGGGAGCCGATTAAAAAACATAGCGCGCGATTATCGCACCGGTAGGGATTATGGCCGACTCTATAAGCGTCAATGCGGGGGTAAAATTCGTTCTGCTGCTCGTTTTCGGGTTCATAGGGCTCATGCTGCTGCTCGTGTTCTTCCCGGTGAGGGTGATAAGCGCGGGCGAAGTCGGCGTCCTTCTCGAATTCGGAAGGGTCAAGGAGATATGGCACCCGGGCCTGCACCTGATGGTCCCTTTCATGAACGGCGTGGACATCCTCTCGACGCAGATAGAGAAGTTTGAGACGCAGGCCTCGGCCGCCTCCTCCGACCTGCAGATAGTGCAGGCGACCATCGCCGTCAACTACAGACTACCCCAGAGCGACGCGTCCGTCCAGACCCTGTATGAGAATTTCAGGGGGAACCACGAGAACAGGATTATCGCCCCCCTCGCCCAGGAGGTCATCAAGGCCAACACCGCGAAGTATTCGGCGGACGAGCTGATAACCAAGAGGGGCGAGCTGAAGTCGGTCATCAGCGCCGACCTTAAGCAGAAGCTCGCTGAATACGACATCGATGTGGTCGAAGTTTCGATAACGAACTTCGATTTCTCGCCCGAATTCAACGACGCCATCGAGAGGAAGGTCGTGGCGGAGCAGAACAAGCTCCAGGCGCAGTTCGAGCTGGAAAAGCAGCAGATAGAGGTCCTCAAGCAGGTCGCGCAGGCCAATGCGACGGCCGAATCGGAGATAATCAAGGCCGACGCGGAGGCGAAGGCGAAAGTGATACGCGCCGAGGCCGAAGCCGAAGCGATTACCAAGATAACCCAGACGCTCGGTGACGAATACCTCAGGTATTACTACATACAGAGGTGGAACGGGGAGCTGCCCAAGGTGATGGGCTCGGAGGGGAACATCATCGACATAAGCCAGCTTCTCGATGAAGGGACGAAATCATCCGCGTCAAACTACTCAGGGTAGCCGTCCGCGAGCTCGATGAGCACCCTCTCGGCCTCCTCCCGCACCGAGCGGTAGGGGCTTGAGCGCGAGATGCGCCCTATTTCATCCGCCATCATGAGGGCGATTGCGGGGTGGATGGAGCGGAGCGCCTCATTCAGCTCTTCCTCTCCAGGGAATTCGCCGCAGGGACAGTCGCTGTGGTTCTTGAGCAGGAGGGCCGCATGGGCGCCTGCAAGGAAGAACGCCCGCCCCCTGACCGCATTTTCCACCGTTTCGTCGTCCGCAAGCTCCCTCGCGAGCGAGAGAAGCGTCTTGTCATCGCCCTCGACCGCGCGCCTCAAACCGGCTACGTTCGTTTCCTCGTCGTCTTCGCAGAGCGGCTCCATCCCGAGAATCCTCCGGCCGGCCTCCCTGAATTCCGGCACGATTGAGCTAGCCATCGCCGCCGCCTGCTCGAGTATGGACATGCGCAGCTCCTTCCGGGCGCGCCCGAGTATGCATTCGTCTTCCGGCTCCTCCTTCCGGAATTCATTTTTTCCGCCCGGGCGGGCCGCATGGGCCTTTGTCTTCGATTTCATCGCGGATACTGGGCGGCCAATGTTTAAGATTGTGGAGTTGGACCGCATATGCCGCAAAGGCGACGGCAGGCAGTCCGCTGGTAATACCGTTTAAATATTTATTGTTAACATATAGGTTTGCTTTGTATAACATTTCGGGTCCGGCGGTGGTGTTATCAAGAAGAAGCATAAGGGAGAGGAAGCGGGGGAGGCCCAGCCTTCGAGGCGAACCAGCGGAATAACCAGGATGGGATTTGCGCGGGTGCCGGAAGCCGAATCGCTGATGCCGAGGAACGCCCGGCTTGCAGAGCTTCTTCCTGAACCGGTTCTGGAGATGGATGCCGCCGGCACGATAACATACGCCAATTCGGCGGCGTTCGCCGCTTTCGGATACCACCCGGCCGACTTCATGGCCGGGATGAGCCCGCTCATGCTTATCATTCCGGAAGAGAGGGAGCGGGCCGCCGCCGACATGAAGGCCCTGCTGCTGGGGCATAAGGTCGAGGGGGCGGAGTACACGGGGCTTCGCAGGGACGGGACCACCTTCAGCCTCTCGGTCCATGCGGCGCCCATTTTCAACGGAGGGCGGATAGACGGGGCAGGGGGGATAGCCATCGACGTCAGCCGGCGGAAGGATGCCGAGCGCAGGCTGGGGGAAATCAGGGAGAGGTATGACGCGCTCTACGAGCGCTCGCAGGAAGGCGTGTTCGTCCTCGGCTTCGGGGGGGAGTTCCTCGACGCCAACCCCGCGATGGAGGGGATGCTCGGCTACGCGCGCGGGGAGATTCTGGAGATGAACTTCGCGGAGCTGGTTTTCCGGGAGGACCTCCCGGAGGCCATCAAGGCGCTGAGGGAGCTCCGCAGCGGCGGGATGTCGACCGGCCTCAGGCAGTTCAGGTTCAGGAAGAAGGGCGGGGCCGAGGCCATACTCTCCCTGTCCGGCTTCGTGACTTCAGGCTCGGAGTTCATGTGCATCGCGCGTGACGTCACCGAGAGGCACAGAATGAGGCAGGAGCTGGAGCGGGCGAGGCTCAGGGAGGCCGCCTACACCGCCGTCGCCGAGGGCGCCCACGAGATGAAGAACCGCGTCCAGGCCATGGACCTCCACCTCCGTTTCCTGAAAAGGGCGGTCGAGGGGCAGGACGGCGCAGCCGCGCTCGAGGGCCTCGAGAGGGCGTCCGGGGAGCTGGAGAGGACGAAAAGGATGCTGAAGAACCTGATGGCGCTCGGAAGCAGGGGCATAAGCGAGCCGAGGGAATTCGCGCTCAAAAAGGTGATGGGGGACCTCGCGATATACATCGGGACGCTGAAATCGTCCCTTCCGCACCCGCTCGAGGCGCGGATGGATTTCGAGGAGGGAATCGTCGTTTCCGGAGACCCGGACCAGCTCCACATCGCCCTCTCCAACATCGCGCTCAACGCCGTGCAGGCGATGCCGGAAGGGGGGACGCTTGAGGTGAGGGCGTCGCTCGCCGATGGGTATGCCCGCATAACGGTTTCCGATACCGGCTATGGGATGGACGCGGACGTCCAGGGCAGGATATTCGACAGCTTCTACAGCACGAAGGGGAGCGAGGGGACCGGGCTCGGCCTCGCGGTCGCGATGAGGATGGTCCAGAACCACGGCGGCTCTATATGCGTGGAAAGCGCGGAGGGCGTGGGGACGACATTCACCGTCTCGGTGCCGGCGGTCACTCGACCCTGAGGTTTATCGTCCCGTTCCCTATCGCATGGAGGAATTCCGCGAGCATCTCGCCCCTCAGCGCGGGCAGCGGCGAGCGGACTATCCAGCCGCTCTCCTCGAGGGAGCACGCGGCGCCCCCATATCCGGCCAGGTCGGCCGCCCTCCCCGCCGCGAGGTCCGTGACGAGCCTGCGCTCGTCGTCGCTCATCGCGAAGAACAGCATCCTCCCGTAGTTCTCGACCACCTGGAAGCCGTGCTCGTCATGCATGAGCGACTCGATGTTCACGCTGCCGCTCATGACGTTCTCGTCGATGACGGGGTGGCATGCGCCGTCCAGCGCCGACGCGGCGAGGTGGCAGAAGATGAATGCCTCCCACGGCTTGTTGCCGGAGAGACGCGAGAGGGACTCGAGGGCGCCGTCCGTGAAGGACAGGCCGAGGTCGGATGCCGGGGAGACGGCGATGTGCTCCAGCTCGTCATCGGAAATCGGAGGGACGAAGAACGTGTCGAAGCGCGGGCTCGAGATTATCTGAGACTGGAAGAGCCCGTCCACGGAGCGGTTCCTGTGGCACACGAGCGCGAAGCGCACATTATCCGGGGCCGACTTCATAAGCGCGATTGTTTCCCTTGCAGCCTCGTCGCCGAGCGCGCCGAGCGCAATCATCTCGTCAAGCCCCACGTAAACGTTCCCATCGATGAGAGACAGGGACTCGAAGGGGTCGCTCCGGTCGACCTGCACGCTCGCGCCGCCGGCCTGGAAAAGGTGCTCTATCCTGTCGGAGAGCTTCTCGAGGACCTCGCCCTTGGAGCGAAGCGCCTCGCCTCCGGAATCGGAGCGCAGGTCCACGGAGAAACCGCACGCGTTTTCCTTCCTGCACGCCCCCCCGACCGCGGCCTTCATCAGCTCGGTCTTCCCGATGCGCCAGAAGCCGCGGATGCACACGTTCCTGCCCTCGCTGAGTCTCTGTATTATGCCTTCCTCGAGGGGCCTCCTGACGCGGAGGTTCTCGGGGAGGGAATAGACCGCCACGAGGAACCTGTCGGCCGGGCGGCTCATGTCAAGCTGGACCATCATGTTGTAATTCCTGTTTGTTTGTCTTTTTAAATACTGCTACCGCCTTTTTTAGAAGCAACAGGCGTCCTTGAAGCCGCAGTTTCCGCATCTGGCCCTGAAGCTCCCCCTGACCGCGAACATCCTGCTTCCGCAAACAGGGCAGGGCGCGACGGAAGCGCCATCATCCATGAAAGCAGTTTTGTATCAAAAAATTTAAACCATCGCTTCCCATGATGTGCATGAGCCCCGGTCTCCCCCCAGAACTGGAAGCCGCGCTTCTTGTCGCATCCAGCGTAATCGAGGTTTTCGGCGTCATCTTCATAGTTTTCGCGGTGGGGCATTCCATATTCCGCGTTGTGAGGATAGAGATTTTCCACGACAAGCGCTTCGCGGAATACGAGCACACGAAAAGGACGCTCATCCAGAAAATCATTTTCGCGCTCGACTTCTTCGTCGCCTCCGACCTCATCGTCCTTGCGGTGGCGTCATCCATCACGGACATTCTGAACATCGCAATCATCGTGGGGATACGGACGGTCCTGAGCTGGTCGCTGTCGAAGGAGATACACCTGCACAAGGAGTGAATTGATGAGGTTGGAAAGCGGCGCGTTCCGGATGGGTTCTGCCATTCCCAAAAAATACGCGTGCGAAGGCGAAAACACCAGCCCGCCGCTCAACTTTTCTGACATCCCCCCAAAAACGAAATCGCTCGCGCTCGTCTGCGACGACCCGGACGCCCCGATGGGGACTTTCGTCCACTGGGTTTTGTGGAATATCCGGCCGGACATGAAAGGAATCGGCGAGGGCGAAAGCGCGAAAGTATTCTGCGTGGAGGGCTCGAACGATTTCGGCAGGGCCGGTTATGGGGGGCCGTGTCCGCCGAGAGGCCATGGGCCGCACCGCTATTTCTTCAAGCTATACGCACTCGATTCGATGCTTTCCCTGAATCCGGGGGCGACCGAAGCGGAGCTGGAAAATGCGATGAAAGGGCACATACTCGAAAAAGCCGAACTGATGGGGACTTACGAGCGGAAGTGAGTGCCGTAAAAACGGGACTGGAAACCGGGAACCGGAAACCACCTTAGTGAAACGTGAGGGGAGAAGTCCTCAGAGGTAGCCCCACATCGTGAGCCTGTCGCTGTCCTCTATCCACCTGCTTCCGATGTCGGTCCGGTAGAACATGTTCGGGATTATTATGTGCTTTATCTTGTTGTATGCGCTCTTGCGCGCCTCCAGCATCGTGGTCGCCGACGACGTGACGACGAGCGCGTAGCCGCTGTTCCCCGCAAGCCGCCAGTCGTTCTCCACCATCTTGACGTCGCCGAGATGGATTCCCGACATGTCCGGCTTCCTGAAAATGATGGAGGCGTCCTCGGAGTATCTCCTGAACGAGTCGGGGTCGTGGAAAGGGAATGGCGGCACCGCGACGACAATGCCTACGACGAAGGCGCGCTTGGTCCGCAGCTCCGGCTTCTCCTTCCTCGCTATGCCGTAGAGGAAGACCCCCCACTCGCTGAGGGTGCCCTCCATCAGAATGCTTATGTGGGGGTAGCCGAAGCGCGACGTGAATTCGAGGGGGTAGATGCCGCGCGAGTTCGCGATGCAGTTTATGTCTATGTAGCCGACGTAGCCGCATTGCGCGAGCTTCTCCTTCATCTTCGCGAGCGTGAGGTCGAATATCGGGCTCCTGTTTGTGCAGAAGAGCGTCGTTCCCATCTCGCCTGTGCTGGGGCCGATGTCGCCCGGGAACATCTTCTTGTGCTCGAAGTTGACGTTTATCGGGAATATGAAGTCCTCGCCGTTGAAGAACGCGCCGACCGCCACCTCGACGCCGTTGATGTATTTCTGCATCTGGAACTCCTTTATCTTCTTCCCCCAGTTCTTCTTGTAGCGCTGGAGCATCTCCAGGATGTCCTTGCCGTCGTCTTCCTGCCCCACGAAAAGGAGCTCCTTCTCGTTCTGGGCGAGGCCGCTCGGCTTTATGACGTAGCGGTCGGGATTTTTCGATATGAAGTCGATAGCCGCGTCGAAGTCCGTGAAGTTCCAGCGGGGGATGATGTTTATGCCGACCGCCTTCATCTCGGCCTGGCCGAACTCGCGGTCCATCTCCAGCCGGTCGGTGTACGCGCTCCCGCCCACGACGTGCTTTCCCGCCTTCCTGAGCCGGTCGGCCTCCTCGCCGAAGCCGAAATCGTCGAATACGACCACGTCCGCCCAGTCCACGTTTTCCTTCCAGCCCTCGGCCTTGTCGACGAAGCCGTCGCACACGTCCTTCTGGGACTTGTCCTGGATGTAATATTTCACCTCGTGGCCCTCCCTCTGGACCTGCCAGGCGAGGTCGCCGATGAGGGCGTCGATCGACACGAAAAGGAACTTGTATTTCGGCTTTTCTTTCTGCTCGGCGTTCGTGCTGCCATTCGACATGGATGTGAATATCGGCGAAGATTTATTTTATCTTCGGTGTTTTTGGCGTACGGATTGCACCGGAGAACCGGGTCCGGGGGCTTGGGGGTGCGGAGGATGCTTGCGAGTCGCTAAATATGGATATTTTTGGGGCTAATGCTCGGTTTTTTAAACATCATCCATCATATCCCTCGCGTATGGTGGGTGGAATTCGTGCGATAGCGTCCAGGCCTTTTGACGGCGACCTCAGAAAGGGCCCCAGGCACGCCTACATCCTGGAGGAGCTCCGGAGGAGGGGCTGCGAGCCGAAGGTCGACCGCTACGGAAACATCTGGGTGGAGAAGGGCTCCGGGCGCCCGCTCGCGCTTTTCTCTTCCCACATCGACATCGACCCCCGCGTGAGGAGGGCCGAATTCAGGTCCTCGAAGGCCGGAAACAGGAAGGTCCTGAGCGGCGTCCTCGACAACGCCGTCGGCTGCTACATCAACATCCTTCTCGCGGCGCGGGGCCCCCGCAAGGGCAGGGCGATTTACGTTTTCACAGCCTCCGAGGAGGTCGACAGGCACAACGGAAGGAGATGGGCCCGGAGCGCGAAGGAGGTCGTAAGGGAGCTGAAGCGCAGGAAGCTGCGCCCGGACTTCTGCGTGGCGATAGACGTCACATACCCCAAGCTCCGCAAGCCCCAATCCGAGATGGACTGGAAGGAGGACTACTCGTCGCTGTTCGACACGGGCGACAGGACGCACTGCTACCTCGACGGATTCTCGAGGCCGAAAGTGCGGAGGCTCGCGGAGAGGAAGCTGAAAAGCTACAGGCACCCGAGGATAGGGATACGGAAGTTCCACGGGCACGACGAGGCATGCATCTACGACAGGCTTGCGCCGTCCTTCGCCTTCGGCCCCGTCGTTTTCGGGCATTTCGACCGGGCCGACCAGCGCATGCCCCTTGCCCACCTCAGGACAGCGCTCGGCTTCCTGAAGAATTTCTGAAGTTGATTAACATTTTTTTAAGAAAAACTTATTAATTTTAGACGTTTTGCGGGCATAGATTTATTAAGAGGGAACAACGTATAATAGCAGGTAGCCAATGGACGGAAGTAGCGGAGAAATCTGTCGAATTCTGTTTTTACTAAAGGCTATCGAAAAAGATGCCGGATTGGCCGGCGTCATGAAAGAGTAGGTGAAAAAATGGCATATGAAGGCGGAGACAGGCCGATGTACGACGCAGTTTGTTCGAAGTGCGGTCAGCCCTGTCAGGTTCCTTTCAAACCGACCGAAGGAAGGCCGGTTTATTGCAGGAACTGCTACAAACCGAAATCGAGATTCTGAAGTCATACTGATTGATTTTAGAAATCCGAATATTATTCGTTTTTGAGTTTTTTCTTTCACTCCGTTTCCCTTGTTCTCAATCCCAGTATCTCATCCGCAGACCCAGCCCTGCACGCCATGTTCCGCAGCGCGGAGGCCTGCGGGACGCTGCTCAAAAAACTGACTGCCTTCAGGCGGACGTCCTTCAACTCAGGCTCTCCAAGGTGCTCGCGGTGCAGGGAGACGTACTCGCCGAGCAGGGCGAGCCGCTCCTCGAGGCTTTTGGGGGATGTTCCTGAGAAAATGAGCGGGTTGCCCATCGCCGCGCGGGCGACCATGAAGGAGTCGCAGAAGCCTGATTCGACATACCGTTTCGCCTGCACCAGGGAATCTATGTCCCCGTTCCCCACGACCGGTATCCCGAGCCCCTGCCTGAGTTTCTTTATCAGCTCCCAGTCCGCTTTGCCGGAATAGCCCTGCGCGGCGGTGCGGCCGTGGATGATTATGAAATCCGCGCCCGCTTCCTCGATAAGCCTGCAGAGCGAAAGGGTGTTTTGCAGGTCCGAGGCTATCCTGATTTTCACCGAGAGCGGCTTATCGACCGATTCCTTCATCCCGCGGACGCATTCCGCGATTTTAACGGGGCTTGCGAGCATCGCGCTCCCACCGCCGCAGTGCATCGTGCGGACCGAGGGGCAGCCGCAGTTCAGGTTGTACCATGAAACGAATGGGAACTCCCGGTCTATGGCCGCGGCGGCCTTCCCCAGGTCCTCCGGGGCGTTTCCGACCAGCTGGACTCCGGCGTTCCGCTCTGCAGGGCTCAAATCAAGCTCTTTCGCCTTGCGCGGGTCGCGGAATATGGCGGTGGAGTTCGCGAGCGGGTAGCAGACCGCCTCCGCGCCGTAACGCTGGCAGAGCAGCCGGAAGGGCAGGTCCGAGAAATTGTCGATCGGAGAAAGGAAGCTGCCCCATACCATGATAACACTTCCTGGCATCGGTTTTTTACGCTACTGCGGAGGGGCCGGTGGCTGTGGGGACGAGCCTGGGTCGCTCTTGGGGGCCTTGCTCAGGGTGTCGGCCTCGCGGGCGATAATCCTCAGC
>JBFLVW010000104.1:0-4027 GCA_040758235.1 Microcaldota archaeon
AAAGAGACTGGTGCGAAAGCTCGGTTTCGCCCGGCTTGATGCCGCCCGAATCAACATCAGAGAGCTTCTTCCTGAATGCATCTACGTGCCACTGCGCGAAGCCCTCGCCCCCCACCGTCCCCCATGACGGCATGCCCGACCGCAGAAGACCCAGGACGAGCAAGTTCAGCCCAAGATGGCGGTCGTAGTTTTTCGCCACATGCTCCGCGAAATAATACTCGAAGGCGACCGCTTCCAGCTGGTCTATCCAACGGCCGGCGTTACCCTCCCCGAGCGAGAGGTCGAACGAATGGCCCTGCTCGTGCGCCCATACGGCGAGCCTCGGGTATGACTTGAGGTCGAAGCTCTCCCTGCCCTCGCACGTCTCCGCCGCCTCCCCGTCCGGATATCGCCTGCGCGCAAGCTCTCCGGGGGACCAGCTTTCATCGATGAGGATGCTCCTGTTTCCGGGGAGGAAACAGCCTCCCGCATGCTCCCCGCAGGCCGCTTTCACTTCCCCCGAGGAGGCGATGGACACTTTCCGGTGTGGAACCGCCGCGGTGCCTGCAATTTCCTCCGCAACCGGTTCCCATGCCGAAAACTGGGAGGGCTCCTGGATGTTCAGCGCCGCGCTGAACCAGTCCCTCTGCCCCCCGTTCGGCACTACCGATGAGGGAATCGGCGCCGCATTCTGTTTCGGCCCGCAGGAAAGCGAGGCGGCGAGCACTGACGTTACAGCAATCCGCCTGATTAGTGCCATGATTAACTACTAAATAAAACATTTTTAAAGACTAGATGAAAGCCTCGGCCCCCCGCTCCTTCTTCTCCCTCGACTCCTCGAACTGGATAGCCTGCCTGTGGAGCGGCGCGCCCCGCTCCCTCTTTTCGGACTTCCTGTCCCGGACGGAGATGAACACCGGGTAGTTCACCGCCTCGCCGACGATTATGGCCTCGCCCACCTTCAGGGAGGTGATGCTCTTCGCGACGCGCGCGTCAATCCCTTCCGAGCTCATCTGGATGTGGTCTAGGTCGTTGGGGTTCGTGACGCGGAGGATGATGTGGGTGTTGCATTGGCTCAGGGCTGTCGTGCTCAGATTGACCGGCCTCTGGCTGATGAGGCACAGCGACGCCCCGAACTTCCTCCCCTCGCGCGCGATGGTTTCGATTATGGAGCGGGAGACAGCCTCGCTCTCCTCGGCCTTCTCCCTCGCGAAGTTGTGGGCTTCCTCGATGAGGAGCAGGAAGGGCGGGATTTTGTTCTTCTTGCGGAGGTTGAAGAGCCTCCGGGCGGTGAGCGCCACGAGGATTTGCTTCTTCCTGAGAGAATCTATCGTGCTGAAATCCAGGATGAGAAGGCTTCCAGGTTTCACGTCCGTGAGGAGCCGGGGGTTCTCCATCTTCTTGGAGAGGAACCTGTACCGCTGCAGCTCCGACAGCGACCTCCTGAGGGCGCGCTTCACCTCGTCCTTCGACACGTCCGAAGCCTCTATCGCCGAAAGGAGCTCCTTGAAGGTGTAGCCTTCGGAATTTTCCTTTCTTGACTTTAAGTCGGTGAGCGCGTGGCGCAGGACGTCGCGCTGCGGAGCGGAGAGCTGCGGGAGCCACTCCATCATCGTTTCCGGGTGGATTTTCTTCAGCGGGACCGCGATGTCGCTCCCGTCCACGACCTTGGTACGGCTTCCGAAGACGGGGTCGTGCGCGAAACCTACGTACTCGCCATGGATGTCCACGACGACCACCGCGACGCGCCCCTCCTCCCGCTTCCGTGCAAGCAGCTCCTCGAGTATGACGCTCGCGAGGTGGGATTTCCCGGCCCCGCTCATCGCGAGGATGGCGAAGTGCTTCTGCAAAAGCCGCGTCAGCGAGATTCTCGCGGGCACATCGTGGTGCTCTATCGAGCCGAGGTGCATGCCGCCATCCTCGAACCCCAAGAAGGAGCGCAGGACCGGGCCGTCCGCGTCCGAGACATGCGCACCCGGGGAGGGGGGAACGAAGGCGCGCTCGAACCGGCCCTTGCCGAAAACACCGAGTATCTTCACTGCCGCAAGGACGTATTCCCACGAATCGGAGGGGAAATGCGATGAGATGGCCGCGCTCCGCTCGAACTCCGCGACGCTTTCCGCGCGCTCGAAGTACCGGTTTGACTTGAACACTTCGGACACGAAGCCGAACATAGTCCCCTCACCGGAATTCACCTGCACGAACTGGCCTTTTTTCACGCTTTTTTCCTTTATCACGAAATAGAACTCGGATGTGGAGGGAGAGTCCTCCCGAGCTATGACTACTCCCAAGGATGATGCCATGCAACTGATACTGTTCCAAGGGTTAAAATGTTTTTGGGGCTTTCAGGACCGGTTCCTCTGGGAATTAGGGTGCTTGGCGGGCGTCTGGGAGAGCAGGGGCGGGGCTTCTGATGCCCTGCCCGGCAGAAGGCTTTTTCCCGCCCTCGGATTCAGGAAGCGCTCGGCCGCGGAGCCTGTCACGGACGGAATTATCGAGAACGGGTCGCCCGCGACCACTTCGCTCGAGAGGACGGAGCCGTCTCCCGCAAGGCGCGAGACCGTAAGGGACGAGGGGATTCCCGGCCGCTCGAAAAGGTAGAGCGTGTTGTGCGGGACAGAGACGGCGCACCCCGCCTTGTCCACGGACTGTATCGAGACGAGCCCCATCCGGTCGACCGCCTTCTTGCTGTGGGGGTTCAGAGTTTCCTCGCCGTGGGCGGGCCTGACGAAAACAACGCCCGTCACCGGGACCGAGCGGCCGCAGTTGCGAACATGCGCCGCGACGATGAACGCGCTTGTAGGGTAGAGCAGTTTGTCCGCTGCAGGGCCGGAAACCGGGGGGATTAGCCGGTGCGGCTCGCCCTTCGCCGTTTCGCAAGACGACACCCTGCCATCCATCCCGAAGCGGACGACCGAGACGGAAGATGCGGGCGCGCCCCGCCTGAAATAGTAGAGCGTCGGCTCCGTGGGCTGCCGCGATTGCGGCTTCGTCTCGCATATTTCGCCGATTTCCGAGAGCCCGAGGTCCGCGAGCATCCCGCGGCTGGGTTCAGTGTTCATGAATACGACCGCTGTGACGTCTTCCTTATTTCCAGAGAAATCTGCCTTGCATTCGACGATATAGGACCTATCCATGGCTGGACACCTTCTGCTATTCCTTCGCGCATCCTTTTTATAAAAGAATGTAATATATGTTAAGTGAAGAAAAAATCACGGAGGCGGGATGGATGGCCGGGAGCAGGACGGAAAGGCTGTATTATATTGGGGCCGCGAGGATAGATAGCAACGAGTTCACCGGCCAGCAGCGCTCCTCGTACAGCGTCTATGAGCTGAGCAGACCCGAAGCGACGCGCGCCGCCGGGCTGGTCGCGGCTATTGCGGCGCTGGAACGGAAAGCCTCAGAGGAGGACAGGAGTATGACGAGGCGCGAGCGGGCGGATTTCGAGCGCATGAACCGCGAGCTGACCGGCATCGTGTTTGCTGCCGGAAGGAGGGTGCATTATACGCGCCCGGTTGCCGGAACGCCGCTTCCGATAGGGACGATACTCGACCAGGCCCAGTTCTCCAGAATACCGGTCAGAAGCACGGAGACGCTAAAGGCGCAGGCAGTGGGCCGGTAATCAGTCGAAATTCATCCTGCCGAATTTGATGAAGAGGGGCTTCTCCTGCTCCGGGTCGACGATTGCCATCGCGAGCTCCTTGCGGAGCTTCCCGGCAGTCTCCAGCGACGGGAGCAGGGATTCCGCACCGCACTGCCATCCCTTTTTCACGACCTCGATGAGGTAGTATGTCTTATCCTCACCGGGGCGCATTCCCTTCCTGTGAAGGCGAAGGAACGGCGTGCCATCGAGGCTGGGGCGCACTATGTAGCCGCGGTCCCTCAGGTATTTTATCACGGCGTATTTCTCCTTCGCGAGCGGGTCGCCCGAGCGCGAGAGCAGGTCGTCCTTATCCAGAGGCAGAACCTTCCGGTCCCCAAAATAGGCCGCTTCCAGATAAGTTATCTTGGTCTCGTCCGCCTCCTCGACGCCCGCGCCGAGGCTGCG
>JBFLVW010000105.1:0-10269 GCA_040758235.1 Microcaldota archaeon
GTCGGCTTGCTCCAGTTGTAGAGCGCGTATGAGGAGAAGTTGAGTGCCTGCTGCCTGACCTCCGGCCCGTTGCAGCCGCGGACGTATTTTCCGTCTATGCCGTAAGCGACGAGGTCCACCCTGTTCAGGGCGCCGCGGGTGCTCAGGGCGTTCATGACGGCATCGAGCGCCTGGAAATCGTTTATCTTCGGCGCGACGGCGATGAAGCAGCGTATCCTGTTCGCGGCCCTGTCCGCCCCGTTGCACGCGTCGTCAATTGCGACGACCTGGTCGGCCACAAGCGAGGCCTGGCTGGCGTTGAAGTTCATCTCGGTCACCACGACGACCGGGCCCACCGGGCCGCTCGAGAGCCTGCCCAGCCAGAAGTCGTCGCCCTGCGTCCCCAGGATCTCGCCAATCCTCCGCGCCCGCGACTCGCTGATGTTCGTGCCGTTGCTGTATAGGATGTAGACCGGGACTACGTCCTTGCTCAAAAAGCACATGGAGCGCTGGGCGTCAGGAAGGGTGTAGCCGGACTCGTTCGAGCCGAGCAGCCACTGAACGGACATGCTCAGGCGGTCGGAGCAGTAGGTGTTCGCAACAGAGAAGTCCCCGAACGAGGGGCCCTGGCCAATCATGAAGTGCCGGATGGTGAAATCCGGGTTCTGGGAGCGGTTGTTGAGGATTGCCGTCCTCTCCGGGGTGCAGTTCTTCTCCCAGTAGCAGTATCCCCCTATCAGGTTATTCAGGGGACCAAAAATGTTGGTGCCGTTCTTGCATACCATGCACCAGCAGCTTCCCATCCGGCATTCCGGCGGGACGTCGGAGAGCGCGTGGAACGTCAGGTTCCCGCGGTACTGCTCCTCGAACTGCCTCGAACCAGCCCCCAGCCTCTGGAGGCACCCTGCCAGAACGAGCACTGCAAGGACGGCTAGTATGGCTGCTGCTCTCGCTCTCATGGAAACTTGATATGTCGGTTTATGAATATAAGCTTATGCCAAAGGCTGGAGAAAAGAAGGAAAAACAGGAAAAAAGGAAAAATTCACCACAGCCTCTTGCCGCAGCTTCCGCACTTGCTGAAGCGCTGTGCGGTCGTGTGGCCGCAGTGCGGGCACGAGACGCGGTAGATGTCCCGGTGGGGCGTGAACGCCCTGCCCATGCCCTCGGCCATCTCCCTGACCGAGCGCTTCATGCTGTCCCCTACGGAGCCGCCGCCGTAGCCGTGCTTGGCGCGCATGGCGTACTTGGCGCCCATCTCGGGAATCCTGAGCATGTGCAGCGCGAAGTGCACCGGGCTGTAGAACTTGCCCTGGGGCGTCTGCAGGCTGCTGAAGCTCATGACCTCCTGGGTCCTCTTCATCTGCAGCGTCTCGGCGGACATCGTCCTCCTCGTGGTGTTGGTGTGGGCGTTCTCGTAGATGTCGCGGTAGTACTTGAACGCGTCGTCCCTCATAAGCTCTGAGGCCATGGGCGCGTCCAGCACCGCCGTGTTGCGGTAGTCGAGGAACCGCTCCCTGGGGTTTGCGGACCCTATCCTGCCCACGATGTTGATGCCCTTCCTTATCTGGATGGTGTCCATCGAGGATGCGCCGAGGCCGAGCATAACGTCCTCGCCTCCGACCTGCCTCGTCGTCGCGTCGCCGGGGGCGAAGATGTTGAGCTTCTTCGCCCACTTGGACGTCGTCGACAGCCCGAGCGGGTTGAAGAACGCCTGCATCGCAGAGCGCACGCGCGGCTGGCCGTGGTAGAGCGTCCTCGTCGGGTCGCCCGTCGTGTCCCACCTCGATGCGCGGCCCATCATCTCCTTCTGGGCGGTGCTGACGGCCGTCGCGTACGGGGATATCAGCTTGCGCGCGAGGTCCATCGGCCATGCGTAGAAGAGCTTGAAGCTCCTCATCGTGCCCTTGTCCATCGCCGCGCCCAGGTAGTCCTGCATCTTGAAGGTGAGGCCGGGCCCGTGCGAGAACAGGGCCGCGTCCGCCGCCTGCGTCGCGTGCGAGGTCGAGTAGCCGAAGGGCGACCTGTCCAGGGCCCACTGCGAGGCCTGGAGGTAGGCGCCGTGCTTGCTGGCGTATGTCCTGTACGCCGCCTGCTCGGCCGCGCTCAGGGAGCCCATGTCGTGGCCTTCCTGTATCCTCAGGGCGAGGCGGTAGGACTGCATCTGGTATGCCGCGTTGTAGGCTGCGACCTTGTACGACTGGTCGAGGAGCGGCCCGCCGGACATGTATGCTATCTTGGAGACGTAGTCCCCCATGTGCATGCCTATGTCCCTGAAGGGCTTCGCGGCCTTCATGGCCTCCGGAGCCTCCACGCCGAACATGCGCAGCACCGAGGGCGCGACAGGCGCGACGTTGCGCTTGGCTTCGACGCTCACGGCGCTCTGGTTCCAGAAGCTGCCGTAGTCTCCCGTCTTGTGCCCCATGTCCCAGAGGACTGCGGCAAGGACGCGCTCGCGGTCGAAGTTGTAGCCGCCCGATTTCGCCCACGAAACGACGTTCTGGGCGAATGCGTGCCACTCGTTCGGGTCCTTGGATGCCCGCAGCTTCTGGTGCTGTGCCATCAGGTCCTCCCTGCCCTCGAACTTTATGGGGACATCCTCCGGCACGAACGCGCGGAGCTGGCCCTTGTTGTCGCGGAGCGCGGCCTGGCCTGCCATCACGCGGTCGTTGTCGCTGAGCGTCATGCCCTTCTTGTAGTAGGCGTATCCGCCCTCCTGGAGCAGGACTATCGCGCGCGGGGATTTCGCTATCTCATCGTAGGTCATCTGCCTGCTTATGATGCCCTGGTAGGCCTCTCCGTGCGCTTTCAGGAGCTCGCGGAACTTCTTGACGTCCTCAGGGTGGGATATGTCCATCCTCTGGAGGAACTTCAGGTCGGGGTGGTTCGCCGGGAGCTTCTTCTCCTCGAGCGCCCTCTCCAGGAAGCCGGCCATTATGCCGACGTTGAACTTCATGGTCTCCCTGAGGTTGCCGTAGGCGTTCATGCCGAACTGCGAGTTGAACCTGTTCTCGATGTCCTCGAGCATGGCCTTCTGGACCCACAGCTTCTTGGCCGCCTGGCTCTCCTGCTCGCCGGTCATGTTCGCGTATCCAGGCATGCGCTTGAGCTGGGCGTCCACGGAGGCGTCGAAAGCCGCGAGGTGGCCGAGCTTGAAGCGGGACTCGGTCCATTCGCCGACCGAACCCCTCTCCCTCGAGTTGGGCTCGGCTATCCAGTGCCTCTTCATGTCCACGAAGGTGGCCTTGGGGTCGAGCGGAAGCTCCTTGTCGCCGGGCCAGAACGCCCTGCCGGTCTTCTTGTCGTACTCGAAGGTCCTCGGCAGGTTGCCCCCGTACATGAAGTCCACTATCTCGGATATCGAGGCCGAGGTGATGCTCTTGCCCTTCCTCTGCTGGAACATCTCCCTGCCCTGCTCGGTGAAGAGCGACACCAGGTCGCTCCTGTTGCGCTCGGTCACCGCCTTGAGCTGGGCCGTGTTCCTCATGTGCTCCGGAAGATCGTGGCCTGCGGCGGCCGGATTGAGCGTCGCCTCCTTGTTCGCGAGGAAGAGCCTCTCCCTGACCGCTGCCTGCTCTATGCCGCCCTTCGCGGCGTAGCCGTGCTCCCAGTCGTACTGCATGGTGCGGAGAACGGAGTACTCCCACACCTGGCTGGAGTGCATCCTCTCGCCGACATGGCAGACGTAGGCGTCCTCGGACCTGCCGCCTCCCTTGTACACGGCCATCTTGACCTTGTTCTGCTCCTCTATCGCCTGCTGGAGCATCAGCATCTTCATGTGGTCGGGCTGGCCGGTGGCCTCTATCGCGTCGAGGCGCCGGGTGAAGTTGACCATCTGGTGGTCTATGTACGCCCCGTGCGACTCGGCTATCCTCATGAGCGCCGTCAGCTTGTCCTGCGAGCTCATGGTTGCGTTGGACATCACCTTGCGCATCTCCTCCTCGACTGCGAGAAGGGCCGCCGTGGAGGTTATGTTGCACCTCTTGCGGATGTCGATGTCGGTGTGGCCCATCGAAGTGAGCTCCTGCTCGCTTATGTCGAAGCGGACGCCCATCTTCTTGTAGAGCTGGCGCATCACGTAGACCATCTCGCTGTGGAGGGCCTCGTTGCGCGTGGTCTTGTAGAGCTGGGCCATGTGGTCGTTTATCGGGAACATTGCCCCGACCACCACCTGCGAGGGGTGCTTCTGGAGCTGGCCGGCGAGCCATCCCGCCGTCGGCGAGGTCCTGCCGCGCGCCTCGAGCTCCTCGATTACGCGCGGGCCGCCGAGCATCTCCATCGTCGTCCTCGTCGTCTGGCGCAGCAGCGTCGGCGCCTCGGTGGCCATGGTCTTGGTCATCCTGGTCATGACGCGGCCGGTCCTGAACATGGAGTCGGTGCCCGCCATGACTATCGTCGACACGCCGCCCGTGGTGTAGCGGTTGGAGCCGAAGGCCTTTCCGAGCTTGCTAGATACAAAGTAGTGCACAGTGCCCCTCTTCCCGAAGTCGGGCTGGCCTGTGACCACCTCGAGGCTCTTCCAGGTCTGCATGCCGAACATGTAGTCCTTGAGGGTCATGGCGAGGAGCGCGCTGCTCCCGCCTTTCTTCTCGAGGTTCTGGATTATCTGGGCGACCGTCCTGTGCTCGGCGTCCCCGTAGTGGTAGGGAAGGCGCGCAAGCGACTGGAGCTCGGCAGAGTTCATCCCGAGGGACCTGCCTGCCCCGACGAGCGCGGTGGCAATCTTGCGGCCCTGCGCCACGTCTCCCGCAGCCCGGTCGGCCGCGGTGCCGCGGTCGGAGTTTATCTGGCGCACCAGGCGCTCCGTGTCCGCATCGCCCGGCCTTATGAACCGCCCTGCCGCCATTGATGCCGCGGCGGCCGCGGCTTCCATCTTCTGCCTGGCCGTGGCCTTCATCTCCGTATAGCCGTAGGGGGCGAGTATCTGCCCGCCCGCGGTCACGCCTTTTGGCGCAGGAAGCCTCGGAGTCGTTATGTCAAGCAGGGATATAGGTGACCTGCCGCTGAAGTAAAGCGAAGCGAGGAGCAGGCCGAGTATCATGAACACGCCCACGCAGGGAAGAGTCCCGCCCGCGTTCACGCCCTGCCCGCCGCTCTGGGCGACCGTGTTTATGAAGTTCTGCACGTCGCGCGAGAACTGCGTCGAAACCGTGACGTTGAAGTTGTCGTACTGATACGAATCCCCGCTCGGGCTTATGGCCTGGACCGGATCACCGACGTATAACGCGCGCAGCTGGGTCCTGTTCGCGCCGGTGACGGCCGGCGTTATGTCGCACTGGCCTATATAATAGTTATACGGAGCGGAAACCCCGGTGACCGGGTCCGGCCTGTATCTCGTGACAGCTATGTCGGTTATGACGTTCTCGCAGCCCGGGACTATCAGCCACTGTCCCTGGTAGTTGTTGCCGGCCGGGTCGAGGTATTCGACCACGAGGTGGGCGCTCTGGAGGGATGTGAGGTTGAGCTGGTAGTCGCGGGAGGCCGCGGTCCGCTCGAGTCCCTTCTGTTGTATGCATGCCTGGCGGTCGGGTGCGCTCGCGCACTCCTGGTTTATCTGGTCCATGACAGTCCGGATGTCGGTGCCGCCGGTGCTCGTCGCCTGCTGGAAGACGAGGACGCTGAGGTTGAGCAGCCTGCCCTCGTTGTTCGCGGCCTCTATCACCGTGATGCTTGGCTGCTGGTTTTCTTCGGCGAAATAAGAGCTCGCCGCGAAGGCGGAAGCTGCCATAAGGACGAACAGCATGAGTCCGAACATGCCTTTCATAGTTGTCATGCTATTATCGGGCTTTGACCGCTTTTTAAATATGTATGCCCGCATAGGAATACTAAACTACAAAAACTACAAAGCTTGTAGTTTATTGTTGTAGATTCAATAAAAAGGAGGATAAAAAGGAACCTTGGTTCCTTTTGAGGTGGTTAAAATTAAGGGACCAAACCCGTTCGCGGCGTGGGAAGAATCCCCCGGCGCACTCGCAGGAAGGAAAGACGAATCCAGGATATTTAATGGTTTCCTCAACGCCGCATCCTCGGCGCAGGGCGGCATCCTTATCGTGTACGGTGGGCCGGGAATCGGGAAGAGCGCGCTTTTGCGCCTTTTCAGGGCGGAGGCCGAGAAGGCCGGGATGCTTTCGCCCTCCGTAGCCGTCGAGAACGGAGAAACGGAAGGGGAAGTCGCGGGGAAGATAGTCCGGGAGGCCGGAATGCTCGCCGGAATGGAGGGAACGGAGCAGGCGCCTGCGCATATCGCGGACGTGCCCCAGAAAGTGCAGAAAATGGCGAAAAAGGCGTTCGGGGCCGTGATATTCATCGACGACATGGACAGGATGAAGGCCCCGGGGGAGGCGCTTCGCGGAATCGAGGGCGCGCTCAAGGCGGCGTGGGGGAAAAGGAACGCCGCATTCGTCCTTGGCATGTCGCAGAAGCCGGAATTCGTTTCAGGCATCGCGACTTTCATGGAGCTGCGGCCCTTCGGCGAGCAGGAGGCGAGGGAGCTGACGGAGAAGGCCCTCAAAAAAGGCCCGCCGAAGATGGGCGACGAGTGCCTGCTTGCCATCCTCAGCGACAGCGGCGGCAACCCGAAACTGTTCAGGAGCGTATGCAGGGTGATTTACGAGCGCCTCAGGGACAACGAGAAAGTCATAACCAAGGGCCACTATCTGGGCTATCTCCCCTTCATAATGAGCATGCTGGGGAGGGAGTGGTTCGGCGGCATGTACAATGCCACCCCTCCCGGAGAGAGGGCCATCCTCCACGTCCTTGCAGGGCGGGAGGAGGGGATGCACGTCTCGGACATCGCGAAAAGCCTCGACAAGCCCCTGGGACCGGTCACCGCGCTCGCGGGGAGGCTGCTTGCGAGGGGGCAGATTGTGAGGCTGGACCGGGGGAAATACAGGATTTTCTCGAAGCTTTACGCGAGATACGTCGTTTCGAGGGGGTAGGCTACGGCGGAAGCTTTGATTTGACGAAATCGAAAAGCCGGGTCGCATGCTTCATCGCTGAATCCGAGTCATTTCTCGAAAGAAGCCGGTCCCCGTACTCTGCGGCGGTTTTTATCGAGATGAGGGAGTAAAGATGCTGCGCCGCATTTTTTATCTGGGCGTCTGCCGGATCGATGCTCAGGAAGAATGCGACCGCATCAGTGTGGCTGTCTCCTGCGCTCCGCATCCCTTTCTTAAAGACGCAAAGCGCATCGGCGGCGGATATGGCGCAGTGAATCGCATTTATCACGCAGGAGTTCCATTCTCCGGTCTCGTATGCGCGCTCCATCGAGTTTTTCAGCTCTTCTGCCCGCTTCATGAAGTCTTTGGCGCGGAACCGGTCGACGTTGCGGGTTTTCATACAATCTCACCTATGACAATCCCCCTGGACACGCTCTCTAAGAACTTTTTGTTTTTTGGGTCGGTGAGGTCTTTTTCGGTCAGTATGTTAGCTGAAAGATTATTGCCATATCTCTGGACAAAATAATGATTGTAATCGCGGGCGAGGTCTGACATGAATTTTTGTTTCGAGGTGTCCGCGACGAGTAGGAAAAGGTCGATGTCACTGGATGGTTTCTCATTGCCTTCCGCTACGGAACCAAAAAGGACTATTTTTTTCGCTTCGCTGCGGATAAACCAACTCCGAAGGGAGTCTTTCAGGTCCTCGAGTGGATTTTCTTTTATCTTGCTTTGAAAATCGGTCAGAAACGAATACGCATAGCTTCCTTTGTTCAGGGTCCAGACGGTTGCCGTGCCTACCCGCATGGGCAGAATAAGGTTACACTCGTGGAATTCCTTAAGCACCCGATTGACGGCCCCCGGCGACGCGCCTACCAGCTTGGCGAGCTCCCGTTCGCTAGTAAGCGTCTCATCCGTTAGCAGCCTGCGGATGATTTTTATCTTGACTCGCGAACCGAGGAGATTTTCGGCGAATTCCCTGAATTGCATAAAATAGTATTCAAGTGTATATTTTAAAAATATACACTTGTCCGAAAAAATATACATTAAGGCCACATCCTAATTCGCGAGTTCCCAGTCCCCCTCGAATATTTCCGAGAATTCGCCGACGATTGCCGCATCGCGGACGATGACCGATGCTTCTCGGTTGCTGAAGAGGGCCGAATTGCTGAGATTGTGGGAGCCGACGAGGACCTCATTCCCGTCCACGATGATGAATTTCGAATGGGTGAGCTTGAACGCCTTCGAGGCGTAGCGCACGGCGAAGCCCTTTGCGGAAAGCTCCCGGTATATTTCGGCGTTCTCGCCCCCTAAGACGTTCCGCTCGAGGATTATTCTGACATCCACCCCCCGCGCACGCGCCCTTCCGAGCGCATCGACCACATCGCGCGAGCTCATAGTATACACCTCGATTTCGAGCGTTTCCCTCGCGGAATCGATGAAATCGATGATTTCCCGCCCGTCTTCAGGCGAAAACACGGCCTCCGCTTCGGGCGGAACTGCAAAAACGGAAAACGCAAAACCGATAATGAGCCCCAAGGCTAAGCCTGCCCCGAATATCATCCCCCTGGACATGGAGTCTATTGCAGCGGCCGTGTATTTAATCTCAGCCGCTCGAAGGGCCGCCGAATGTGCTCACGCACCAGTTCCTGTCGGTCTGGTCAGTGAGCCGGTCGCAGATTTTTATGTCGCCGGCTGCCTTCGCGACGGTCCCGTAGCAGGAGGGCTTCGTCTGGAGGTTCGCGAGCCCGTCGCACCAAGAAGTGTCCTTCGTGTCCTCGGCCTCCTGCATCATGCACCCGTCCCTGCAGATCGGACCTGAGCCGGCGTTCCCTTCGTCGCACTGGCCGACGCAGCGCTGGAAATTCGCGCTGCCCATGCCCCCCGTCCCGTCCCCGTCCACGAAGACGTTCCCGCCCTGCGGCGCGGGCCCGGCAAGGCACCCGCACAGGGCGAGCGCCGCGAAAACCACGGAGATTGAGCGCATCAAAGTCCATCCCCTCACAGTTTCAGGAAATAGTCGGCAAGCTTTACAAAATGGGTGGTCGAGGACCGGTCTATTTCGATTATTTTCCTCTTCTCGAGCCGGTTTATTGCCATCGCCAGGCTGGATTTCGAGATTCCGGTCTTGCGCTCAAGCTCGTTCCGCCTCGACTTCCCCCCGCCCGACAGCAGGAAATTTACTATAGTGACGTCGTTCTCGTTGAAGGTCTCCATCATCTCCCTCTTACCGGGCGTCATTTCAAGGCTGGGCGCTTTTTCCGGGGGAGCGGCGGACGGCGCTTGAACGGTCTGGCCTTCCGCGGCCGCAGGCTTTGTCTCCACCACTATCTTCTGGGGCCTTCTGAGAACAGTCACTATTATGGCAGCGCCGGCAAGGATGAGGGCGGCCCCGATGAGGAAAATCCCGGTATTGTCGGCCGGCGCCGGCTCTGGCGCGGTTTCCAGCGAGTAGAAAACGGTTATGGAGCGGGCGTAGTCGAACTCCATCAGCGTCCTCGAATCGTCCGATGATACGCTTTTCTGTGCCGGAAACGCGCTCTGGACCGTCGCATAGGGGGGCATGTACACCATGACTCGCGCCCCTTCGGCAGGCAGGAAGAGAAGTTTCCACCCCTGGGGCGTCTTTTCGGTAAATACGGAGGTGGCGAAGGAGAAGGTGGTGAAGCCGGAGGTTCCCGATGCAACGACGGCGCTCCCGTTCACGATGGAATAGTTACCGCCGACAATCCTGAAATTGCGGGCGTCTGCCGGCAGCGGGACGGAAGCCGCCCCAGTGCCTTCCATCGAGAGCGTCACGGATGCGAATCCTGAGCGGTCGACGTCGACCGTGTAGATGTGGTTCGCAAAGGCGAGCGGGAGCATCAAAAAGGCGAGTAGGATGGTCCTGTTCATGTGCGTTCACGTCCGTTCGCGCGCGTTTCCGGAATCATATTTATGCCGTTCATGTTTTTATCCGTTCGGTCCTGCGGCTCTGCCGCTGGCTGGAGGATGTATCTATGAAATATATGGTTTTGCTCCTCGCGCTGGGGCTGCTGGCGGTGCCCCTTTTTGCCGAGGAAGTGACGACTGAAAATGAGGTTACTGAAGGGGGAAGCTTCGGGGCGGAAACCTCCGAAGGGGAAACCCTCGAAATAGCCGAAAACGCGTCGCTGGAAACGTCAACCGAAATAAACGAAAGCGAGGTCGGCGCGCTTCCGGACGACACTTTCTACGGCTTCAAGAGGTTCTTCGAGAACGTCGACAAGTTCTTCACTTTCGACAAGTCCGAGAAGGCCAAGAAGCATGCGAAATACGGGAAGCTTAGGGCGATAGAGGCCCACCTGATGACCAAAAAGGCCCAGGCTTACGGGGCGAT
>JBFLVW010000106.1:0-15773 GCA_040758235.1 Microcaldota archaeon
AGAAGTCCGAGTTCAGGTGGGATTTGGCTGCCGGAGCGGCGCACGCTGCTCTTTTGCGGGAACTGCGCGGAATCCTGCGCGGGAGGCTGATAGCCCTGAGCGACAGGGTGTATCCCGGCGCTCCGGACGATTCAGGGACGCTGGCGCTCAGGGTAGCCCGGGCACGGGGCTTCAGCGTGTCGCGGTGGGTCAGGAGCGTCGCCTACGGCGAGATGCTAGGCGAGTGCGTAGAGCGGGCCGCGCATAATTTCAACCGCTCCGCAAGGCTGCACCGGAAGACGGAGGTCGAGGTCGGGATGACCGATTTCGGGCTCTTCTACGACAGCATAGGGCCGGAAACGCTGGGGGATGCCGTAAGTGCGGCGGCTCTCGCTTTCCCCCGCGTCGAGTTCGTCCTCACCAGCGAACGATATTAAAATGTTCCATATCAAAGTTTTCGTGTTTTCAGTCCCCCAAGACACGAAACTGGAGACTGGAAACTGATTGGGGCCGTGAGGTAACCTGGTATCCTGCAAGCTTGGGGTGCTTGTTATCTGAGTTCAACTCTCCGACTACAAATACCTGCGGTCGAGGAGGATTCATCTCAGCGGCCCCATTATTGCTCCCGGTTTTCCGCATCCGGAACGAATCCGGAGGCTGGTGGCAGTGGGCGCAATCAGGGAGGTTTTGGAAATGACTGAAAAAAGCGGAATGCCTGTCAAGCAGGAAGTATTTTTGGAAGCCGGAGTGCACATCGGCACGAAAATCCGGACGAGCGACATGAGGGAGTATATCTTCAAGAGAAGGGACGACGGCCTCTACATCCTCGACTTGCGCAAGAGCTCGGAGAAGCTGATGGAAGCTGCGAAGATAATCGGCCGGTGCAAGCCGGAGGAGGTCACCGTCGTCGCCTCGCGCGTGTATTCGAGCAACCCGGCGAGCAAGTTCGCCGAGCTCACCGGAATGAACATCGTCCGGGGGAGGTTCGTCCCGGGCACGATGACCAACATGAACGTCGAGGGGTTCATGGAGCCGAAACTGCTCCTCGTCTGCGACCCCAAAGGAGAGCACGAGGCGCTCGTCGAGGCCGCGAAGAACGGCGTGCCGGTCATCGGCCTCTGCGATACCGACAACGAGACCAAGTTCATTGACCTCGTGGTCCCCATAAACAACAAAGGCAAGCGCTCGCTCGCGCTGATATTCTACATCCTGGCGCGGGAGCTGATGATGGCGCAGGGGAAAATCAAGTCCTACGACGAATTCACGCACGACATCGGCTTCTTCGAGCAGCTCATCGAGAGGAAGGAGGAGCCGAAACCGGAGAGCGCGGAGGCGGCCGAGCAGCCCGTAGGTGAGAAGCCGGCGGAGGAGGCGCCGCCGGCGGCAGAACCGCCCGCGGAAGGAGCGAAGGCGGAGGCCGAGAAGCCTGCCGAAGAGAAAGAAGGCGGGGAGAAAAAGGCGGAGTGATCGGCTCCCCTTATTTTTGTTTTATTTTTACCTCTTTTCATTTGTAAAACTTAAAAAAAAATCATCCGCCCTGCGCAATCTCGTACGCGGATTTGCACGCCTCGCGCGCGAACGTCTCTTGTATGTTGTCGCAAACAGTAATGTCGCCTGCGACCTTCGCCCCCTCGTTGTAGCACTTGTTGCGCCACTCGAAGTTGGTGATATCCGCGCAATTGCGCCAGTCCAGATTCTGGTTGGAGTAGATTATCGCGCCCTGGTAGCACGTGCTCCTGCTTGACTGCGACTCGATGAGCTGGCAGGCCGCCGGGTCCCCGTGGAGCTTCGCGAACTCGAACGCGCAGTTGAATTTCGCGGTCGTTGCGAGCTCGTGTATGTTCTCGCAGCCGGCGATGTCCCCGCTGATGAGGGAAAAATTGGTGTAGCAGGACCAGACATTGTTCAAATCGAACTCCTTCCTGTCGCATATCGAGAGGTCCCCGAGCGTCCCCGCGAAATGAGAGAAGCAGTCGAGCGCGTACGCGGTGTTCGGGGTTATCGAGGTGCAGGTCAGGTAGTCACCAGAGTAGGTGGCATAGAGCTGGTAGCAGTAGTCTTTTTCGGCGGTCTGGGGGAGGGTGTAGCAGCGGTCCGAGTTCCGGACCGATGACACGCAGGCGGTCTTGACGACAGAGTTCTGGATGAGCGAGCATGACGCCTCGTCCTTCTTCGTAAGGCTGAAGTTCAGGAGGCAGGCCGTGTTCTGGCCGCACTCCGAGGCGTCGTTCGCGGAAAGCGCGCGGCAGAGCTTCTGGTCCTCCGAGCCGAGGCATGGGTCGACGGCGAGCCGGCACTCCTCGACCCCTGACGAAAGG
Source organism: Microcaldota archaeon (assembly GCA_040758235.1). GTDB lineage: Archaea > Micrarchaeota > Micrarchaeia > Anstonellales > Bilamarchaeaceae > Bilamarchaeum. The sequence continues at coordinate 2,298 of JBFLVW010000106.1, forward strand.
AGGTCGCAGAGCGTGATGTCGTCCTCCGCCTTCGCGAAAGACGTTACGCACTCCTGCTTCCTCGTTTCATTGGAAACCTGCCTGCATGCTTCCAGGGAGACGTTCGAGAGCTCGGAATAGCACTGCTGCCTCAATTCAGATGCGGAAATCGACCCGCACGCCGAGACGTTCCCTGCCGAAACAGCACCCCCGAAAAGGCACTGGTCGTCGCAGGGCGGGGTGACGTTGGTCATGTTGGTCTCGTTCTGCACCGGCGGCGGCTTCGGCGTTTCATTCTGGGCCGGCGGCGCCGGAGGCGGAGCGCCTTTCTGGCTCAGCACATAAAGCAGGGCCCCCCCGACCACGACCACGAGGATGAGGAGGGCGGCGAGGATTATCGTCGTCTTCCTTCCGTCGTCCCTGTTGAAGCGGTAAACTCTCTCGTCTTCCATGAGGCGTAAGTCGCAGGGAAAATTTATAAAACAGGGCGGGCATTGAGGGGTAAAAAATGTCATTTTGAGATTTCAGTTCCAAGAGGAAAAAATCAAGCAATTTAAAGTTAGGCGGCCTAAGCAATCCGCTCTATTGAGCAAGAGTGGGAGGCGGGATGGAGCCTTCTGGTGTACCATCCCATCTCTTATATTCATCCTGCAGCGGCGGCAGTTAAATTTAAAAACATCTCGGCCTAAATGAAAAATGCCTTTTTCTAAAGGTTGGTTGTTGACTGAGAATTTAATGGTAAATAGGAGGTTATGAATATGGCGAAGAAAGAACACCTGAACCTAGTGTTCATAGGACATGTAGACGCTGGGAAGTCGACCACGGTCGGCAGGATTCTCTACGAGACCGGCGCAGTCTCCGAGCAGACGCTGAACAAGCTCAAGGAGGAGGCGTCCAAGCTCGGCAAGGCCACCTTCGAGTTCGCGTTCGTCATGGACGCGCTTAAGGAGGAGAGGGAGCGCGGAGTCACCATCGACATCGCCCACAGGGAATTCGAGACTCCGAAGTACTACTGCACGATTATCGACGCGCCCGGCCACAGGGACTTCGTCAAGAATATGATTACGGGCGCAAGCCAGGCCGACGCGGCGGTTCTGGTCATTTCGGTGAAAGACGGCATCCAGCCCCAGACCAAGGAGCACGCGTTCCTCTCGAAGGTGCTCGGCATCAGCCAGATCGCGGTGAACCTCAACAAGATGGATGCGGTCGGCTACAAGGAGGAGGAATACAAGAAGGTCAAGGACGAGGCTATGAAGCTCCTCCAGGGAATCGGCTACAAGGTCGACCAGGTGCCGTTCATACCCTGCTCTTCTTACGCGGGCGACAACCTGACGAAGAAATCGGCCAACATGGCATGGTACGCCGGCCCGACAATTATCGAGGTCATCGACTCGTTCAAGGTGCCTCCGAAGCCGGTCGACAAGGCTCTCAGGCTGCCCGTGCAGGACGTGTTCACGATTACCGGCCACGGAACGGTTCCGGTCGGCAGGGTGGAAACCGGCAAGATGAAGCCCGGCGACGCTCTCATCGTCATGCCCTCAGGAGTGAAGGGCGAGTGCAAGAAAATCGAGATGCACCACCAGGAGCTCACCGAGGCCATGCCGGGCGACAACGTCGGCTTCAACCTCAAGGGCGTCGAGAAGAAGGATATAAAGAGGGGAGACGTCATCGGCCCGGCATCCAACCCGCCGAAGGTCGCCGAGGAGTTCACTGCCCAGATAGTGGTCCTGAACCACCCGACCGCGATATCCATAGGATACACGCCGGTGCTCCACATCCACACGGCCCAGTTCGCGGGGAAGATAACCGAACTCGTCGAGAAGAAGGACCCGAAGACGGGCGCCTCGATGGGGAAACCCGACTTTATCAAGACCGGCGATGTTGCCGTCGTGAAGATACAGCCGCTGAAACCCATGGTCATCGAGAAGTTCCAGGACTTCCCGCCCCTGGGCAGGTTCGCCATCAGGGACATGGGCCAGACGGTTGCGGCCGGCGTCGTGCTCGACGTCAAGCCGAAGGCCATGTAATAAAAGGGACCAAGGTCCCTTTTTAACCTCCTTTTAATTTGATTTTCGGTTTCTTTTTAACTTCCATTTTAGTTTATTTTCTATAACTTTTTAAACTGTTCCTCGCCAATTTTCACTTATGAAGGCGAAATTAGCGGGAGCGGCCCTCATTGCGTTTGGCGCAGCCAACGGGATTTACGGCTGTTTGAGGAATTTTGATTGCAGGCTCTATGAGAAGAGGGGCTGGATTGTAGAAGAAAGCCGCATTGCACCGGGGCTCCATCAGCAGTATGAGTTTATGCCGAGCCTGGCCTGCAGGTACAAACCCGACTCCGAGCCGGTCCGCAGGTAAGCATGCGACTTTATAAACACTTCTTACCTCAATAATACACAGGCGATTATCATGGTCAAGAAGCACAATCTTTTGCTGGCGGCAAGCGTAGTGGCTGCGCTCGGCGCGGGCGGGTATCACGGGGTCACGAGGTACCAGGGGTACCAGGCTAACCAGGCCCACTTGCGGGAAGTGAGGGAGACTGCCGACAGGTACATGGCATGCCCGGACGAATACCGCAGGAGCAGCACCTGCGAGAGCAGGGAGCAGATCGTTTTGCGTGCAACCGAGGCAGAGAACCACGCCCGGAACGAAAGATTCGCCGAGGCGGGGATGATTTACGCCGAACTGGGGCCGGAATACGAGCTCCGGGCCCGGGACATGGCAGGCGCTTGCCAGGGAAGGGGGGACCTCGCGGGGAAGGAGAGGATTCTTTCCAGGCTGAGGTTCTTCCAGGAGGCCCGCGAAGAGGTCCAGACGAGGCAGAGCGCGCCCCGGCAGTAGTAACATTTCTTTATATTCTTTTTCTGACTAACTTTTCCCATGATTATCACAGGCATCAGTGCTATTTTTGGGGGCGGCCTCGAAGGGAAAGAGGTGACGCTCAGGGGCTGGGTGTACCGCCACAGGACGAGCGGCAACATGGTTTTCGCAGTCGTCAGGGACCCGAGCGGGGTCATCCAGGTCGCCATCAAGAAGGACAAGGTCGGGGAGAAGGACTGGAAGGCCGCGAACGACGCATACGTCGAAAGCTCGCTCGTCGTGAGGGGGACCGTCCGGAAGGACGAGAGGGCCCCGGGCGGCTTCGAGATACAGGCTTCCGGCTTCGAGCTTGTTTCGAGGGGCGAGCCGTTCCCGATTGCCAAAGACCTGAGCGAGGAATTCCTTCTTGACATCAGGCACCTGTGGGTGCGCTCCCAGAAGATGACCGCCATAATGAAGTCGCGCCACCTCATCGTAAACTACCTTCGCGAGTTCTTCGACACGGAAGGGTTCTACGAGATAGCCCCGCCGATAATCACGAAATCCGGATGCGAAGGCGGCAGCACGCTTTTCGAGATGGACTATTTCGGCGACAAGGCGTATCTCACCCAGAGCTCGCAGATGTATGCCGAGGTGTTCATTTTCGCGCTTGGGAAGGTCTATGTCCTTGCGCCGTCGTTCAGGGCGGAGAAATCCAGGACCGTCCGCCACCTCGCTGAATACTGGCACCTCGAGCCCGAGATGGCATTTTATGACCAAAAAATGAACATGGAGCTGCAGGAGCGCATGGTCGAGTACGGCGTCCAGAAGATGGTGAGGGAGCACCCCGAATTGCTCAAGGCGTGCGGAAGGGACCCCCTCGACCTCGAAGGCGTCAAGGTTCCTTTCGACAGGATGGATTATGCCAGGGCCGTCGACCGCGTGAACGAGCTCGGCGGGCGCATGGAGCACGGACAGGATTTCGGCGCGGACGAGGAGGCGATACTCACTAAAGAGGCGAAGAAGCCCCTTTTCGTGCACAACTTCCCGAAAGACATAAAGGCGTTCTACATGAGGGAGGACCCGAATAAGCCAGGGACCGTCCTGAATGCGGACCTGCTCGCCCCGGCGGGGCACGGGGAGATAATCGGGGGGAGCGAGCGCATCTGGGAATACGACGAGCTGATAGCGAGGATGAAGGAGCAGGGGCTCGACAAGTTCATGGCGGACTACCAGTGGTATGTGGATCTCCGGAAATACGGGAGCGTGCCTCACTCGGGTTTCGGCCTCGGCGTAGAGCGATATGTGAAGTGGATGCTCAACCTCGACCATATCAGGGACGCGATACCGTTCCCGCGAACAATAACCAGATGTTATCCGTGAGCGGGAAGACTTGGACGAATCGTCGTCCAAGCAGATTCCCGCGGACAATAACCAGAGGTTACCCATAGGGTGCGTTAACGCCGTCCAAGCGACTCCAGAAAACAGGGCGACGGCCGCGAGCTATGCGGAGTAGCGCTCGCAAAGTTTCCGTATCTCCCGAAGCCGGGAGTTCGCAGACTCGATGAGGGACACCGCTTCCGCGAAGATGCTCCCGGAATACGCCGTCCCCCTGGCAAGGCGCCGCATGTGGTCCTCGTATCCCTCGCTGACCAGCTCTATCATCTGAATGTCCTTCGAGCGCATCCTCTGGACCTTGTCCTCCGCGATGAATGGTATCGAGCCGAGAGAATCGTAGTTGTCCATGAAAAGCCCGTACACGGCCTCGAGCTTCTTCGAGGCCGGCTGGGAAAGCCGGGAGCCGGAGTCATGGAGGTCCCGGGTGAGGTAGGCGACGCTCCCTGCGACGTCGCCAAGCTGCTCGATGGCATTCGACATCCGGATGAGAAGGACGACCTTCTTGGCCTGCGAAGGCGTGAGGTCCCGTTTCGCCAGTTCGAACAGGGCCTTGCCTATCCGGTCGTCCAGGAAATCGCTCAGCGACTCGAACTTCAGGACGCGGTCGAATCCGTCCCCCCTGCCCCCCACCAGGCACGGGATGCACAGGTCGAACATCTTCCGGACGATATCCAGGGAATGCCGGAGCTCCTTCTGGATTAATTCGAAGGCTTCGTCGTTGGACTGGGGCAGGCCGTTGCCAAGATAGGCCGGGCGGAAGAGTATCTCCTCTTCCTTCCCCGGAACCAGCCTCTCGATGAAGCTGATGAAAGGGCCGAGGATGGCCAGGAATATCAGGGCGTTTGCCAGGTTGAACAGCGTATGGGCGTTAGCGATCTGCTGGGCGCTGCTTCCCCCGAAAGATGCCACGAATCCCCCGAATGGTCCCAGCATTGGCAGGAAAATCAGGGCCCCGCCCAGGTTGAAGAGCAGGTGCGCCGCCGCCGCCCGTTTCGCGAACAGATCCCCCCGCTGGCTCGCTATCACCGCGGTCGTTGTGGTCCCTACGTTGGCGCCTATTATGAGGGGTATTCCCTGCTCGAGCGATATCAGTCCCTGGAGCGAGAGCAGAACGACGAGGCCGGTGAATACCGAACTCGACTGGAAGACGTTGGTCAGCAGGAACCCGGCGCACATGGCGAGGATGGGGTCGGAGAGCCGGAGCAGCGCCTCCCGGAGCAGGGGGTCGTCGCTGACAGGCGCGACAGCATCGGATATCAGGTTGAGGCTGAAGAACACAAGCCCGAAATAGAACATTGGCTTGCCGAGGAAACGGTACTTCCCGCCAACGAGCCCCGTGACGAAGCCGAGGAGGATGAACAGGGGGGCGAAGCCGGTCAGGTTCAGGGCGACCAGCTGGGAGGTGACGGTCGTCCCGACGTTCGCGCCGATAATGATGCCAGCGCTTTGAACGAACGATATCGTCCCTGCATTGACGAGGCCTATGGTTATTACTGTAACAGCGGTGCTCGACTGGACGATGGATGTAGTGGCGGCACCGAGAAATGCCCCCGACACGGGATTGGCCGTCAGTTTTCCGAGCAGCGAGCGGAACCGCTCGCCGGCGACGCGCTGTATCTCCCGGCTGAAGTGCTCGATTCCATACAGGAAAAGGATTAAGCCCGGGATGATGGCGAATCCGAGTTCCCAGGACAGGGCCATGCGAGGAAATTCCTGAATAAGGTTAAAAAAGGCGTGCGAACGCAGGGGCGGCTTCCCGTAAGATGAACTTTTCCTTGTAAAAACATCTAAAAATGCTGAACTGGAAACAAAGGCATGGCAAGTCCCTCAAGACCGAGGAACGAGCGGCCGGAAGAGCAGACTGAAGCGAGACGCGCGAGAATAAGGAGCGGCAGTTTCGCGAGAGCCTGCATGGAGGAGGGCGCAGCCCCTCATCCGGCCAAGGACAGGGCATCCGGATTCGGGATGCGTCTTGATGACGGGAAGGGCGAGGTTCCGGTTTATTATGACCCGAGGGCATCTTTGGAGGACGAAGAGCCAGTGACGCCCAGAATGGCATGGCAGGAGGAGCTCCCGACGCTTGTCAATAACCAAGCCCGGGAACCGCTTGGGCAAAACCGCGCGCCGGAAGGCGCCCAGGACGATGAGGAGCCGATAACGAGGAGAAGCAGCCAGCTCCCGTATGGAAGGCCATCATCCTACCCCCCGGCAGGCAAGGACGAGCATGAACTGATACGCTCGCTAAAGGCGGTCCTCCGGGGGGCGCAGCCCACGAGCATGTTCACTTTTTGCATGCCGGATTTCATAAGCGCCATAATGGCGGTCGAGGTTGCGAGGGAGCTGGATTCGAAGGGGCAGAACGGCCTGCTGCGCATAGAAGGATGGGACGGGAAAAAATACAGTCTTTACATAAACCCCGCGGGAAAGATGCCGGGCACGAGAATTGATAGGATGGTCATGCTCAACAAGGGCGCCACGCTGCTCTGCCTCTTCGAGGACGTACCGGCCCATGAAATAAAGGAATAGGGGGAAAGATTATTCGTCCGAGGCGTAGAGGTACTGCTCATTGAGCTTGTAGCTGAACAGCTCCTCCGGCCTGAAGAACCGCTTCACTTCCTTCTCCGCGGTCTCCTTCGAGTCGGATGCGTGGATGATGTTCCTCGAAGTGCTGTTCGAGAAGTCCCCGCGTATCGTTCCGCCCGGAGCCTTGGAGGCGTTCGTCGGCCCGACGATGAGGCGCGTCACTTCGACGGCCTCCTTGCCTTCGACCACCGCCGCGACGACCGGGTGCTCGGTCATGAACTTCTCGAGGTCGGGGTAGAAAGGCTTGGCGACGAGGTGGGCATAGTGCTCCCGGGAGAGTTCCTTCCCCATCTTCAGCATCTTCATGCCGACTATCTTGAACCCCTTGCGCTCGAAGCGGGAAAGAATCTCGCCGAGCAGGCCCCGCTGGAGCGCGTCCGGCTTAATCAAAAGAAGCGTCCTTTCCTTCATGGCCTCACTTCGCTTTGGGCGCGGCGGCCTTGGCGGCCTCGCGGGCCATGAACTTCTTCGCCGCCGGGGTCCATTTCTGCCTCCTGCCCTCGCGGCCGAGGTCGAGCGTGTTCTTCCTGCACTTGCTCGAGCAGAAGTTGTAGATTGTCCCGTCCTTCTTCACGTAGATAAGTCCGGCCCCCTTGTTTATCGGGCCGTCGCAGAACGAACAGTTGGTCATATTTTCACCGGGCCTTTATCTCCTTGGCTTCCCTGTCGGTCTCGAGAAGGACGATTACCATGCCCTTCTTCACAGGGCCCTTGACGTTCCTCAGTATGACCCTGCCGGCGTCCGGACCCTCGAGGACCTTGCAGAGGACCTGGTAAATCTCGCCATATACGCCCGTCTTGGCGCGAATCTCCACTATTTCGGCTGGATATCCTTCGGGCATCCAATCACTTCTCTTTGTGCGGCTTCGGGAGCTTCTTGATTATGTCCTGGAGCTTCTCGGTCGCCCCGCCGGGATTCTCAACGGCGACGGCGGAGGTTCCGACCTCTATTCCGACCGCCTGCCCGAGGTCCTTCTTCGTGGGCACGAAAGCGTAGGGCACGCTGTGCTCCTTGCAGAGCATCGGGATGTGCACGACGACTTCCTCAGGCGTGACGTCTCCGGCCACGACGACGAACTGCGCCGTCTTGCGCTCTATCGCCTTCGTGGTCTCGTTCACTCCCTTCTTTATCTTGCCCGCGTCCTTCGCGACGGAAAGCATCTCGATAATCTGCGGCACCAGCTCGGCTGGTATCTCCAAATCCACGTATCCCATTTTTACACCTCGATTTCTCTCATCGGCTTTTGGTCAGATGCGCTCGCCCTTGGGGCTCGCGGTGACGACTAAAAATCGCAAAAAATAATTAGATGGAGCGGGTTTATAAGGGTTGTGAAGCCGGTCAGCGGGCCGGGAGGCTTCCGCCGACGTCCACTATCTGCCCGCCGGAGCCGCTTTTTACGGGCTCCTCCCCGGAATCGTTGGCCTTCACCATGCCCATCGAGCCGCCGCCCGAGACGGTATCCCCGTCCTCGACGCTTCCGGATTTTATGTCGCCGCCGTCGCCCAGCGTGACCGAATCGCCGGTTCCCGTGCCGGACGACTGGTCAGGGGATGATTCCCCACCATCATTTTCGGCGGGCGGTGCAGGAGCCCCGGGGCCTGAAGCGCATCCGTAGAGAAGAATCGCCGCGAGTACTATAATCGCAAGTTTCATGAAGAATATGGGTAGGGAAAAAAGGAAAAACCTATTGGACGCCTATGCTTCCGCCCACGTCTATTATAGTGCCGTTCCCGCCTGAAGGGATTTTGGGCGTCACCACGATAGTGCCGTCCGCGGAGATGGAAACCGCGGCATTGGCGGGTATCCTGAGCCCTGCTCCGACCCGGCCCCGCTCATCCATGCCTACAGTCACGTTCGTGCCGGTCCGGCCCCCCGTCACGCCGACGCGCCCGCCGGATCCGACTTCCACAGAAGCGCCGTCCCGCGTTTCAAGGCGGACGACGGGGGCGAAAATATAGGTCCCGTTCCCTGTCACATGGAGCGACTCATTGGCCATGAAGTCGAAGACCGCGGTGGAAGCGGAGCCGGCGCCCACGTCGAGGTCGCCGATGACCTTCAGCTCGCCTGAGGGCATCCTGGCCTCGTGCTCGCCGGATTCGTCGGTCACGACCACGTTGGAGATTTCAAGCCGGAGCTGGTTGTAGCTTCCGGGCCCCACATCCGCATCAGCGAGGAGGGCCGTATAGTCCTCGTCCCTCAGCTCAAGGAGGTCGAATGTCTGCCCCTCATCAGAAAGGACGACCCATGCGCCAGAAGCGCTCTGGATGCTGACGCTATCGACAGTCACCTCGACCCCCGAGACGGAGCTCAGGTTCGCAGCGGCGTCCGTTATCCCGACGACGATGTTTCCTTTCCCGCTTGCATTAAGGCCCGGCGGCATTACCGTGATGACGCCGTCCTGTATGGAGACCGCCGCGCCGGCCGGGATTTTAAGGCCGACGCCCAGGGTCCCATTCTCGTCCATCCCGACCCTTGTGCTTGTGAGAACGTTGCCGCCGCGAATCACCACGCGGGCATCGCTCTCCACCGTGACCTCGGCATCTCTCCGGGTCTCGACGCCCACCACCGGCGCAAGGACGTACTGGCCCTCGCCCGTCACGTGGAGAGATTCGTCGGCCGCGAAATCGAAGGTCGCAGTCGAAGTCGCATTCGCCCCGACTGAGAATGCGCCCGCTATTTTCAGCTCCTTCGAGGGCATCCTGGCCTCATGCGTCCCGTTGCCGTCCGTCACCAGTACTTTCGAGATTCGCAGGCGCATCTGCTGGTATTCGCCCGAATCGAGCTGCGCATCGGCGAGCAGCTCCCTCTCCCCGGACGCCCTCAGCTCCATAAGGTCATAAGTCTTTGGCGTCGAAGATACCGTCACCCAGCCCTCGGATGCGCTGTGCACGCTGACCTCGTCGACCGTGACTTCGATGCTGCTTACTGCCCCCATGTCGGCCGCGGCATCGGCAATCGCGAACACCGCCCTCCCCTTCCCCTCCGGAGCCTGGGGCGCAGGCCCGTAGCATCCTGACAAAAGGACTGCGATAAGCAGCCCCAGCGAAAACAAAGCCCTCATCCAATCGACCAACCGTCGCTTCCCAGGAAAATGTTTAATGCGCTTCTACTTACTTTTTTGTAAGCCGACGATTGCCGTTTCAGTATGAAACATGGGAGATTTTCCCGTACTCTTTTTTGTCTATGGGAACGTCAACGACGCAGAGTCCGCCGGATTTTACGGCTTCCGACAGGACGTCCCCGAGCTCTCCGGCCCGCTCAACCCGGTAGCCTTTGATGCCGAAGCTTTCCGCGAGCTTCACGAAATCCGGGTTTCCGAAGCCCACGCCGAAGGGGGCCCTTCCGCCCTTCCGCTGCTTCCATTCTATGAGGCCGTAGCTCTCGTCCCTCCAGATGACGTTCACGGTCGCTGCTCCGATGCGCTTCGCGGTCTCGAGCTCCTGGCTGTTCATCATGAACCCCCCGTCGCCGGAAACCGAGACGACGCAGGAATCAGGCTTCGCGAGCTTCGCGCCTATCGCCCCTGGGACCGCGATTCCCATGCTCGCAAGGCCGTTGGATATCACGACCGTGTTCGGCTCGTAGGTCTCGAAAAGGCGGGATATCCACAGCTTGTGCATGCCTACGTCGGAGACGAGTATGTCCGTTTCCTTCATGGCCCCGCGCAGGGCCTTGAGGAAATGCAGGGGGCTGATGGGAAAGGAAGGCGTGAAGTCCGCCTTCGCGCGCTCGACGCGCTCCCGGATGCTCCGGTTCCACGGCTCCCGCTTCCGGAGCATGGGGGCGAGCGAGCGGAGGGCGCACTCGATGTCCCCCACGAGCTCCATGTCGACGTCGTAGAAGCGGTCCAGGTAAGGCTCCGGGACCTCGTCTATCGAAATCACGGTCTTGCCCATCATGGGATTCCACGAGCGCGGCGGGAATTCCTCGACGTCGTAGCCCACCGTGATGACGCAGTCGGCCTTCTCGAATTCCGCGGCGACGATGTCCCCGGATTCCATCCCCACGACGCCGATGGAGAGGGGATGGCGCGAGGAGATGCTCCCCTTGCTCATGAACGTCTTCGCGACGGGTATCCCGGTGCTCTCGGCGAAGCGGACCAGCGCCCCGGTGGCCTGCATTCGCACGACGCCGTTTCCGGCGAGCAGGATGGGGTAGCGCGACGAGCGTATCATTTCCGCCGCCCGCTCCAGCGCGGTTTTTTCCGCGCACGATTTCGGCGACGGCAGTATCTGCAGGGGCTCTCCGGAGCAGCTTTCGCCCGCGATGTCGTTCGGGAGCTCCAGGTGCGTCGCGCCCTGCTTCTCCAGCGCCGCAACCCGGAAAGCCTTGCGGACAAGCTCCGGAACGGCGGCGGGAGAGGTTATCCGCGCGTTCCATTTGGTTATCGGCTCGAACGCCTTGACGATGTCGATATACTGGTGGTATTGCAGGTGGCTCTCCCTGAAATCCGACTGCCCGGTGATGGCGACGAGCGGCGAGTGGTCGAGGTTGGCGTTCGCGACCCCGGTGGCGAGGTTCAGCGCGCCGGGGCCGAGGGTGGAGAGGCAGACGCCGGGCCTGTGCGAGATCCTCCCGAAGACGTCGGCCATGAAGGCGGCGCCCTGCTCGTGCCTCGTTGTCACGAACTTAATGCCGGACGATGAGAGCGAATCCAGGAATTCTATGTTCTCCTCGCCGGGGAGGCCGAAGATGAACCCGACGCCCTCGTTGTCCAGGCAGTCCGCCATGAGGCCTGAGCCGTTCATGGGATGGACTACCGCGCCACCAATAAAAATGTTGCAGTGTCCGGCGGGTTCCTCAGAGGGCCGAGAAGCTCACGGACCGGACTCCCTTGTCCCTCTTCAGGAGCGAGAACAGCTCGCGGATGCGCGAGGCGTCCGCGCACAGGATGAGGACTTCCAGGCATATGCCCGCATGGTGCTGGTGCACCGAGGTCTTGATGCAGTCTTCGAATCCGTGCGTGAGGTCGGACACGCGGTGCTTCTCGGAGGATTTGTATGTTATCAGGAAAACGCTGTCGACATGGCCTTTCATCTGCTCCATGAGCCTGTATTCGTTCATCAGCGAGGAGAGCGTCGCGCGCAGGAGCTTGGAGCGGCTCTTGAAGCCGAGGCTTTCCTGTATCCTGTCGAGCTCTGTAAGCGTCTCCTTGTCCAGCGAGATGCTTATGATTTCCATGGGAGCGCCTCCATCAGTCAGACAGCTTTTCCCGGATGCCGTTCGCTATGAACCCGACTGTCGTGAGGACGCAGAGCGGGCAGGGGTGCAGCACGGAGCCCGCCCCCCACAGCGCACCGATGGCGATGCTCTCGTTCCCCTTTTTCAGGATGTTGTCCTTATTCATTCCAATCCCTTAATAATTTCCGGCCCGCCTGCCGGCATTAGTTAATAATATGATTAGAAAAGTTTATTAATATGAGCCGCAGGATACATGCCCAAGGTGAATATTTGAGGATATTGTTGGCAGTATCGCTTGCCGTCATGCTGGCAGGGTGCGCAATGCAGCAGGCGGAGGGCGGAAAGATGAAGGTCGTAGCCTCGTTCTATCCCGTTTACGATATCGCAAAGGCGGTCGGCGGCGATGCGGTCGAGGCGAGCTCGATAGTCCCTGCGGGCGTGGAGCCTCACGAGTACGAGCCGACGCCCAGGCAGGTGGAGGACCTCAGCCAGGCGGACGCATACGTCATCCTGGGGACGGATTTCGCGGAATTCGAGCATGACCTCGGGAATGCGGTGGAAGGAAGAGTGAAGGTAATAAATGCCGGCGAAGGCGTTCCGCTGATAAATGTTTCCGAAGACGGGCACGGGGAAACCGAGGATGGCGGAGTGGAGGATGACCATGGGCCGACTGACCCGCACATATGGCTCTCCCCGAAAAACATGATTATAATGGCAAAAAACGTCAGGGACGGCCTGATCGAAGCGGACCCGTCAAATGCGCAGGCCTACAGGGCCAATGCCGATGAGTATGCCGGAAAGCTGCAGGTTCTAGACTCCGAGTACAGGGCCGGCCTTGCGGATTGCAGGAAAAACGCCATACTCGTCAACCATGACGCCTTCGGCTACCTCGCGCACGAATACGGGTTCGAGCAGATAGCCATCGCAGGGCTCAATCCTGAGAGCGAGCCGACCCCGCAGGAGCTCGCGGAGCTCATAGACGAGGCGCGCGAACATGACATCGGCTACGTGTTCTATGAGGAGCTTGTGGACCCGAGAGTAGCGGAAACCATCGCCGGGGAGGTCAACGCGACCGTCCTCGAGCTGAACCCTATAGAAGGGACTAAAAACCCGAACGAGGACTACTTCAGCATTATGCGCAGGAACCTGGCGAACCTGAGGCTCGCGCTGGAGTGCTCGTAGATGATACTGGATGCCGAGGGAGTTTCGTTCTCCTACAACGGGGAGGCAGTTCTCAGCGACGTCACGATTGACATAGAGGAGGGGGATTTCGTCGCGGTCATCGGGCCGAACGGCTCGGGCAAGACGACCCTGATAAAAATCATGCTGGGCCTGCTCGCGCCACGGAAAGGCCGGGTCAGGCTTTTCGGAAAGGACATAACGGATTTTCGCGACTGGGGCCTCGTCGGGTATATCCCCCAGAAAAGCGAGATAGACAGGAATTTCCCCGGGAGCGTGCAGGAGATACTCGGCCTGAAAGGGGGCCTTCCGGACGCGAAGGTCCTCAGGCTGCTGGACATAGAAAAAGTCGCGGG
>JBFLVW010000107.1:0-6173 GCA_040758235.1 Microcaldota archaeon
TTTTGCGTGTAGGGAGTAATCGTTGACGCCCGCGACGCGGTCGCCCGCCCGGACGCCCCGTATCTCCGGGTAGAATGCGGTTACGGCGATGGAAAGGGCAACGCCCAGCGCGAGCCCCTTGAGGGCGGCAAGGACGGTCATCTCTGGCAGGAGGGCGAAAGCGAGGAGGCTGATGCAGACCGCGGCGATCAGCAGCTTGAAGAACATCACGAGCCTCATCCCGCTCACCTGTACATCGTCGCGGCGGCAGTCTTGAACTTCTGCACGCTCTCGACGTCCTCCTTCTTTATGCTCGGGACGATGGCCTTGAAGGAAAGCTCGAAATGCCTGTTGGTCACCTTCCTCGCGCCCTCCCTTATCGCGACCATCCCGGCTTCACGCACGAGATTCTCTATGTCCGCACCCGTGTATCCCTCTGTTATCCTCGCGAGGTCCTTGAGGCTCACGTCCTTGTCGAGGGGCATTTTCGAGGATGCGATCCTGAATATCTCCGCCCTTGCCGCCTCGTCAGGCGGGACTATCTCGACAAGCCTGTCGAACCTCCCTGCCCTCATCAGCGCGGGGTCGAGCATGTCGGGCCTGTTCGTCGCAGCGATTACGACCACGTTCTTCAGGCTGCGAAGGCCGTCCATCTCGGTGAGCAGGGTGTCGACTATCCTTTCGGTCACCATCACTCCGGCTTCGCCTGAACCCGTCCTGCGTGTCGCTACCGCATCTATCTCGTCTATGAACAGCACGCACGGGGCGGCCATCCGGGCCTTCTTGAATATCTCCCGCACCGTTTTCTCGGATTCGCCCACGTATTTCGTCAGCACCTGCGCTCCGCTTATCGATATGAAGTTCGCCTCGCTCTCGTTCGCGACCGCCTTCGCGAGCAGCGTCTTGCCGGTCCCGGGCGGGCCGTAGAGCAGGATGCCTTTTATCGGCCGGATGCCCATCTTCTCGAATACCTCCGGCTTCTTGAGGGGCAGCTCCACCGCCTCCTGAATCTCCCTCTTCACTTCGCCTAGGCCTCCTATGTCCGCCCACTTCACCGTGGGCTTCTCGACGTACACCTCGCGGAGGGCCGAGGGCTGTATCTCGTGCATCGCGTTGAAGAAGTCGTCCCTCATGACCGTGATACTTTCGAGTATCTGGGGGGAGAGCGTCTCCTCCTCGATGTTTATCAGGGGCAGGACGCGCCGCAGGGCCTTTATGGCGGCCTCCTTGGTCAGGAGCGAGAGGTCCGCGCCGGTGTATCCGTGCGTGACCGCCGCTATCTGGTCGATGTCCACGTCCTTGGAGAGGGGCATCACCCTAGTGTGTATGCTGAGTATCTCCTTTCTTCCCTTCCTGTCCGGGACTCCTATCTCTATCTCCCGGTCGAAGCGGCCGGGCCGCCGGAGGGCCGGGTCGATGGAATCCGGCCTGTTCGTCGCCCCGATGACGATGACCTCGCCCCTCGCCTTGAGGCCGTCCATTATCGTGAGGAGCTGGGAGACCATCCTCTTCTCGACTTCCCCTACAACCTCCTCCCTCTTCGGGGCGATGGCGTCAATCTCGTCTATGAATATTATCGAGGGCGATGTCTCCTGGGCCTCAGCGAAGAGCTTCCTGAGCCTCTCCTCGCTCTCCCCGACATACTTGCTGATTATCTCGGGGCCGCCGACGTAGAAGAAATTCGCGTCGGATTCGTTCGCGACGGCCTTGGCAAGGAGGGTTTTGCCGGTCCCGGGGGCGCCGTAGAGCAGGATGCCCTTCGGGGGGTCGATGCCCAGCCTCTCGAATATCTCAGGGTGGCGCAGGGGAAGCTCTATCATCTCCCGTACCTTCTGGATGGTGTCCTTGAGGCCGCCGACGTCGTCGTAAGTGACGTTGGGGACGTTCTTTATCTCCTTCATCGGCTCCTTGTTTATCCTGACCTCGGTCTCCTCGGTAATCATGACCGGGCCCTGCGGGAACACCTGGGCGACGATGAGTGGTATCGAGGTCCCGAAAATCCCGACCGGGAGGAGGTTTCCTTTAAGGAGCGCTTTTCCTATGAGCCTTTTCTTGACGTACTGGTCGAAACCCACGGAATGCCGGACGGGCTCCTGCGGGGCGAGGACGACCTTCTTCGCGACCTTGGCCTGCACCGGCTCTATCCTGACTTTCTCGCCCAGGCCCACCCCGACGTTCTGCCTCAGGATGCCGTCCATCCTTATCATGTCGAGGCCCTCGTCGTCGGGGTGCGCCTGCCATACGATTGCGAGGGCGGACTTCTTTCCTGTGAGCTTGATTATGTCGCCGGTCGAGACGGCTAGGTCGCTTTTCGCCTTCGAGTCGATCCTCGCAATCCCTCTCCCTATGTCGTTCTGGAACGCCTCCGCTACTTTCAGGGTGACCGCTGGCATCTTCAACACCGGACAACAATCTGGCCGTCCTTTTCCTCAATCTTGACCGCAATCCTGCTATTTAATACCGCGGTTTTTTTAAGGCTCACGACGGTGGAAATCGAGATGTCGTCCGCGATTTTTACGCCCAAAAAGCGAAGTGCGTTCTCGCGGTCGAACGTGACCTCCTTCCCCTCGACATCGACACGCATGCCCTCCCCTACCGGTTCGAGAGAACGGACGGTCCCGAGGAGCATCGCCCCTGCCCTCCTCGACAGCAGGCGGGCGTGCCTGTCAAGCTCGATGTTGGCCTTTCCGCACCGCGCCCCCTCGATGACTACTTCGTCCCCCTGCTTCAGCCTCTCCCCCCTGTCCAGCCCCTCGAAAATGACGCACCTTCTTTCCACTTTCCCGTCGCTGAGCATGAAGGAGAATCCACGTGCCTCGCGCCCGTCCCTGATGAAACTGTCCTCCCCCTCCACTTCGGAAACGAAGCCCCGCACATGCACGACGTCCCCTTCGGCGGCGTCGGCGAGGTCGGAAAAGCCGGCCCTCTCCGCAACCTCGATGGAGCCGCTGTAGCCGAGATGCAGCTCCCCGCCCTTCTCGTAGGCGCCCTTGACGATGATTTTGTCCTTCAGCCGGAGGCGCGAACCAAGCATCACGTCCTCGTTCCACAGGATGAGGGGTTTTTGGCCGCTTTCGTCCTCGACTTCCACGACTCTCGAGCGCTTGCCCGATGAATAGGACGCGACAGGCCATATCTTCCTAACTCTCGCCGAAAACCGCACCCTTCTCTCCCCCTTCGGGATGTCGGCCAGCCTGTATTCCTTCTCGTCGTTCCTGAGCAGCCCCCTGTCCTTCGCGATAAGGCGGAGCGCGACCTCCCTCGTCAGGAAGCCGTGGAAAGACTTGATTTTCTGCGCGATGAGAACTTCCAGCTCCTCCTTCTGAACGGATTTGAGAAGCTCGGCTTCGATGTCCATGGGTCTGATAGGCAGGGAAACGATTTAAACTTTCAGAAGAGAAACCCCAAAAATGCACAGAATGTCCAGCCTCGAATACTCTTTTTTGGCAGATGAGCTCGCCCGCGGGCTCGCCGGCAGGCATTTCAACAGGATAAGGAAACTGAAGGAGGGGCTGTATCGGATGAAAATCGGCTCGTCCGAAATAATCTGCGAGCTGGGCGTGCGCATCCACTTCACGAGGTACATCGAGGAGGCGAAGGAGGCGGACAAGTTCGCGGAAAAACTGGACAAGGAGCTCGACAATGCGAAGCTTCGCCAAGTGCGCCAGCTCGCGGGCGACCGCATCCTCTCATTCGACTTCGAATCAGGGGAAGGCGAATCGAGCCTCATTTTCGAGATGTTCGGCGAGGGAAACGCAATACTCGCCCGTGGGGGCAAAATCATCTGCGCGGCCAAATACGAGTCGTGGTCGGACAGGGAGATAAAGGCCGGGGCGGAATACCGGACGCCCAAGACTGCGCCATCCGAGAAGCTGGAGGCAGGCCCCAAATACATCATCGTGTCGCTGATGAAGCTTCCGCTCGGGAAGGACTACGCGCTCGAGGCACTCGCGCGGTGCGGCATAGGCGAAAAGACGCCCGGAAGCGCGCTTTCCGGAAACAAGCTCATGGAGCTCGAGCGGGCGATAAGCGGAATAAGGGAGTCAGCGAAGCCCGTCGGCTTCTTTGAAAACGGAAAAATGAAGGATTTCGCGCTCGCTCCGCTCTCCAAATACGCCACTCTCGAAAATCGCGCCTTCGCCAGCCTCAGCGAGGCGGCGGACGAATACTACTCGAAGGTCGAGGAAGAGAACCCGGAGCTCGAAAAGCTGGAGGAGCGCCTCAAAAAGCAGAAGGAGCGCCTGTCCGCGCTCGCGGACGAGGAGGCGGCGTCAAGGGCGCTCGGGGACCTCATCTACGCGAACTACGCGAAAGCGGAAGAGGCCCTCGCGCTCGCGAAAGCGGGAAAATTCGATGAGCTGGAAAAGAAATTCGCGGCAAAAATAGACCGGAAGGAAAAGAAAATGGAGTTCGAGCTTTAGCCGGCCTGCTCGTTCGACACCAGAACGGGGCCGAGCACCAGCATCCCCTTCTTGTGCTTGTCGACAAGCAGCGAGAGAATGGTGAACTTGCCGTCCTTGGAGAGCGTCTTCATGCTGTTTATGCTGATTCCCTCCTTCTTGAGGAGGTCGGTCACCCTGCTCAGCTCCCCCGGCTCGTCCCTGAGCTTTATGACTATCGTTTCGGGGTCCTCGACCGTGTAGCCGGCGGCCTCGACGACGGTCTTGCCCCTCGCGGTGTCGTGCATCCCTATCGTGATGATGGCCTTGCCTGCAATCACGTCAACGTTCACAGACTCTATGTTGATTTTGGATTTCGCAAGGACATACGATATGTCCGCAAGAAGCCCGACCTTGTCGTCCGCTACTATCGTTATCGTCTTCACATCCCCACCATTTTTGGGCCCCGTGCCAAGGAAGCGTCAGGGCTGGCTATAATCTGTAAATCTGGATATATGGAGTCTTCTTTATATACATGACGTCGGACTTGTCCGCAAGGCCCATTTCGAGGGCGACCGCGACCGACTCGTTCCCGACTATGTTCGCCGAGCTGAAGGCGGAAAGCGCCTTCCTGACATCCTTCTCGACTGCGCTCTCCCCCACATAGAAGCCGCGGTGCTTGTCGAGGTCCATGACCTTGTCGCCCTCCTCGAGGACCTTCCCTATCAGGCCCTCGTCGCATACGGCGACAATCCTCCCCTTTTCGCTCTCATGGACCTTCAGGTACATGCACCACATCCTCCGCAAAATTTGTAAAAGGTTCCGGCCAAAAGAATGACGATGCGCTTTTTTCTGCTTGCGGTCCTCCTTGCTGCCGGATGTGTTTCCCAGCCCGGGCCCGCGGCGAACGAAACCAGCCAGCCCCTGCCGGAACCAAACGACACGCTCGTGATTGAAGGCAACATCACCGTCCCCGAGCCGCCCCAAAATGCTACCAATGTCACCCTCCCTCCGGAAGATGGCACGGACAACGCAATCCCCGCTAACCAGACAAACGAAACAAATATTACCGGCAGCAATGAAACTCCCGCACCGGAGGAGCAGCCTCCGGAAGACGGGTCCCCCAACGAAGTAGAATCCCAGATGCCTAAAGGGATTATTTTCGGAGGTGGCCGGTTCAGCCTCGTTTTGGACGACATCTCGGTAGTCCCGGTCTCCGACGAGCCGTGCGGCATCTTCAGCGTAAGAGACGCCTACAGCGGGGAAATCCTCGACAAGATGCTGATATGCCCCGGGGACTCGCAGAACTGGGCCGCCCCCGAAGGAAAGATTTACCGCATCCTGGTGACCAAGGTCGCTGCCGGATACACCTTCGAGGAGAAATGGGCGAAGGTATACATATACGGCTGATTCGCAAGACTTTTATTTTTCGCGCACGGCAATTAGCCATGAAGCTCCTGCCCGCGCTCGTCCTCGCCTTTCTCATGGGCTGCGCAACCCTCCCGCCGGAAATCAATTCCTTCGATGATTGCGTCGATGCGGGATACCCCGTGATGGAATCCTACCCCCGGCAGTGCAGGACGCCCGACGGGCGGACATTCATATCGGAAAAGGACGCTTTCGACGCATGGAAAGATTCAAGCTGCACATCCGACGTGGACTGCATGCTCGCGAACGAGGAATACGGCTTCGCGTGCTGTTTTGGGGGGATGTGCGAGCCCATAGACTACTCCCGGGAAAGCTGGATAGCCGTCAACAGGATGTGGTACGATTCTTCATCGAAAAAATACTGCCCGCCGGCGCAAGCCTGCGGCC
>JBFLVW010000108.1:0-11682 GCA_040758235.1 Microcaldota archaeon
TGGGCAAGCCCCTCCTTCCCCCGACGCTGAAGGACGTCGTCCGCGTGCTGACCGAAATGGCGCAGGTCGGCTCCTACGAGTTCCCGGCCGAGCTCGAGAACGCCGTTTACCGCCTGAAGCAGTTCACGAAACCAGGCGAGGACTTCTTCGCCCAGCAGAGCACCGTCAGCCTCGACGAGCTCATCACCTCAGGCCTCGTGGACCTGGACCTCGCGGGGCTCCCCGACGAGACCTCGCGCGCGCTTGCAGCGCTCACGATACTGCAGTTCATCAAGGAGAAGATGAGGCTGGAAGGGTGGTCCTACTCGAAGGGCCTCCGCCTGCTAATCGTGCTTGACGAAGCGTGGAAGATAGGGAAGGACGAGAACTCGGATGCGGTCATGATAGTCCGCGAGGGCCGCAAGTACAATTTCGCGATGATCATCGCCTCCCAGAACCCGACCGACATAAGCGAGGCGATATTCTCGAACGTCGGGACCACGTTCATGCTGAAAGTGAAGTTCGAGAAGTTCCTGGACTACCTCCAGGGCTCCCTCAACTTCAGCAACTACATGCGCGAGGAGATAAGCCGGCTCGGCGTAGGGCAGTGCGCGGTCAACATGGCGCTCACCCTGCCGACCCCGTATCCCTCGACTTTCCTGATATCAAAGATAGAGGGCGAGGAGCCGAGCAAGGAATACTTCCTCGACCTTTCCGGAGTGCTCACGGACAAACAGAGGAGGGATGTTTCGGTGTCAAGGAGTGTGTCGTTCCTTAAGGAAGACTTCAGGAGGAAGCTGCGCCAGTTCGGCATGGCAGATGACAAGATAGAGGAGATGACCAAGTCGTTCGAGAAGAGCAACCGCCGCATGGACGTCGTGTCGTTCGTGATAATCCTCGAGCGCGACGGGATAGCGAGGAGGAACATAAGCGACTTCCTCAAGGACGCGGGCATCGACGACATCACCATAATCAACATATTCGGCAAGGTGGACCTGAAGAAGAGCGGCGGCGTCGGGCGCGAAATCAGCCAGGTCGTCTTAGAGGAATGACTTATGAAAGTTTGCGTGTCATGCCATGCTGATGTCGAGGGCAAGCGCGCAGTCCCCGTCAGGTGGGACCGGCTGCTGAAGGGTATACTCGCGATAAAAAGGGCCCTGCGCATTGCCCAGAACAACGAGCTTTTCGTGTGCGAGCAATGCATGCAAAAACACCTCGAGAGGAGGCGCTCCTTCGAGAAATCCATGCTGTTCGCGAGCGTGTTCGCAGGCCTGCTGCTTATCGTCATAATAATGGCCCCGCTGATGTCCGGGACTTTCGAGCCCTTCGCCGTAGTGTCCGGGTTCATAGTTGCAGGCTTCATACTCGCCCTGCCGCTGTTCAAGTACGCGCCGGCGGTGGAAGGAATAAGCGCTTCGGCGCCCCAGCAGGCATTTACCCCGCAGCCGCAGCCGGCCGGGGCTGAAAAGGCGGCAAAGCCGAAGAAACCGAAGAAGAAAAAGTGAGGTGTGAACATGGCGCTCCCAATCGCAGGAAAAACCAGCAAGCCCGCTCCGGGCGCCCCGGCGGCCGCTCCGCAGGGCCAGGGCGCGAAGGAGGAAGTGCACCCGCCGCAGGTGGACGGCTTCAAGATAAAAGGCAAGCTCGCGGGCGGGAAGCTCAAGGACGTCGCAACGGTCCTGCGCTCGATATCGTTCCTCGAGATAGCCCCTGAGAAGGACCTTGTCAACGTCATCTACGTGGAAAGCAGGGACATCGACAAGAACCCCTACCTTTTCTCAATCGTGAAAATCAAGGAGGACGAAATAGAGGTAATGTATACCATCCCTCCTGAGATTGGCCCCAAAAAGAGGAGGGTGGACGTCATCCGCTACATCCTCAACATCGTCTCTCTGATAAGCTCGTCCTACGAGGTCGACAACAAGACCTTGTACCAGCTCGTCGAGAACGCCATAAAGGAGCTGTCCGGCTCGGTGACCATGGACTACAACAAGCTCTATACGTCATACGACTCCCTGAAGAAGGAGGTCGACGACTTCAAGAAGAAGATTGACCGGCTGACCGAGCAGAACCAGGCCCTGACCTCGCAGAACTACGAGATGAAGACGCAGAACGACGAGATGAAGCTGCGCATCCAGCAGCTCGAGGGGCTCTCTGACGAGGCGCTCAAGGGCAAGCTTCAGGAGTGGATAGCCGAGCACAGCGGCTCCATCGTCATCTCCGAGTTCACCAAGGTGCACAAGGTGTCCGATGCGCGCGTCGAGGAACTGCTCAACCGCCTCGTCAGCGAAGGGTATCTCGAGGTAGTCCAGTAGCAGGTGTTCTCTGATGGCTCAGCTTGGGGGCGCGAAGATAAGGAAAAAGGCCTATCAGTTCGAGCTCAAGAAGAAGTACCAGTACACCGCGCACTTCAAGGTCAAGGAAAGGCCGCCCATAGAGAAGATAAAGGACACGCTCAGGAAGGTGTTCGCCCCTAAAAAGGCCGAGAAGAAGGCCGAGGAGGCGCCGGCCGCGCAGCAGCCGCGGGGCGGGTTCAACTTCACCGTCCTCGGCGCCTTCATACTCATAGCGCTCATCCTCATCGGGATAGCATGGCTCTACCTCAACGCCCTGCTGCATTCGGCCGGCGCCGGAGCCTTCGTCCCTCAGACCGAGAGGACCGTCATCGACAACACGATAGAAAGCGGCCAGATACTCACGACCGGCGACCGGAACAACCCCCGGCACATAGCGGCCGTCCTCGTGGACTACAACACCACCCCGCTCGTCAATTACACCGTGCAGCTGTCGACGTACGACGGCAAGATACCCTCTGAGGTCTTCATACTCAACAGCGAGAAGATAGAGGCGTCCAACTACTCCGAGTTCATCAGGATGCTGCGCTCCAACCTCGCGAAGAGGAAGATAGTCCTCAACGAGATTTCGATAAAGCAGCTGGAAACAATCCCGCAGGGCGCGATAGTGATAATCCCGAGCGGCACAATCCCTAAGGAGATTATCGGCTTCGACAGCCGGCTGAGCCCCGACAAGCTCGCTGAGCGGGGCGTCGTGGTCGTATATATCGGGAAACCATTCACATTCATGCTCAACGGCACGCTGGAAATCCTGACGCCGCAGAGCGCGCTCCAGGCGATGCCCTTCAAGTTCGACGAGGCGAGCCCGCTTTCCTCGACGGACGGCTTCCAGCTTATCCAGCCCCTCTACCGTGCGCTTCCGAGCGGCGGCTGGACGTCGAAGCTTTCCTACGGCTCGGTCAGCGTCCTCAAGAAAGGGGACGGCTCATTCGTTTTCCTCCCCCAGACCCTGGACGGCGGCTGGAGGACGAATGCAAGCAGCGCCGCGGACGACGTTTCAAGGGTCATCTTCGAAGCCCCGTGGGCCGAACCCAATGCCGAAACCAAAAACTACACATTCACCAACGAGACGCCCTCCCAGTTCTCAGGGACCAGGTATTTCTTCTCGGAGCCCTTCGAATCGCCGAACGCCACGGTCAGGGTGGAGTTCATCGGATACCCCCCATCTTCAGAATTTCCCGTTTACGAGACTCTTTACACCAGGCTCGAAAAAGCGACGCCGAACAGCCTGTTCACGGAGCAGAGCGGGACCGTCGTCCCGGCGAACATCACCAACGAGCCTGTCAGGCTTAACGCGCAGCTTCGCGAGCCGGTCGCCTCGCAGCCCAACATGTACCTCATCATAGTCGACGAGAACGGGACGGAGAGGCAGAACTTCCCGCAGGGCAACGTCAACACCCAGTCCGACCGGTCCATCGACATAGAGGTCTTCGTCGACCGCGGGGAATACATGGCCCGCCTTATCGACGACGAGAGCAGGGTCTTCGCCCAGACCTATATGAAGGTCGTGGGCATTGACATCTCCGACACGCCGGTAGGCGAGGCAGGCAAGCGTTCCATCTACATTTTCGACGTGACTGTCGACGGCGTCCCGAGGGTTCTCAAGGAGGTCACGGTGAAGGTGACCCGCGATGACGGCACGGATTTCGGCACCTACACGTTCAACAACGTGGACAAGATAAGGATTGACGTAGGCCAATTCACCGGCAACGAGGAGCTACCGCTCGGGAAATACAGCTTCGAGTTCACATCCGGCGGGCTCAAGAGCATCGAGCGCTACGAGCGCATCCGCCCCCCGACTATTTTCGACGAGCCGATATTCTGGATAACGATACTCCTCGCGGGCGGCCTCGTCGGAATCGGCGTGATTTTCGCCCGGCAGGAGGAGGTGTTCTTCGCCCTCGACATACCGGACTTCCCGCCGATAGCGCGGACCAAGATACCCCTTTCGGCCGATGTCATCGTCAGCGTGTTCCAGAAGGTCAACGAGACCTACCGCTGGCAGACCACGCCGCTGACGGCCTCCGAGATAAAGAACGGCTTCAAGGACATATTCTTCCAGGGCAAACCCGTCTACATTACCGACTACAACGTCGAATACCTGCTCGAGGAGCTGGAGTCGAGGGGCGTCGCCAAGGAATCGCTCGGCTACTACGGCCTGTCCGACTGGGAGGGGAAAAGCAGGCACTCCATAGAATACCTTGCAATCATGCGCAGGCTGCGCGACATCTGCGTGAACAACGCGATACCATTCACGGGAATAGGGGAATCGAAGGACTGCGACAGCGAGATAACCGTGGTAGGCCAGACGATGTCCCTCCACTTCTTCGAGCGCGGGAGCGACATAGGCGCGCTCCTCAAGCGCGTCCTCCCCACTATAGGGAAGGGGATATCGATAATAGTGCTCAAGGGCCCCGGCGAGAAGGAGCAGCTACTGCAGGCCATCAGCTCATCGCCCTCCGTCGCCCCTCTGATTACGAAGATGGAAGTGGACAGCAGCTCCCTGCTCATCCTGACGACCGACGAGCTGGAGAAGATGCTGATAGAGTTCAAATCCATGTGAGAAGTTTTCCTTCAGTCTTTCTTCGGTTAAAACTTCACTAAACTTCAGCCGTATAGACTCCGGTTTTTGGGGTTCACTAAGGATTCGGTTAAATTTAGGCATTATCGGGTTGGTAAGGGGCCCTTAGAGCGTCAGAAGTGCCCCTTACAAACTTACAATTTTTCCTTCTCGTGGAGCTCGTTCAATTTCTTCTCGTCGATGAACTCCAGCATCCTGTTGCAGCGGTCGCACCTGAAATCGGCCGACGCCGCGGACTCGAAGTTCGTTATGCTCGAAGAGCCGCATGAAGGGCAGAAATAGAACTCGGCGTTCCCGCCCCCCAGGGCGTCCAGGCGCGAACCCTGGCTGGTCGCCCATTTCTCCATCCGGTCCTGATTCAGGGACCAGCTGTAGGAATACCATCCAGTTTCGCTGTCCTTCTCCCTTATGTAGTTGACGAGCCCTTCGTTGTGGAGCTTGTTCAGGGTGGCCCGGACGTCGCTTATCTTTATCTTGAGCTTCTTCGCGATCTCCTCGTCGCTATGGTTGCCGTAGAAGTTCCTGACGATGGCAAGTGCATTCTCGCCGCCGATTCCGATGAGGTTCTGCCTGACGTGGGAGTCGGAAAGGATTTTCGCGACCCTCTGCCCGAAAAGCTGCTCTTCCTTCGCCCTGAGGATGGAGGCCTCCCTTTCGGCGGCCTTCGTCGGCTCGGGCTTCTTCGCGGGCTTGGCCTTCGCCTTCTTCTGGGGTATCAACGCCTTCTTAGAAGTCTTTTTAGGGGGTTTCACAGTCTTCTTTCTGAGCGCCACAACAATCACCACAACAAGCCTATATTAGCTCATTTTCGATATATAAGCTTTTTGGTTTTGGGGGGATTGCACCCCTGCATTACCTGTCCGGGCTCCCCCCACCCTCTCCGCTATCCTCTCCCCCCGGATGACCATCCTCTTAAGCTCCTCCTTCCCGGAAACGTCCATGGAGTCAATTTGCCTCAGGCGGTTGGCGTATTTCCTATATGCCTTCACAGCGGCTGCATAGGAATCCCGGATATGCACGTCCTCGATAAGCGCCCCAATCGTCTTCTTCTCCAGCTTCGTCATGCTTTCTTTAGGGGAGAAAACCCGGACGTTCAGCCGGGCGGCTATTTTCTGGACGAAATGCGACGGCGGGTGCGTGTCCGCTGCCACAAGGACGGGTATACCATAGCGGGAGACCAAACCAACAATCCTCTCATCGCTCGCCTCCTTTTCACAGCCGCTCCCGACCAGTCTTCCCGAGAGGTCGAGCACCGCGAATCCCGTCTTGATTCCAGGGTCTATTCCGACGATTACGTAGATTCACTCACCGCTCCGGGCAAGCCTCTCATAGATTTTGACGGTCTTCCCGACGCTGCTCTCTATGGAGTATTTGGTGGACGTCTTCCGCGCCTGCCTGCCCAGCCTTTTCCTAAGCGCAGAATCGGAAAAAAGCCGCTCTATGGCCCTCATGAACGCCCGTGCGTCGCCCGGCGCGACCAGCAGCCCGTTCTTGCCGTGCCTGATAATCTCCTTCGCGCCGAGCCGGCTGACGCCGACTGCCGGAAGCCCCATGTGCATCGCCTCGACGAAGGTAAGGCCGAAAGTCTCGCTGTCGGAGGCGGATACGAATATGTCGGATGCCGCGTAGGCCGCGGCCTTGTTCTTCACGAAGCCCGTGAACACGATGTTCTTCAGGCCCAGCGCCGCCGCGAACTGCCTGAAGTTCCTGAGGTAGGGCCCGCCCCCCGCTATGACCAGCACCGCGTCGTCCCGCTCCAGAAGCTTGAAGGCCTCGAGAAGCTTCTCTATCCTTTTTTCGAAGCTTATCCTGCCGAGATAGACCGCGACGAGCTTCCTTTGCCCGATGCCATGGGCCTTGCGGAAAGCCGCGGCCTCCTGGGGCGAGCACTTGAGCGAGCGCAGGTCTATTCCGTTGGGAAGATAGACTACGTTGTCGAGGCCGTATGAGCGAAGCTCCTTCGCGAGCTCCATGGTCGGCGCGGTTACCGCATCCGCCTTCCTGAAAGCGTGCTTTATCATGCTTTTCACGGTCATCTGGCTCAGGCGGCTGAGGACGCCCGGGAGCCTGCCGTTCAGGAGATGGGGGACGTAATCCGGGAAGTGGGTGTGATAGGTTATCACGACAGGAATCCTCTTTCTCTTAGCGGCCACAAGCCCCTGGAGCCCCAGGTTCACAGGAGCATGCGCGTGCACAATGTCGGGTTTCTCGCGCGCAAGCAGTCCGCTCACCCTCTTATAGTCCATTGCGGCGATGCGGTAGCCCTCGTAGAAGGGAAACGGCATGGAGGGAATCCAGTGCACTTTCACCCCGCCGGGAAGCGTCTCTGTCCGGAAGTGCCCCTCGCCTGGCGCGAAAAGAACGACCTCGTGCTTTTTCGCGAGGATGCGGATGGAGTCCTGGAGGTACGCCACGACGCCGTTCATCTGGGGGGCATAGGTGTCGGTGAAGATGGCGACCTTCATGTTTTTTCTTTTCGTTATCAGGATTATAAATATGAATCCTGCCGGCCCGCTTGCGTAGATGATTAAAATTTTTCGACAGATTCCTTGGATGCATGCGAATCTCCATAGTCATTCCCACGCTCAACGAGGCGAATTACGTCGACGTCACGCTGTTCCATGCAAGGCGGCTGAATCCCTACGAGATAATCGTCGCGGATTCCCATTCCGAGGACGGCACCGTGAAAATTGCGAGGAAATACGGGGCGAAAGTGGTGTACGCCAAAAGAGGGACCGCCTCATACGGACGCAACGCGGGGGCGAAGGCCGCCAAAGGGGACGTCATCCTTTTCCTGGACGCAGACTCCATCGTTTTCCCCAACCTGCTCGAAGTCCTGAAAAAAGACTTCTCGAACGAGAAGGTCGTCGGCTGGACGTGCCTGATACACGGCTTCACGCCCTCCTGGCGCCAGATATCGATTTACAACCTCAGCAACGACATCTGCGAGTTCCTCACGAACCACCTCAAGACGCCCCACTCCCCCGGCGTCGTGATAGCGGTCAGGAGGAAGGCGTTCGAGAGCGCGGGGGGCTTCGACGAGCGCCTCCGCGTGATGGAGGACCATGATTTCACGATGAGGGTGGGCAGGCTCGGCCATTTCAAGTTCTCGAAGGAAACCTGCGTGTACACGTCGACGCGCAGGATATCGAAGTTCGGCGCGCCCGATTTCATCAAGAAGTTCTCCAAAGTATACCTGCACTACGTGCTGGACAAGCGCGCGCTGAGAAAAAACATGCACAAGATAAAATACGAGCCTATCCGGTAGAATCGTTCGTGCCGGACGTGTTCGTGGTCACGCTTATGCCGGATTCGTTATCCGGCACTTTGTCTATCTGGTCCACGAGGTCCTCGATGTCATAGTTCGTGTCCGGCTTGGTGTCCGGAACAGCGACCTCCTCGCACATCCCAGCCTTTGCCTCGTCCTTGACGTTCGCGCAGTAGCTCGCGTCCTTGTACGCCCCTGCAAGCTCGATGTAACAGTCGTCCTTGAAGCCGGCATCGGTTATCGAACCGCAGATGGTCTGGTCCTTGAGGAGCGGCACCAGCCTGACAAGGCAGCGGTTCCTGAGGCTTCCCGCAAGCTCGCAGAGGTCCTTCCTCTTGAGGACGAGCGCGAGGTCGGAGACGCAGCCTTCCCTTTCCGCATCCCTCTTGTCGGTGAAGCATGCGACGAGGTTGACCTGCTGCTCCCTTTCCTTCCTGAGCGCCTGCACCGCGGTTCCGGGGGTTATGTTCGCGGGTAGCTCGATGGGGTTGGAGCCCTCCCTGAATCCCGCGTATGATATCACCCTGCTGTGGTTCATGCCCTTGTTGTCAGCGTATGCGAGGGTGCTCTCATACTGCTGGCCGGTCTCGTTGTCGATGCATGCGGAAAGCCTGAAAAGCCTCGGCGAATCAGAGCCTATCCCGAAACGGGCCGCCTCGTCAAGGGTTATCGTGGTGTAGTCGATTACGTATGAGACGTTCGAGCAGGCTTTTCCCGCGACGGTTTTCTGTCCGGCTTCCGGCTCCACCCTGAGGTAGTCCCGCTCCATCAGGAATTTGAGGTTGCTGACGCTCCGGTCTATTAGAGTGTCGTTGAAGAATTTCGTCTGCACGAAGCTCACGTAATTCGCCAGCTCGGAGTCGTTGTGTATCGAGGAGCAGGTTTCGTTCACGGGATACCTGATGCAGAGCACAGTCTCGTTCGGGAGCAGGTAGACTTTCTTCGTGGACAGGGGATTCAGTATCTCTATCATCCTCCGCTCGCCGTTCACGGCCATGGTGTACGTTGTCTTGTAGCCGTCCGACACTTCGTAATACGAATATACGTAGTCGGTGAGTCCTTTCCCGAAGTTCGCGCCCTTGAGGAGCAGAAGCTCCGTCCCATTGCTTTCGTTTGCCGGCACCTGGGGGGCGGGGCTGGGGCTTGTGAATGCAAAGTAAATCACCGCGACCATAAGCACGGCGATTATTATCAATAGCTTCTGCTGGTATTCCATCTAAGACACCTGTCGAAACGAGTTGAAGGGGAGATAATTTATTGCTTTCCCTTTCCTCCGGCCTCTGCCGCCGCAGATTTAAGCTTAAGCCGCCACCAAGGATTGCATGTTGCCCAAAAAGATGTTCTTCACGAAGGGGGTGGGGAGGGCGAAGGACCAGCTCACGTCCTTCGAGTTCGCGCTCCGCGATGCCGGCATATCGCAGTTCAACCTCGTCAGCGTCTCGAGCATCCTCCCGCCGGGCACCGAGATAGTCCCGATGAAAGAGGGCCTCGTGCACCTGCGGCCCGGCCAGATAGTGTTCGCCGTCCTCGCGAGGATGGCCTCCGACGAGCCGAACCGGCTTCTCGCGGCTTCAATCGGTTGCGCCGTCCCCTCCGACCGGACGACGTACGGATACCTCAGCGAGCACCATTCTTTCGGGCAGACGGAGGAAAAGGCGGGCGACTTCGCCGAAGACCTCGCCGCATCCATGCTCGCCTCCTCCCTGGGGCTGGATTTCGACCCGGACAAGGCGTGGGACGAAAAGGAGCAGACGTTCAGGATGAGCGGAAAGATAGTGCGGACGATGAACGCCACCCAGTCCGCGGTCGGGGACAAGAGCGGGAAATGGACCTCTGTGGTCGCCGCCGCTGTTTTAATATTATAGTGCTGAAATATGCGCAGAGGGAAAATGCTTACAATAAGGTGAAACAATGGGATTCTGGGACTCTGTTATGGGAAACGAAAAATCCGAAGAGCTGCCTGCGGGCGACAAGAGCGCCAATCCGTTCAACGTCTCCGTGTCTTTCGCGCCCCTGCGCCTCTCCGCGAGCAACCGGAGCTCGGTGAATCTGGTCGTGAAGGTCAAGAACGTCTCGGGCTCGCCTCAGCTCGTTTCCGTGGACGCCCTCCTTCCCCGCGATGCCATGATAGGCTTCGACCCGGCCTGCATCAACAAGGCGGCAGAGAAGCGCGTCGGCGAGCTCAAGGCCGGGGCGAGCGTCGAGGTCCCGATAACCATATGGTCGAGCACCCAGACAAAGGAAGGGAACTATCCCGTCGAAGTGACCGTATTCTCGCACTACATAGGATACGACAAGGTGCTCAGCTACATCAAGAAGAGCACATCGCTCCGGGCGGTCTGATCAGGCCTCGAGGGCGTTCTTAAGCTCGTCTATCGCCTTCGCCGCCTTCATCCCCTTGTCGGTGAGCCTGACTATCCTCTTCTTCCCCTTCGATTCTACAGTCACAAAGCCGGCCTTCTCCAGGCTTGCGACGAGCTTCGTGACATATACGTAAGTGGTGTCGCTGCTTTTCGCGAGCTTCGAAAGATGCCACTGCGTCTCGGCGTCACGGAGGGTGGTCAATACGCTGCACGGCTTGGGGCGGGCGAAGGCATGGAACATGAGGCCGTATATCGCCCAGCCCTATTTAAACATATCATTTTCGACGATGGGACGCTGATAGCTTTATAAAATCTACGTCGGTGAATGTGTCGGAACTGTTGAATCCTCCCGCGGGAGGGGACAGGATGGTGAAAACATGGGACAGAAAGTCGGATCT
The DNA here is from genome assembly GCA_040758235.1 of Microcaldota archaeon. GTDB lineage: Archaea > Micrarchaeota > Micrarchaeia > Anstonellales > Bilamarchaeaceae > Bilamarchaeum. The sequence goes on from JBFLVW010000108.1 coordinate 10,944, forward strand.
GAAAGGATATCTCGGGAAGATGGATACCTATATTTCGTCGGCAAGGACGGCTTCGTCTGGGCCGCCCCCATGAAGCACAACAAGAGGGGCAAGAAGAAGAAGGTAGGCAGCGAGAAGATCTCCAAGGAGGAGGGCTACATGTACTACCTCGGCAAGGACGGCTACGTCTACAAGGCGAAGCTGAAGAACTCATAAATCTTTTTTTATATTTTCTCCATTTTCCCAATCTTTTATAAATTGACCTAACCAATTATCCACTACCTACTTATAGAGGTGAAGCGATGCGGATAGTCATATCGGAATCCAGCGGGAAGAGCTACCAGCTCGAGCTGCCAAAGGACAAGGAAGCGAACATAGTCGGGAAGAAGATAGGCGAAGAGCTCGACGGCAACCTCGTGGGGGCCGCCGGCTACACCCTCGAGCTCACAGGGGGCTCTGACGGAAGCGGCATGCCGATGAGGGAGGAAGTGCACGGCTCTGCGAAGAAGCAGGTCCTCACCAGCGAGGGCGTCGGATTCGCCGCGCCGAGGAAAGGCGCGAGGAAGCGGAGATACGTCCGCGGCAACTCTTTTTCCGCCGAAATAGTGCAGGTGAACACAACGGTGAAGAAGCCGGGACCGGTTCCGCTCGAGCAGCTGTTCCCCAAGGCCGAGAAGAAGGAGAGCAAGTAATGCAGGCCGAGATGAACATCGGCATGCTGGGGCATGTCGACCACGGGAAGACGACGCTCACCAAAGCG
>JBFLVW010000109.1:0-13476 GCA_040758235.1 Microcaldota archaeon
CCCAGGAGCAGCAGAGGCAGCAGCAGGCGGTCGGAATAGACCTGTCCAGGCTCGTCGCGGCGAAGGCGGAGGTCAGGGGCGCGGTAAGCGAGCAGTCCGCGAGGGCGTTCCAGGTGGCATCCGCGGCGAGGGCGCTTTTCATGCAGGAAGCAGAGCGCCAGAGCGACATGGGAGTGCGCAGGAGCGCGAGGGAATCCGAACTGATGAGGCTCGCGTCCAATCCGGACGCGTTCCAGAACTGCCAGGTGCAGTACGCCTACAACCAGAGGCAGAAGATATACAGCATAAGGACCGAGCTCGACGGCAGGCCTAGGATAGTGACGGTCCGCGTCGGCGAGAACTTCATGGAGATGTCCCTGGCGGACAGGCAGGGCAACCCCCTCGAGACCTGGAGGCAGGAGGACGGAAGGGGGATATCGGTTTCGAGAGCTGGCTGAATGGACGCGAAAGTGAATGCCGCGAAGGCCGCGCTCGCGCACGTAAAGGCGGGGATGTGCATAGGCCTCGGGAGCGGCACCACCGTCCGCGAGTTCATCAGGCTGCTCGGCGCGCGCGTCCGCGAGGGGCTGGACGTCACGTGCGTGCCCACGTCATTCGATTCGAGGATGCTCGCCATACAGAACGGGATATTCGTTACAGAGACGGACGCCATCGAGGAGATAGACCTCGCGGTGGACGGTGCGGACAAGGTCACGAAAAATGCCCTGCTCAAGGGCGGCGGCGGCGCGCTCACGCGCGAGAAGATTATCGGCTACAACGCGAAGAAATTCATAATCATCGTGGACGAGAGCAAGGTTCTGGACGGGGTGCTCGAAGGAGAGGTGAACCTCGAGGCCCTGCCCTTCGCGGCCCCGCTCGTCATGCGCGAGCTGAAGGCGCACAAGCCCCGGATAAGGATGGCCAGGGCGAAGCTCGGCCCGGTGATAAGCGACAACGGCAGCTTCATCATCGATTGCGACATGAGGCTGGAAAATCCCGCGGAGACCGAGCGGTGGCTGAAAAGCATACCCGGAATAATCGAGAACGGCATCTTCACTAAATTCGACACAATCATCGTCGGGAACGAAAAGGGCCACCGGATTCTTTAGGGCTCCCGCTTCTGCGGCCCCACGCCTGCATTACTTTAAAAACATTTTCCTATAAAACACAATTATACAATAATATTAACAAATTGGGTGGGATGATGACTGAACAGACCAAGGAAGCGGTAAAGGAACGCGGCGAGAAGGTGGCGGAAGCGGGGAAGGCGCCTCTTTCAAAGAAGCTCGCCAAATGGCTTGCAGCGGGCGCGATAATGACCGCCCTCAGCTGCGGGGACCAGAATTATGATAATTATTACCCGATTCCTCCGAACAACACGACGACTGACGGCGGTTCGGCTGGCCAGGATGCCGGCCCTGATGTGACCGACGGAGGCGAAGAGACCGACGGGGGAAGCGGAGGCGACGGAGGCACCGGCGGGGACGGCGGAATGGGCGGCGACGGGGGAACCGTGACCGATGGCGGTGAAGAAACCGACGGGGGAAGCGGCGGTTCAGACGGAGGTTCGGGCGGGACGGACGGCGGCACGACCACCGACGGCGGCACTGACGTGACAGACGGCGGGGAGGAGACCGACGGCGGAAGCGGAGGCGACGGAGGCACCGGCGGAACTGATGGCGGCACCACGACCGACGGCGGCATGGATTCCGGAGACGGAGGCGTGACCACCGACGGCGGGTCTGACAGCGGCTCCGACGGAGGCGTCGTCTGCGACGCGACGGGGTTCTTTACCGGCACTATTCACAAGTTCGACACCGAGACGGTCGGACCGTTCGTGTTCGAGTACAGGGGCAGGAGCGGCTCCGACGCCCTGTTCACGATAACGAGATGCTCTGACGGGACGACGGTGGCGACGGACCTCGCATGCCCATCCGGCGTGGACACGGTCCAGGCCGCGGACGGCAAGACGATAACGATTCATCCGAACGTCGTCGGTGTCGCTTCCGTCAACGGAACGATAGACGTCTCCGAACCCTGATTTTCCCTTTTACATTATTTTTTAAAGGTTACCTCCCAATATAAACACAAAAAACAACTTATTTGACACGGGTGGGAGGATATGGTAGACAGGTCCAGGGAACTTCAGCACGATAAGGCGAATGGGGGAAACGAGGAGAAGGCGTCGCCGAGGAGCAAATTCTCGAAATGGAAGGCGGTCGTCGCGGGCGGGGCTCTTGCCCTTGCAGTTTCATGCGGCGACCAGACGATTGACAATTACGTGCCGATTCCGCCAGTCGCAAGCACGGACGGCGGCGCGACGACCGACGGGGGCCACGCCGGCGACAGCGGGATGGACGGCGGAGTCACCGACGGCGGCCAGGACGTTGACGGCGGCGCTTCCGGCGACGGAGGCTCGGACGGGGGGACGTGCACGCCGCCTTCCGCACCTGTGTGCGCCATAGCGACGGTTCCGCCCACGACGGTGAATGTCGGGACTGTGTTCGTGGTCGGCGACTACAGGATAAGGCTCGACAACACCGACGAATCCGGCGGGGAGCAGAGGGCTCTTGTTGACGTGCTCGACTCCTGCGACGGCGTCATCGTGAACAACCACCCCATTCCGGAAGGACAGACCGTGACGTTCGCGGTCATGGGGACAGATATTGAGATTGACGTCACTGCTGAAAACGTAACCGTTACAGTGCCAAAATCAGCCAAAATGTCGGTGAACGTCAGGTGCACCGGTACGACTGACGGCGGACCCACGACGGACGGAGGAACCGAGACCGACGGAGGCAGCGGCTCCGGAGGGGATGGGGGAAGCGGCGGCTCCGACGGAGGCTCCGGTACCGGGGGCGACGGCGGGATGGCCGGCACTGACGGCGGGACGACGACCGACGGCGGCTCGGGAACCGGCGGGGATGGCGGAACCGGCGGCTCTGACGGCGGGGTCGTCACTGACGGCGGCACGGAAACCGACGGGGGCTCGACCACGGACGGAGGCTCAGGCACCGGCGGCGATGGGGGCATGGGCGGCTCGGACGGCGGAACTACGACCGACGGCGGGACAGAAACTGACGGAGGCTCCGGAACAGGGGGAGACGGAGGCATGGCAGGTTCCGACGGCGGCGTCGTGACAGACGGCGGAACGACCGATGGCGGTGATGGCGGAGTGGTCTGCGGAACCACCGGCACTTTCCTCGGGACGCTCCACAAGAACGATTCGGACGCAACCGAAGTCGGGATGTACGCTTTCACCTATACCGGAAAGAACGGGGCAGGAGCCGCGCTCATCTCTGTGACGATGTGCGGCACGGGAACGCCCGTCGCGGACCTCGTCTGCCCGCCGGGCGTTGACACTACGCACGATGTCGGCGCAGACGGCATGAGGATAACCGTGCACCCGAACGTAATAGGCGTCGGGTCAGTGAACGCGACGATAAATGTCGCGGCCCTGGGACCGTAATTTTTTTCTTTTGAATCCTTCCCGTTATTAAGCGGGACGGCCTATTTTATCCATGAGGATACCGGATGCAGTCAGGGCAAAGCTCAAAAGGCCGCTCGGCACGCTGGTCACCGATTACAGGCGTATTGGAAGGCTCGCAAAAGGCCGCAGGGTCATTTCCGTCGGCGACGTATGCACCCTCTGCCTGCTCGCGGTCGGCATCCGCCCCCACCTCGCGGTTTTCGACCACCTGTTCATGCGCATGAGGCTGGATTCCGGCATGGTCGGCGCGCTCGAGAGGAACTTCAGCAGGCCGAAAAGATACAGGAATCCCGCCGGCACGCTCTCGGAAAAAATCCTCGCGGACGCGCCCGCCCTTATAAGGCGCGGGGGGGCGGTCCTCATATACGGGGAGGAGGACCTGACGGCGCTCGCGTTCATACTCGCTTCGGGTCCGAAGGACGTCATAGTTTATGGCCAGCCGAAGAAGGGGATGGTCGTGGTCCTGCCGGATGCAAAGATAAAGAAAAAGATAGCCGGGTGGCTGTCAGCCGCCGTGGCCCTTTGACATGAAGTAGAACGATACGTAGGCGAACAGGCTTATTACGACCGCGATTATTATCTGCGTCTGCTGGTCGACGATGAAGCCGACTTCGTTCATGAGGCCGGTGCTGAAGAACGTCACCCCTATCCCTATGATGAGGGAAACGACAAGAAGGAGAATCTGCTTCGCGCCGCCTGCCATGATTTCACTGTGGAGGCGCCGAGGGGCCCTTGCTGACGACAATCACGTCCTCGACGGATTTCACGTTCTTGTACATTATGCTTTTTTCGCGGAGCATCCTTTTCGCGTCGTCCTTTCCTGCCGGGAGGGCCTCGATGAGTATCCTCGAAACCTCGCCGCCCTCAAGGTCGACGATGAAATCCTGCGCGTTTCCGATAAACTTCCCCGAATCGGTGAAGATGTCCATTCCGTAGAGTCTCGATAGCTTCGTGCTCATTCCAGATCACCTTGCACCTCACTTCTCGGATGCAATTAAAAAACCTTTCCCCGTTCAAATACGTCGATGGGAAGCGCCAAACTGACCTATGCCGGATACGTAGTGTTCTTCGTCCTCCTTGTCGGCTCCGTGTTCCTCGTCCCCCTGCTCTCTTTCAGCGGGGACATGGGATTCGCCTACTCGGCGTTCGCGGCGACATGCCACCAGAAGCTGTCCCGCTCGCTATGCCTGTTCAGCGACGGGGCGTCCTACTGGGTCGCGGACTGCCTGCCGCAGGAGGGGAAGTTCATAAGCGACCCGGACGACCGCGCCATCGTCAGGGTGGAGAGCGGCGCGGCAGTCGGCTACAAGATGCCGGTCTGCTCGAGGGACGTCGGGCTTTACGGGGCCATGCTGATTGGCGCCCTCGCATACCCGCTCGCCCGCAGGCTCGAGGACGATTCCGTCTGGCCGGCCGTATGGCTCGTTCTCGCGATAGTCCCGCTGGGGCTCGACGGGAGCGTCCAGCTCGTTTCCGAGCTCGGCTTCCTGCCTTTCGTGTATGAGAGCACAAATGCAATCCGCGTCGCGACCGGCGCGATAGCCGGCTTCGCGGCATCATTTTATGCGATACCGCTTCTCGTGAACCTTTTCAGGGGAGGGGAGAGGATGGCGAAAAAGGCCGGGGAAACGGTCCCGGCAGCCGGGCCGAACGAATCCGAAACCGGCGGGAACGAACGAACCGCGGGCGGGGAGGGCGCGGCTGCGGGAAGGCTGATGGAAGGTGGCGCTTCCGAAATGAAGAAGGGAAGGCGGCGGGAGAAAAGGATTAACTAAGAGATTTTACTTTATTACGGTAATCATACGACTGCAGATTTACACGTGCATTATGGAGGTCTTCATCCGTTCTGCCCGGGAAAGTACCATCCCACTTGATTTTTCCCCTTAATGCCTGAATCAGCTCGTCCACCCCGGACAGGCATTCCGCTATCATTGCTTCCAATTTGGCGGTTGAATTCGCTTGGACGTCCTTCAGCTCCCCCTCAAGCCGCGAACAGCAGGCGTCGAGGTCCATCCCCAGGACGTCCTCCCTTAAAGACTCCATTTCCGCCCGAGCTTTCTTTTGGGATTTGAGCATGTTGATGACTTTGTTTATGGAGTATGCAGTGGAGCCTGCCAGTCCGATAGCCGCGCCAACAGCGGCCGATATCGCGTGGAGCTTGGCCGAACCATTCCAGTCGGGAGTGAATGCGAATCCGCACGCAGCGCCGAGAAAGGTTGCAGCGGCGATTGCTTCCAGTCCGGAGAACATGGATTTTCTTTTTTCGGCCTTTAGCTTCCCCTCCGTCCCCTCCTGCCAAAGCACGCATTCTATTTTTTGGGAGAGCGAGTCGGCTTCGTCCCTGACGCCATCCCCTGACATCGAGGCCTGCCTCAAAATCGTTCGCCTCGCCGCAAGAACATCAATGTTGTTCGTCGAATCGAAACCCCCCGCTTTTATGGAAAGAGGGCGTTTTGCCGTTTCGGAAACGGGCGGGCGTTCGGACGGCTTGCCATTGAGCATAGATCCCAGGTCTATCACTACTGCAGAATCAATCATCGTATCTGATGCACACACGACGGATTTCGCGGTATCCAGCCTGTCGATGGCATCCTGCCCCTGCCAGTGAAACGACTCCCTTGCACGGTCGTAGGCGAACCTGATTTCTGTCAGCCTCTTTTGCGTAGCTTTCAATCTATCCCGGACATTATCAGGCAATGGCTTGAATTCGGACATATATCCATTTTATCACACAGAATATTTAATCCGGGCTATCCCCCCAGGGGGGTGCAGTTAGAAATTCTAAAAATCGTCAAGGCTTTTCTGCATCCTGTCCACCGAGCCTTTTTTCTGTGATGATTCGTCGAGAACGAGCTGGCCGAAAACGCCGTCGTGCCCCGGGACCCAGCGGATTTTTCCCGTGTTCACGCGGACGAGGGCGTCCGCGATTTCCTTCCCCGTCGCGAGGCGGACCTGCTCCTCCTTCGCCTCATAGACCGCGAACTCGCTTCCGAAATACCGGATGAGCTTGGAGTATTCCTCAGCAACGACTGATGATGTCTCCGGCTTTCCGAGCGCCTTGGAAATCACGATGGTCAGCGGAACGATGTGCTGGAACGGAACGGCTCCCTCCGGCCTGAATCCGTACTTCCTGTCGGCGAGGTCGAAGACGCGGTGCATGACTCCGACGGTGAGCCTTTTACGGCAGACCGGGCAGAGCCCCTTCTTCGCCTTGGTCTCGGCAGGCGAGAGGAGGATGCCGCAGTTGCGGTGGCCGTCGTAGTGGTATTTTCCTTCCTCAGGATAGAACTCGTATGTCTTGACGAAGCCCTTCCTCGTCCTGATGGCCTCCATGACCGCCGCGTATGTCATGGAAGGAAGCTCCAGGACATTGGCCTCGCGCCCCAGTTTCTCCGGGCTGTGCGCGTCGCTGTTCGAGAGGAGAGTGTAGCGGTCGAGCGCGCTCAGCATCCAGTTCATTTTGGGGTCCGACGAAAGGCCGGTCTCGATTGCGTGGATGTTTTTCGCCTGGTCGCCGAAGGCCTGCCCTATCGAATCCACGCCTCCCCTTGAACCGAAGACGGAGAACCACGGCGTCCATGCATGGGCCGGTATCAGCTCTGTTTCCTTCGATATCGAGAACAGTTCCTCCGCGAGCTCTGCGCTCGACATGGAGAGCGTCGGCCGGCCGTCCTCCCTGAGGTTGCCGAAGCGAGAGAGCCTGTCGTTTATCTGGGAGGCGGTTTCGAACGATGGCGCGAGGATGCAATGGTGCATCCTGCGGTTTTTCCCCTCATAGTCGTATGTCACGCCCACTTCCGTCCCCAGGATGAAATGGACGCCCGAGCAGGGGAATATGCCGCTTCCCCCGTCGCGGCCGGCGAGGGCTGACTTCAGCTCGTTGAAGTAGACCGGATGGGTGAAGTCCCCGGTCGCAAGAAGGCTTATACCCTTCAGCTTCGCGCCCTCGGCGAGGCCCGGTATGTCGCAGCGGGGGGACGTCGCCCTCGCGTATTTGCTGTGGATGTGGAAATCGGCTATCACCCGCATGGGGAGGAAAGCCCCGGCAAATTTTTTAAAGCGGTCCTGTGATAGAGTGTCCATGGGAAAGAAGAAGGCGAGCGGAAGCGCCACCAAAACCGGCCGGAGCGCAAGCCCTGCCGAGACCGTCCGCAGCGGGAGCGGCCTGCGCGCCGCCTGGGACAGCGCCCTCGGCCTTTTCGACCCCGGCAAGGCAGGCGCGCGCATCAGGGCGGCGGCTGCGGATGGTAACCGAGACCTGGGGATAGCCGTTTTCGCAATCGGGAGCCTCATCATATTCCTCTTCGGCGTCGCGAGCACCTACGAATCGATACAGGTGACCAATTTCGCGTCCGACACCTTCAGCGAGGTGGTCGGGGCCCCGCAGCCGAAGCTCGACATCAGCCTGCTCGGTCCCGCGGCCCTGCACCAGTTCCTTTTCTGGGTAGTATTCGTGTTCGCGCTCAATCTGGCCGCGCAGGCCGCATCGTTCGGCCTCGCGCGCCTGACAGGCGGCACCGGAACGTTCGCGCAGCACATTTACGCCGGTTCGGTCGTCTGGCTCGCGGTGTCCGTATCCCTCGTCGCGACGCTCTTCGCGCCGCTCACCCCGATTCTTCCGTGCATAGCATTGCTTGCCGTCGTCTCGGTCTGGATAATAAGCTTCATGTATCTTATGCTGTACATGAACGCCAGGGCGCTCGAAGCCGTGCATGGCCTCAGTATGATACACTCGCTCACGATAACCATCCTCATCGCGGCGCCCTGGCTTGCGGCATGGTATTTCGCCCTGACGACGCTCGCTGCGATGCTGGGGATAGGAGCCTCAGTAGGTGTATGAAATGCCGTTCGACCCCAAAAAGTTCATAGCCCAGGCCGAGAAGGACGTTGCAGGGACGCTCGGGAAAGAAACCGCGATTACGGCCGTGTCCGGGGGAGTGGACTCTTTCGTCGCCGCGACCATAGCCGCAAGGGCATGCCCCGGACAGGTCCACATAGTGTACGTTGACAACGGGCTGATGAGGAAGGGGGAGACGGAAAAAGTGAGGGCGACGGCGCATTCGCTCGGCGTGGAACTGCACGTCCTGGACGGCAGGGAGAGGTTCCTCAGGGCGCTTGCCGGAATAACCGAACCCGAGGCGAAGAGGAAGGCCATCGGAGAGGTTTTCGTGAGGATGTTCGAAGAGGAGGCGAAGAAGCTGAAGGCCGCCTTCCTCATCCAAGGCACTATCGCCCCGGACTGGATAGAGAGCGGCGGGATGGGGCGAGACACGATAAAGAGCCACCACAATGTCGGGGGCCTTCCTGAAAAAATGCACCTGAAGCTGTGCGAGCCGCTCCGCGAGCTTTACAAGCACGAAGTGAGGATGGTCGGGAAGGAGCTTGGGCTTCCCGAAAGCATCTACCAGAGGCAGCCGTTTCCCGGGCCGGGCCTCGGGGTCAGGGTCGTCGGCGAGATAACCCCGGACAAGGTGCAGATAGTGCAGGAGGCCTGCGACATCGTGGAAAACGAGATGGATGCCGCGGCCGCGGCGGGAAAAATGGAGAGGCCCTGGCAGTATTTCGCGGCTCTCCTGCCTTCCAAGACGGTCGGCGTGCGGGGGGACGAGAGGGCGTACCAGTATACTGTCGTGGTCCGCGCGGTCCGCTCGCTGGACGGGATGACCGCGAACTTTTCGCACATCCCCCCCGACGTCCTCGAGCGCATCTCCACCCGCATCACGAATGAAATCCGCTCGGTGGGGCGCGTCGTCTACGACATCACGAACAAGCCGCCCGGGACTATAGAGATGGAGTGAGAAGTCCCTTCTCAATCGCAACCGGCCATCCGGGAGCCTGCGGATTCTGCCCCCCCTCCCTGATCATGGAATGCGCCAGCGAGTGAACGTTGAACATTGAAGAGTGCATCTCATGGAAGAGGCCGTCTGCCGGGGAAAAATCCTCCCTGGCGGCGGGCGGGCGGTCCGCCGCGAGCATCCCGTAGATGGTTCCGTATACCTCCCCGAAGCCTATTCCCGGGAACATCGAGTCCAGAGAGGCGGCGAACCTCCTGTTGCTTCCGGAGTAGGAGGAGAACATCACCGCGCACATGAGGGAGAGCAGGGCGAGGGGCTCTTCCGGTCTCTGCGAGAGCTCGCTCACGACCGCGAAAGCCCTGCGGACGTCGATTCCGAGGACCTCGACAAAGACGGTATTCCCTCCGGACAGGTGGTAGTTGGCTTCCGGGTGGGGGATGATTATCCCCGATACTTCCATGACCCTCATGTCGCGACGGAGCATGGGGTTTGCGGCATGCTCCAGCGCGTCAGCCTCCGCGCGGACGCGGTCCTGCCCATCCCGGTCATCCTCGGAGTGGAACCTGTGCAGGAATTCCGTCCGCCGCCCCGTCGCGCCCCCCTCATCCGGAACGTAATCCGAATACATCGCCGAAACGAGGCTGCCGCTCTTCCGGGAGAGCCGAAGCTCCCGCGCATTTACGAAGTTTTCGGGGTAAAGCGCACGCGCGAAGCGGAGCGCGAGGAAGCGGAGGATGTGGTTCGCCGGGTTTCCCGACGACACCCGCGGCGGCTGGAAGGAGCTGTCCCTGGCATAAGAGATGTCGAATGTCATGTCATACGAGTGCGGGGCGTGCACCTGCAGGCGCTCGACCATGCCCGCGTATTTTTTCGGGCCGAGCATCCTGCTTATTTCCGCCTCCTCGCCCCTGCAGATGCGCTCGCGCCTGCCCCGCACCGGGGCCGCGAGAGAGATGCGCGGGGCTGGCTGGAAGGGTGTCATGTTGCATTAAGTAGATGAAAGTGCTTATAAAGGGGATTAGATGCGCTTGCGAACGTCCCGCTGGAACATGAAATGGAGGGAGTCCGCCTCCTCGAAGGTCTTCATCGACATGCCGTTCTTCTCGAGAACGGGCTTCAGGCCCTCGGCGAACCTGCGCACCGAGTCCTTGTCCGGGAAAGGCTCGACGCTCGTGACCGCCCCGTGCCGGAAAGTGAGGGCGGATGCGCCGCTGCGCACCTTCCTGTAGCCCAGGTTGTGCCACACCTCGAAGCTCGCAAGGTCCTTGTAGGCGAGCTTCCTGGGCCTGATTCCCATGACCGGCTGGATAAGGATTGAATCTTCCATGCACCTGAGGGGCAGGCGGAAGAGCATTCCCTTTCCCTTGAGGACGAGGATGAGGGTCGCGACCACTATCGCCGAGCCGATCGCCCATACGTAGGAGACGGGCTCGGCACGCGTGAGGAATGAGGGGTTGCCGACGATGAGGTATATCGAGAGGATTATCGAGAGCATCGCGGCCGCGACCATGACCGCGAACCCCTGGAAGCTCAAATCCGATGTGTAATCCCTGGCGTCGATGACTATCATAGGACCACTGGGCCGGAAAGGGCTAAATCGATTCCAGCATGCGGAGCAGGCGCTCGTGAACCGGCGTCGAGCCTTCGAGCCTGAGCGCCGAAACGTTCCTCGCGACGCGCATGTCAAGGTCAGCCCTCGAAACGGCCCGCGGCCCCCCCTGCCTCGCCGATTCATTGGGCGTGCGCATGTGCATTGCCGAGCGCCCTAGAGTGTCGAGCGGGGTATGGAATTCCCTCTGCTCCCTCGATATCGCCGGCATCTCGCGCGGCTTCACGGCCTCCGCCGGCCGCTCTATCTCCTTCCGCATTTCCACCATATTCCCACTTTTTTACGTTTTTGGCAATAATGCTCTGTATAATACTCTTTAAAAAGATGCTTCCATAGGGAAATAGCATGGAGGAACTGGAGCGGGCCAAGGACCTTCTTTCGAGGCAGAAATACCTCGAAGCGGCCGGCGTTCTGGACAGGCTTCTCATCGCCGAGCCGGAGAGGGACGAGCTGTGGTACCTCCGCGGCGTAGTCTCGCTCAAGCTCAGGAACTACGATGCTGCGCAGGAGTGCTTCGAGCGGGCCCTGATTCTCGGGAGGAAGTCGAGGTATTACCAGGTCAAGGGGATGGCGCACTTCGAGCTGTTCGAGATGGAGGAGGCGGCGGAGGCTTTCCGCAGCGCGCTCGAGCTGGAGGACGACCCCACGACCAACTTCTTCCTGTCTATGTGCTACCTTTTCATGGACGACCCCCGCTCGGACGACCACATGAGGAAGGCGAAGAAGTCCGATTCCAAAAAAACGAGCCAGCTGCTTTTGAATTTCTACACGCTGTTCCTGAAGGACGACCCCAGGATAACTGATGCGGTCAAGAGAAAAATCGAGGAAAGGATAAAGAGGCTCAGGGGCTAGCCGTAAACCAGGATTCCCGCGACGACAGCGAGGTTCAGCAGGAAGAAGAGCGCGTATATCACGACTATGACCTTCTCCCGGTGCATGAGCCCGTAGAGGACCCAGAAGGCCGCCCCGACGGCGTAAGTGCCCCATGACAGCAGGGAAACCCCTTCCGCCGTCTTATCCATCCAGATTTTCGCGGCCTGGGGGACCGTCATGACGACTGTCATGAATGCCACCGCGAAAACTGCCTTGTCAAGAATGTTTTTCCACTTGTCCGGGTGCGGGTAAGGCTCGAGCAACTCGTGCACCCTTTTCCTCTTGTGGAGATGATGGAGGGAGTCTGCCATGGGAATCACATTCGGCTAGCCGCCCGTATACCCGAGCCATCCGCTCCCGTCGCAGTCCTCGTCCGCGATTTCCTCCATCCCCGGCTCGCGGAGCACCATGCAGTTGGAGTCCTCGTCCACGACATAATAATCGGCATCGTATAGGTTCTCCTCATACTCGAAAGTGCCGGAGGAGTGGCACACCTGCCGGCCCCGGTATGTCGTGAGGCCGACTACTGTGAGGTTAAGCTTCGCCCCGAAAACGTTCACGTTTCCGCTTGAGCCGGGACCGCAGTCATAAACGGTATTCCTGAAATTTTCGTAGTCCACCGACACGTTGCTCTCGAGCCATTTCCCTGCGAGAAACGCGCCGATGATTCCGACGATGAGGCAGCCGAGGAGAATTGCGGCTATGATAATCGCGATTTTTCTAGTCTCCATACTGGTGCAATTTGGAGGCATAGGGCAATAAATGGTGCGCTCAGGCCTCGAGCTTCTTCCTCATACGGTTCAGCCACACCCTCTCCTTGATGCTTTTCGGGGAGATGCCCTGCACGAGCTTGTCGAGGCTGGAGGAGCGGTTCTTCGCGAGCCAGTTCCTGTCCTTCTTGAGGGCCTTCAGGTATTTCGGGTTCGCGAGCAGGACCTGCTCTATCATTTTCTCGTAATGCTGCCTCTTCCGGGTTATTTCCTGGAACTTGCGCAGGGCCGCCGTCTCCGCCACGGTCCCCCGCCCGCGCGCATGGTTCATCGCATGCGAGGCCTGCACCTCCTCGTAGCGCAGCCTGCTGATGTTGGTCATGAATTTCGCTATGGGTATCTGGATTAGCGAATCCGATATCAGGAGCAGCCAGCCCTCCTTGAGGAGAACCCGGTCGGCCTTGTCGACTGCGGCGAGGGCCTCCTCCTTGTCCATCTCCCCGCTCATGTGGCCCCTGAGGACGGGATAAGTCGCGACGATGGAGCGTGCGTCCACCCTCCCCACCCATTTCCGGAGGAACGACCTCGCGTCCCGGAGCTGGGAGCGCCATTCCTTTATCTGCTGGAGCTTCGCCGCGGCGAGTTTCGGGGGAGTCGGCCGGAAATCAAGGAGCCACGCCTTCTTCCCTATGACCTTGCCGATATGCTCGTCCTCCATGAACGCCCTGAGCAGGTCGCCGTAATACTTGTTGAGGGCCCGGAACTCCTCCAGGTTGAGGAGGAGCTGGTAGTTGACCTCGGACTGCTTCTTCCGTATTTCGACCTTTATCTCGGCCATCTCCTTCTTGATGTCCCGGTCGTATATCTTCTTGAAGGTCTCCTCGAGCCTGTGCAGCTTTTCCCGTTTTTCCCGCAGGTATGCCGCGGCATCCTCCAGGTAGTCCACGAGCAGGATTTCCTCCATGTTCAGGCCCCCCCGTGCCGGCCGTATTCGGCCATCAGCTTGAGCGCGTCCTCGTC
>JBFLVW010000110.1:0-6509 GCA_040758235.1 Microcaldota archaeon
GTCGATGCGGTCTGCGCACAAATCCGGCGCCTCGCGCTCAAGGAGGGGATGGAGGTCGGTCATGGCGACGCGCCAGGGGTCCATGCCGAATTTTTCAAGGACGGCCGGAAGGCCGGTGGCGTAGAAGTAAGCGAGATGGCGCTCGTCCTGGTGGTTGCCGCCGTCTTCGGTGAAGACGTAGTCTGTGACGTGCGAGAAGGCCGTGTGGGAGATATCGTGGAGAAGTCCCGCGGCCTGCTCCTCTATTGACGCCCCCAGGCGGCGCAGGAGAAGCATGACGCCGAGCGAGTGGTCGAAGCGGCTGAAGCCCGGGACGGGATAGTAATCGTATGGGATGCCGTACTGGGCTATGCCCTTGAGCCGCTGGACATCCGGCGAACGGATGAGCGCGGCGAGGACCGGCTCCCCGATTTCGAACTCGCCGTAAAGCCCGTCAGCCACTCTCATTTTTGTTTACCTCATACGACAATTGATGGCTGGCCGATATAAACCCTTGTTTCAGATTTCGTGGAATTTCTCCTTCCCCCTCCTGAAGAATACGGAGAATATTGCCCATGCGATGAATGTGATTACGCTTGCCGCAAGGACCGGCATGCCGGCGTCCGCGGATGCCAGGTAGCCTGCGATGACTGGCGGTATCGACATCCCGAGCGCCTGTATGGACTGCGTGATGCCCAGTATTTCGCCCTGGGATTCCTTCCCGCCGAGGTTGGATATCAGGGCGGTGTAGTTGGGGAATGTGAGGCCGTTCGAGATTGGAATCAGGGTGAGGACCGCAAGGAGCGCCACGGGCTCGCCGGGAACGAGGAGGAGGGCCAGAGCGGCCGATGTTGCTATTACCGAGTAGCGCAGGATTTTTTCCGGGGGGAGGATGGCGGAGATTTTGCGGTTGAGCAGGCCCTGTGTGAGCGCGACCCAGAAGCCGACGTACGCGAAGGTGTCGCCGACGGCCGACTGCGTGAAGGAGAATTTCTCGATGAGGAAGACCGGGAAGAACTGCGTGAAGAAGTTGAATCCGAGCGTGAGGACGAAGACGAAGGCGAAAAGCGTCCGGAGGCCGGGGATGGAGGCCGCCCTGCGGATGTTCCGGAAGCCCATCAGGAGGTCCACGCTGGTTTTCGAGCGGACGACAAGGGTTTCCTGGAAGCGGAAGGCGACAAGCAGGACGTTCGCAAGGGCGAGGAAGGCTGCGAACAGGAACGGGGTGGAGTAGCTGAACCAGCCCACCACCGAGGGGTCGGCGAGCTTCCCTCCCAGGAAGGGCCCGATGATGAATCCCAGGCCGAACGCCATCCCGACCATCCCGAAATTCCTGGATTTTTCCTTCGGGTCGCTGATGTCGGCTATCGCGGAGAGCGCAACGGAGATGCTGCCGCCGGTAAAGCCGTCGACCAGCCTCCCGATGAACAGGAGGGGAAGCGAGCCGCTCATGATGCCATAGGCGAAGACGAGGTATCCGGCCATCGTGGCGCTCAGGCAGAGCATGAGCATTTTTTTCCTCCCGTGGTGGTCCGAGAGGCCGCCTACGATGGGCGCGCCGAAGAACTGCGCAAGGGGGTATGCCGCAAGTAGGAGGCCGAGAGTGAGTGTCCGGGATGCGAGGTCTGCGCCGGGCGGCATGACGGGGCAGTTAGGGTCGAGGAAAAGGGGCGCGAGGACAGGTATGGCTATCCCGAAGCCGAGGAGGTCTATGAAGACAGTGAACATCACCGGGAGCATCGATGGCGCGGCCTGGTGGCGGGGATATTGCTGGTCCTGCATCGGGCATATTGTGCCCCGCGCGCTTTAAGTAACAGTTACTATCATTTCAGTACCTTGCCGGTTTCCATGTACCAAAGGTAGAGGTCCAGCTCGCCCTGGCTCATGCCGAGCCGCTTCGAGAGCCGCCCGAGGACGCGCTCTATTTCGAGGTACTTCTTCCTGCTGAGGGATTTCGACTTCGGCCTCACGATGAGATTGTGCTCTGCGAGAACGTCTATCACGTGGAAGTCGATTATCGCGTAGTCCATATAGCCGATGTTTCGGAGGAAGTGGCTCGACTCCTTGAAGCCGAGCCCGAGGACCGTGTCAGCAAGATGGTCGCGGAGCGGACGCCCGCCTGCTGAGGCGAGCAGCGAGCGGATGCCGGAATGCCGGCGCGCTTCCGCGATGTATCTTGCGCGCGTATTGGGAAAGCGGTAGCCGAGCGATTTGAGCGAGGCTGCGAGTTCGTCCTGCTCCAGAGTAAGGAAACCGTCCCCTATCGCCTTCTGTATCCTGATTCCGCCCTCCGAGGTGTAGTTCGCGGTGAGCAGGCAGAAGCACAGCTCCTTGAAAAGCGCATCGTCGGGAGCGTCCCCCATGGCGAGGAATTCTGAGAGCCGCGCGCTGACCGCCCGCGAGAGAGGGGTCTTCCTGAGCGCATCTATCTTATTTGCCAGCCCGTCCATCGGAAATAATGTGCCGGAGGGGGTTTTTAACCTCAGTGCCCTTTCCATATCGCTTCGGGGACTTTCTTCCGGTAGTTCGCGTACCTTGCCATGGCGAAAAGCAGGTCCCCGACGCGGTTCATGTAGGTTATGATGCCCGGCTCCACCGGCTCCCTGGACGAGAGCGTGATGACGGCCCGCTCCGCGCGCCGGCAGACCGTCCGGGCGTGGTGGAGGAGGGAGGCGCTCTTGCTGCCGCCGGGAAGGATGAAATTCTGGAGGGGAGGAAGCTGCTCCCACAGCCGGTCTATCTCTTCCTCAAGCTCGGAAACGCGCGCCGGGGGGAGGGGCTTGGACTTCGCGCCCTTGGACGCCAGCTCGGCGCCAATCGTGAACAGGTCGCCCTGGATTCTTGTCAGCGAGGAGCTGATTTCCCCGATTTCGCAGAAGGAGATGGCGATGCCGAGAACGGAGTTGAGCTCGTCGACGCTCCCGTAGGCCTCCACCCTCGGGTCGTCCTTCGGCACTACGGAGCCCCCGAGAAGCTGGGTGCTCCCCTTGTCCCCGAACCTCGTATATATCTTCATGGGCGAGATTGGGAGGGCGTGGTTTAAAAAGTCCTCCAAAGATGAAATGTGTATGCGCCAGAGATCCGAAAAATCAGAACATGCACATCCGAAGCTGTGCGAAACCATCCTCTATAAAGCCGCGAGCATGCACCCGCCGGCGCTCGAGGGGCTCGTGAAATGGCACATCTCTGAGAGGATGCTCAGGGAGGAGGACAGGAACCGCGCGGAGAGCGTTTCCGGGCTCGTCAAGGCGACGGCGAAGAGGCTCGCCGAGATGGACGGCAGGAAGAGGAAATGGACCTACACCGAGAGGCATTCGCTCGAGGTCGGGTATTTCTCATACATCATTGCGAGCGAGGCGAGGGAGCAGGGCATCACCGGGAGCGAGGCCCTCGTTCCGGAAACGTGCTTTGCCGGGGGCTATGCCCACGACATCGGCAAGACTTTCCTGCCGCTCGCGCTTGTCGTGAAGGAGCTCGGCGTGGACCTCATATTCTTCTGCCTTTTCGAGGGCCACCGGCTCAACGACGCGGAGAAGAGGGTCCTCAGGGACGAGCACATAGCAGCAGGAACAAGATTCGTGCGGCTGTTCGGATGCGACGACGGCCAGGTCCTCCACGACATGGTCGGGACCCACCACGTGATGTTCAACGGGAGGGGAAGCATGTATCCGAGCTACCCTGCGAACCTGGTCGGGAACAGGCTCCCCCTCCAGTCGAGGATAGCCAAGACGGCCGACTTCCTCTCGGCCGTCCTCCCGAGGCACTATCGCGCCGACGAGTGGGTGCACTCGATGAAGGACTCGATAGGGTATGCAATCGCCGTTTCCGGCGTCGAGCTAGACCCCGCCACCGTGAAGTGCTTCATGACCGGGACGCATGACATCAGCGCTGAGGAGGCCGACGACATCGTCGCGAGGCTCAGGTATCCGGGAAGCGTCTCCGACATTGCCGACTTCAGGCTGATGAAGTGGTACGTCAGGAACACGGTGGAGAAGGACCCGGGCTTCCATGACATGCTGGAGCGGAAGGCGCGGCACAGGATAATGTATTACAGGGACCGCATCAGGGAGTGCGCGCTCAATTTGGGCGCGCCCAGCCTCGAGGACATGCCCTCCTGAGGATAGCAATAAATAGAAAGCCCTTTTTGTTATGTAGCATGACCCTCATAGACGACTTCAAGCTTCTTGAAAAGCACGGCTTCGGGCTGATTCCGTATTCCCTTGCCAGAAGCGGGGAGGAGGCGCGGAAGGCCGCCGAGAGGATGGGGTACCCGGTGGCGCTCAAAGTGGTCTCCCCTGAGATAGAGCACAAGACGGATTTCGGGGGGGTGAAGGTCGGGATTAAGAGCGGGGAGGCCCTCGCCCTCGCATACTCCGACATCATGCAGAGCTGCAGGGGGAAAAGGATAGACGGCATCCTCGTCCAGAAGATGGCGCGCAAGGGCGTGGAGCTGATAATAGGGGGGAAGAAGGACCCGCAGTTCGGCCACATGATAGTCCTGGGGCTCGGCGGCATATACGTCGAGATATTCAGGGACATCAGCGCGAGGATTTGCCCCCTTACGCCGCAGGACGTCGATGAGATGGTCGCCGAGCTCAAGGTCCACCCCCTCCTCGAAGGGGCCCGCGGCAAGAAGCCCATTGACAGGAAGGCGCTGGAGGCACTCGTTCTGAGGGCGTGCCGGTTCATGCAGGAGGAGGACATCAAAGAGATGGACCTGAATCCGGTCGTCTTCGATGAGAACGGATGCGACATAGTGGACGCGAGGTTCAGCAGGTGGTGGGAATGGAAAAAATAGTGCAGAACCTGAAGAAGATCTTCTCCCCGAGTTCGATAGCGATAATCGGCGCGTCCCCGACGCCGAACAAGATAGGCAACGTCCTTATCAAGAACATGCTGGAGACCAAATTCCCCGGCCGCGTGTACCCCGTGAATCCAAAATACCCGGAGATTCTCGGCCTCAAATGCTACGGGAAGGCCTCCGACATACCCGGAAGCGTGGACTGCGCCATCATCGCCACCCCGGCAGAAACGGTTCCGGCGATAATGGAGGATTGCGCCGCGAAGAAGGTAGGCGGAGCGGTCATCCTCAGCGGCGGGTTCGAGGAGGTGAACAGGCATGATTTGGCCAAAAGGATTCGGGATATAGCCGCAAAAAGCGGGATGCCGGTCGTCGGCCCTAACTGTCTGGGCGTGTTCAACCCCTACACGAAGGTCGACAGCATCTTTTTGCCTTCATACAAGCTCGAGCGGCCTAGGCCGGGGGGAATCGCTTTCATCACGCAGAGCGGCGCCGTAGGCTCTACGGTCATGGACCTCGCGGCGTATTACGGCCTTGGCATCTCGAAGTTCATATCTTACGGCAACAGCACCGTCCTCGACGAGGCCGATTACCTCGACTATCTGGCGAAGGACAAGGAAACAGAAGTGATAATCCTTTATCTTGAAGGCGCGAAGGACGGCAGGAAGCTCCTTGAGGCGATGACGAGGGTGAACAGGATAAAGCCGGTCATCGCCCTCAAGGCCGGAAAGGGCGCGGGGGGGCAGGCCGCCGCGATGTCCCACACCGGGAACATAGCCGGAAGCTATCTTGCGTATCATGCTGCCTTCAAGCAGGCGAAGGTTACTGAAGCGGACGGTATAAATGAGGTCTTCGACTTCGTGAAGATATTCAACCAGCCGCTCCCGAAGGGGAAGCGGACCGCCGTAATAACGAACGGAGGCGGGATAGGCGTCCTTACGACGGATTACATCGAAGCCGAGGGGCTCGAGCTTGCCCAGTTCTCGAAGGAGACGAGGGAGGAAATCGCGAAAATCCTGCCATCATACGGAAACGTGAACAACCCGCTCGACCTCGTCGCGGACTCGGGCGTGGAATCTTACGGCAGGGCTATAGAGGCGATGATGCTTGACCCCGGGATAGACGCGCTGATAATCGTGGTTCTCACCCAGACGCCGCCGATAGATGAAAGGATAATCCATGTCCTGACCAAGGCTTCTGACGATAGGAGGAAGCCGATCGCTACCATTTCGATTGGCGGGACATACACGGAGGCTTACAGGAAGATACTGGAAAGCAAGGGCGTCCCCAGTTATAATTCCCCGAAAGCGGCTGTGAAGGCCATGGAGCGCCTTATGACTTATGCTGAGTATAGGAAGAAGATAGGGAAGTGATGTTGGTTTTAAGAGAGGGGGAGGGGGGAGTATAGTTCCACTAATATTCAGCGTGTTGTTTGTTTATTAAGTTATGTAACTATAGATACATAGATACGCCGTATGGACAGAGCGGCGCGCGATGCGTGAAGCCATGGATGTCCTCTATGTTTACGACCTGAAATCGAAAAACAGGAAGGAGTTCAACAGGGTGAAAAGGCTTTTCTACTACCACATGAACAGGCTTCCGCTCAAAAAAGAGCTATGGAAAACAAAATCCGCGCTCAGCGTGCCCCCAAAAATGGAAAAAACCATGGATTCGTTCTTCAGGAGATTCGGGAAATCAGTGGTAGTCTACAAGGCGATGGTCGAATCCA
>JBFLVW010000111.1:0-2129 GCA_040758235.1 Microcaldota archaeon
CGTCATCGCTTCCGACGTGCTCGAGCACATCGAGGACGAGCGCGCGGCTCTCGCCGAATGGACAAGGATTCTTCATCCCAGGGGAACGCTGGTCGTCTTCGTCCCCGCGTTCATGTCCCTTTGGAGCGCTCACGATGATGCCAACGGGCATTTCAGGAGATACTCCGGGTCCGCCCTCCGGTCGGCGCTCGATAGCACGGGCCTCGCGGTAAGGAGGTTGTCCTACTGGAACGCCCTGCTTCTCCTGCCGGCCGCCATCCGCCGCATCGCGCTCCGCGGCGGGGACGACCTCCGCAGGCTGCATCCGCTCGCGAATTCCTCCCTGGGGCTAATTCTTCGCGCAGAGAACGCCATCCTCCGGTACGCCGACCTCCCATTCGGGGTGAGCGTTTTCGCAGTCGCGGGGAAGAGGGGGCCGGGAGAATGAAGGGCAGCGTTCCGCATGTGGCAGTATCGGCAATAATCCCTGTCCACAACGAGCGCAGGGTGCTCGCCGGAAGCGTTTCGAAACTGGAAAAGGCGCTCGGGAGCGTGTCGCCGGATTACGAGATACTGATTGCGGAGGACGGGAGCGACGATGGCACGCTGGAAGCCGCCAGGGGGCTTTCATCCCCTCGCGTACGCATCATCCATTCGGAAAAAAGACTCGGGAGGGGCGCGACCCTCTCTCGCGCGATTCGGGAATGCCGCGGCGATATAATATTCTACACCGATGCGGACCTCGCCGCGGATTTGCGCCACCTTCCCGAGCTGCTGGCAAGAGTCCGCGGCGGCGCGGACATCGCGACGGGCTCGCGCCTTACCGCGGGCTCCAGGGTGGCGGGCAGGAGCGCCGGCAGGGATTTTTTCAGCAGGGGATACAACCTGATGATACGGCTTTTGTTCGCAAGCCCGGTGCGGGACCACCAGTGCGGTTTTAAGGCATTCCGGAGGTCCGCAGTCCTGCCGCTTCTCCCCGAAATAAAAGACAGGCACTGGTTCTGGGACACGGAGCTACTCATCCTCGCGCGCAGGCGCGGTTTCACCATCTCGGAAATCCCGGTTTCGTGGAAAGGCAGGAAGGAAAGTTCGGTCAGGCTGCCGAAGGACGTTATAGGCATGGGCCTTGCGGCGCTGAGGCTCCGCTTCTCGCCATGAATCCCGCAACCTATTTTAATTCAGTCACGGAAACCTGAACGATGAAAGTCACGCTCTTCTACAACAAGTCCGTCCACGAAAACGCTGCGCACTACTACGAAAAGGCGAAGGAGAGCAGGGAGAAGGCAGAGGGCGTCCGGAAGGCGATTGAGGAGACGGAAAAGGCGATTGCGGAAGCGAAGAAGCCCAGGAAAAAGGAAGTGCGGGTGAAGCGCCAGAAAGAATGGTTCGAGAGCTTCCACTTCTGCCATACGGGCGGCGCAAAGCTCATGCTGGGCGGGAGAAGCGCCCAGCAGAACGACCAGCTCGTCTCGAAGAGAATGACGGAAAACGACCTTTTCTTCCATGCGGACATCCAGGGCGGGGCTGTTGTGGTTTTGGTTGGCGGCACGGGTGCGAGCGAGGATGACTTGCGGGAAACAGCGCAGTTCGCGGCATGCTTCTCGAACGCCTGGAAAAACGCCAACGCCTCCGTGGATGTCTATGCCGTGCACAAAAAACAGCTCACCAAAAACGTCAGCGGGGGGTTCGTGCCCGCGGGCGCGTTCGCGATTTTGGGGGAGCGCAAGTGGTTCCGTGCAACCGCCCTCGCCCTCAGAATCGGGCTCGGGGAGGGCGGGAGAGTCGAGCTCCTGCCGGACATCTCCAAAACGCGCTTGAAAGATGAATTGGTTCTAATTCCCTCGCTGGCGGGCAAGGACAAGGGCGCGCTCGCGAAATCGCTCGCGAAGCGTTTCGGCGTGCACCCTGACGAGCTGCTCGAGCTGCTGCCCAACGGAAAAACCAAGACCATCGAATCCCGTAATCGCTAACTGTCATATTTTATGTATTGACGCGTTTTCATTCCGCGAAAATCGCGCTTTTTCCGGGATAGCTTTATAAATATATGAATATTATGTGAAAAAATACATTCGCTCTCCATTGGGCGGAGGACTGACCACCATGTACAAGGGATTGATGGCATTTTTCGGGATATTCCTGCTCGGGGCAGG
>JBFLVW010000112.1:0-23323 GCA_040758235.1 Microcaldota archaeon
CCAAGGCCGGATTTCGCGGCTTCCGCGACGCGGACGTTAGCCCGCACCGAAACCTGCATGCCTATGTATCCGGCAAGCGCCGAGGAAACCACCCCGGCCACGAAAGCGGCGGCCGTCGGGACTCCGACGAAGGCGCCTATCGCGGCCGCGAGCACGAGGACGATCGGGGCGAGCGTCATGTACTGCCTTGTGAGGAAGGCGTTCGCGCCCTCCTGGATGGCCCTCGCTATCTCGCGCATCTTCTCGCTTCCGCTGTTCGCGCGGACCACGCCGTAGGCGAGGAACGCGGCGTAAAGCAGCGTGAGCGCTCCGGCGCCCAATGCCAGTGTTATCGCATCAATCATTCTTCCACCTTTTTGGCCAGATGAAATTCCCTTCGGGAATTTGGGTCAAACTGGACCGTCAAAACCAGCAGAAATACTGAGCTAAAGGTTTATAAACAGAAGTAAGGGGGGCTGGTAGCCCCCTATAGTAATAATATTGGCCGCAGGGCACGCTCCCGCGCGGGGGCGATGGACGAAAGGATTCACCGGCTTTCGACGAACGAGGATTTAAAAAACTAATTGCATTAAAGGACACAGAACAAGTGCACTCCATGCAAAAGTGGTGGTTTAATGGGACTGTTCGACAAGATTTTCGGGAAGAGCGAAGAACCAGAAGTGCCTGACCTTGAAGAGATCATGCAGAACGAAGGCGACGTTGTAAGCCCGCCAGCGGACTTCTACGTGAAGAGGGTGGACCTCCGGAACGAGGGCGACGGCGACATGGCCGTGAAGGAGCTCGGCTCCAAGAACATCATCATCCTCAACGTGATGCCGCTTTCCAAGCAGCCGAACAGGCTCAAGAGCATCATCTCGAAGCTGAAGATGCACACGAGCAAGACGAACGGCGACATCGCCCTTCTCTCGAATGACATGATAATCCTCACCCCGGCCAACGTCAAGATAGTGAAGTCGAAGCCGAAGGCGAAGCCCGGGGCGACCGTCATCGAGTAATTTTTTCATTTTCATTCCGATTTTCTTATTCCGCATGTAAATTTTCCCCAGCTTCAGCCATCCGATTTCATGATTCCTCACTGTTGCGTGCCCCAAAGTATGTGAGATTGCACATAGTTTCGGCATGCGTGTAACATAAAATACAGGTTTTTTGAGACAAACGGTTATAAAGGACCATTGCGCAATGGCAGTGCTGAGGTGGGGGATATGTTCGGATGGATAACGAAAACGGATTGGGAGATACGCGCCGTGATGGAGCGCTACCGCAGGAGCGCGCGCAAGAAGGAAGTCGACGATTCCCAGATTTCTAAGGAGTGACTTTCAGGGGATGTATGAAGATTTCCCCGAACATCGAGTCCTGGCGTATGTCGACCGAGCCGGCCTGCACGAGATGCAGCAGGCAGACGAGGGTGTAGACGAGCCGTTGCATGTCCGAGGGGTCTGAAACCCTCGAGAAAAGGGACCAGCCCTCTGAATCCGCCTCACCGCTTATTCTCTCCAGCAAGGCCTTCATGTCCCTCTCGATGTCCCGCTCCGGAAGCTCGAGGTCGAGCGTCTCGACTATGGAGCCCCTTGGTATGCGCACCCGCTCTTCCGTATCGTAGCGGATGATATGCTCCATCTCGCTTATCAGCTCGTCCAGGGTTATCTGGCGCCTCGGGGGAATCCTCGATGACAGCGTCAGCTCTGGGATGTCGTCCGGCCGGAGGGCCGGCTCCGCCGCTTCGGCCGCGAATTCCGGTATCTCGCTCTGGTAGCTCAGCGATTTCAGATAGTTGCTCTTGTAGCGGAGGAGTATGGACGCCGCGAGTATTACGTTCGCCTGGACGGCGAAATCCATGCGCTCCATGTCCCGGACCTTGCGGATGAATGCGTCGGAAAGCGCGAGAAGGTCGATGTTCCATGGGTCGATGGAGTTGCTCGAAATCAGCTCCAGAAGGACGTCCTTCCAGGTGGGCTTGGACACCATGCTCTCGAGATGTGTGAAAGACTGGAGCTGGAGTTGCACCTGGTTCGCCATAATCGTTTATATACCTATTTAGTTTATATAATTTTACAACTGCGCAAGGCGGGGAACGTATGGAAATCAAGAGGACTTTGGTTCTGGACAGTTCGGATTCTCTCTCCAAGGCATTGCCACAGCTGGACCTCACTCCGGCGGTAATCGTCACCAAGAACGGAAGGTATTGCGGGGTCATAGACCACCGCAGCATAAGCCAGGGCATCAGGGACCCCTCATCCGTGAAATGCGAGACCGCGATAATCCGGCCCCCGGTCCTGCGCGAGTCGGCAGACGTATTCCAGAGGATGGAGGCATTCCTTCTCGGCCACTTCAAGGCCCTTCCGGTTCTGGGGGAGGACGAGGCGCCGCTCGGCATCACCACGAGGGTTGAGCTCCTCCAGGACATGCTGCAGGCCAACCTCGTCCCGAGGATGCAGGTCGAGGAGCTGATGAGCAGCCCGGTATTCTCCATCGGCGAGGATGACACCATAGCCACCGCGAAAAGGGTGATGAGGGAGAAGAACACGCGCAGGCTCGCGATAGTCAGGGGGGAGATCCTTGTCGGCGTCATCTCGACATACGACATGGAAGCCCTTGCTGCCAGGCCAAACCTGGTCTCGGGCGGCCGCAAGGACATACGCCTCCCTCAGCAAATAAGCGTTGATGACATGAAAATGTCCAGCTTCCTCAGGCCGGACGTCACGCGCATCGAGGAAGGCACTTCGCTCGAGCAGGCCGTCAAGAGGATGGTGCAGAAGCAGGTTTCCATGGTCATAGTGATGAAGGACAGGAAGCCTCTTGGTGTGATATCCGCCCTGGACGTCTTCAAGAAGGTGCAGGAGCTGACGCACGAGACGGTCCCGGTCGCGATATCAGGCCTCGGAGAGGAGAACATCGGCCACCACGTCCACATAAAGCAGAAGATAGGCCGCGTGGTTGAAAAGTTCGGGCGGACGTTCAACATAAGGAACGTAAGCGTCCACGTGAAGGAGAACAAGTCGACTTTCACAGTGAACATATATCTCGACGTCGACAAGGGTCACGTGTCGCTGAAGGGGGAGAGGGGCTCGCTCAAGGAGACCGTGGACGAGCTTGCCGTCGAGCTGGGCAAGGTGCTCAGGAAGACGAAGGAGAAGAGGAAAGCCAAGCCAAGGGCCACTCACGCTCGATAAAAGGGAGGGATAACATGAAAGGGCAGGTTAGCACGGAGCTTCTTATCATCGTGGCGCTGGTGCTGCTGATATTCATACCGCTCCTCGTGCTGGTCTATTTGAAGGCAGGGGAAGCGAACCAGCAGATAGGCTCATACCAGGCCGAGCTTGCGGTGAACAGGATATCGTCGCTCGCGAACTCGGTCGGCAGCCTGGGGACTAATTCGTCGGTCGTGACTGACGTGTACATTCCCCAGAACACGATCTATCTGCAGACCGTCCAGTCGGGGCGGGCCGGGCAACTCGTATTGCGTCTGAAGACGCCAGAGGGGGAGCAGGATAACCCGGCGATTATCAAGTACCCGCTCGTTTCCCCTGGAACGCTCGCCGATTCGTCCACGGCCGGGACCTGGATGAAGGTCAGGATTTCCTCGGTCTACGTGGACAACGAGGCGCACGTGAAGATAGAGAGGGTTTCCTAACCCTAATTTTTTCTCTTTCTCATCCTCAAGAACTACACCAAAAAAATCACATGAAGACGTATGCCTCGTAGACGATTTTTCCGCCCCGGATGACGCTGTGGGCCTTTCCCTTCAGCTTCCAGCCGTCGAAGGGGCTCCATTTGCATTTCGTCTCGAACTGGGTGGTGTCGACCACCCACTCCTTTTTTGGGTCTATCAGGGTAATGTCGGCGGCATATCCAGCCTCCAGCCTGCCCTTCCCTTTCAGGTTGAAAACCTCCGCGACGCGCTCGCTCATACGTTCGATGACCCAAATCTTGTCGAGGAGGCCGCGCTCGCAGCCGAGGAGCATCAGGCCGAGGCTGGTCTCGAGGCCCGGGAAGCCGGCCGCCCCCTTCTCCTTGTCCTCGATGGTGTGGGGCGCGTGGTCGGTCGCTATGCAGTCGGCGACATCGAGGGAGGACCAGAGGCTTATCTTCTTCTGCTCGCTCCGGAGCGGGGGGTTCACCCTGCTCAGGGGTCCGAGGCGCTCCCGGTCCTTGTCGGTCAGGAAAAGGTGGTGCGGGGCGACCTCGACGGTGCAGCCCGCGTATTTTTTGGCTATCTGGATTTCACGCCCGGTGGATGCGTGCGCGATGTGCAGCCTGCGCCCGGCCCTTGCCGCGGCGTCCACAGCCTCATCGAGCGTGGCGTAGGTCTTCCGGAGGTTCTCCTCCTCGTCCTCCGAGTGGTCGCATGCGTGGACGACGATGGGGCGGTCTTTGGGGAAGCTGTTGAAATGCTTCTGCATCGAGAAGGGATGCCTGAGCATCATGCCCCCCGTGGTCTGACCGAGATAGAGCTTCATCGACGCCGGGTCGGCCTTTTTCACCTCGTCGAAGTTGTCGTCTGTGCCCCCGAAATGGAAGAGGACGTCGCAGACGGCCTTCTTTTTCGCAAGCTCCATCTTTTCGAGCAGGCGTTCCCTAGTGACGGTCGGCTTCAGGTTGTTCGGCATGTCGATTACGGTCGTGAAGCCGCCCGCGACCGCCGCCCGGCTTCCCGTCTCGAAATCCTCCTTGTAGGTGTCGCCCGGCTCGCGCAAATGGACGTGCGGGTCGATGAGGCCCGGGACGACGAGCAGCCCGTTCGCCTTGAGCGTCTCGTCCCCCTTCAGGTCGGACCCTATTCCGGCGATGACGCCGTCCTCGACAAGGACGTCCTTGCGGACGAACTTGCCGCCAATGAACGCGGTGCCCCCTTTGACAACAAGGCTCATGCTGAGGAAGAGAGGTGCAACCAATAAATAGGTTTCAGATGCGGCCGCCTTCTGTTATGAAGACGATTACGCGGAGCATGAAGAGGGTCAGTTCCTTGACCGCGCCGATGTAGAACTTGTAGTACCACTGGTTCCTGTTGTTTATCGTTCCGAGGAGGTCCTTGAAAGCCTCCTTCTCGCCGGGGCCCATCTTGCTTTCCGTGACCTTCTTGTGCTCCTTCCCGTCGATAATCGTGACTTCCTCCTGCTTGCCTATCTGCTTCTTGGCCTGCTCGTACCACGGGGGAAGCGATGAGCGCTTCTTGGAGAGGGCGGTGACGAAGTCTCCGAGAGAGACCGGCCTCTGGTGGACCTGCTTCTTCGCGATTTCCTCGGCCTGCTCCTTTGCCATTCCGCCTTTTGTCAGCTCCTCGATTTTCTTCTCGATTCCCATGAAGGCCTGCCGCCAGGGTATCGTCGAGGCGTCGTCCACGATCGCCTTGTGGTCCGCGGAAGCATATCCGGTCATGGCGAACGCGAGGACCTTGAAGGGTATGAACGGCGCGAGCGGCCTCTTCTTCGCGTGCATCTTGAGGATGGCTTCGCGCGAGTTGAAGTCCGGTGCGGGGATGTAGATTGTCTTGCTGAAACGGCCGGAACGCCTGAGGGCAGGGTCCACGTCCCACGGGGCGTTCGTCGCGGCGATGATGAGCACGTTCTGGTTGTTGGCTTCGACGCCGTCCATCTCGTAGAGCATCTGGTTGACGGCCATCTTCATGTACTGCTGGCCTTCCTGCTGGTCCCTCCTCCCGCCTATCGCCTCGACTTCGTCGAAGAACAGGATGCACGGGGAGTTTTTGCGCGCGAGCTCGAACACCTTGTGGATGTTTTTTTCCGTATTTCCGACATACATGTCGAGGAGGTCGGACAGCTTCGCGTTGATGAAGCCCGCGCCGCATTCGCCCGCGGCGGCCTTCACGATGAACGTCTTCCCGCATCCGGGGGGGCCGTACATCAGGATTCCTCCGCCTCCGAGCTTCCCGTACTTCCTCGCAAGCTCCGGGTTGCGCATGGGGTAGACGACCGCCTCCCGGATCTCCTCCTTCATCTTCGTCATCCCCGCGACGTCGTTGAAGGTCATGGTGGGCTTCGTGAGCATCTTTATGTCGGCCGTTCCGCCCTCTCCGCCGCCCTTCCCTTCCTGGTCTTTTTTGGCCTTGGCCCCTTCAAGGTGGGTCTTGGCTTCGGTCAGTTCGGGGTTCAGCTCGAGGGCCTTCTCGTAGTCGGCGATTGCGTTCGACATCGTGCCCGCGTATTCGTAGGCGAGGCCGCGCAGATGGTACGCCTCGGCGAAATCCGCCTTGAGCTTTATGACCTTGGAGAAGTCCTCGACCGCCTTCTCGTATTCCTCGATGGAGGCGTAGGAAAGGCCGCGGTTGTAGAACGCCTTGAGGTAGTTGGGGTTGAGCTGTATCGCCTTGTCGTAGTCCTTTACAGCGCTCTGGAAGTCCTGCTTCCGGTAGAACGCGTCGCCCCGGTTATTGTAGATTATCGGGTTCTGGGGGTCGAGCTCCATGCTTTTGGTGTAGTCGGCGACGGACTTGTCGAAGTTCTTGAGCTGGTAGTAGGAGAGCGCGCGGTTGAAGTAGGCCTCGGAAAACACGGGGTTCAGGAGGATGGCCATGTTGTAGTTTTCTATGGCCTTGTCGTAGTCCCCCTTCTCGTAGTAGTCGTTGCCTGACTGGTAGTAGGTCTTGGCATCGGTGGGATTGGGCTTCCTGTCGACCATCTGTGTCACTTGTTGCGGATTGAATATGGATGTAAGACTAATTTTTTAAATGCTGGGGAGGGGTATCTGAATAAAAAGATGGGTGCCGACATGGAGGACATGGAGACGCAGGGGAGGGTGGTGGTCCACAAGGAGCACGCTGGAGGGGGTTTCTTCTGGCTCGCCTGCATCGTGATCGCCCTTCTGATAATCCATTTCAGCTGCCAGGCGGGGACGGCGACGGGATACGTCGGGGGAATATGCCAGAACGGCCTGTCGCTCGTCGATTTCGCCGGCCTCCTCTGCTGCGCGCCGCTCTACCTCCTAATAATCGTCCTGCTGAGCGGCGGGCTGAGAATCTGGTGAGTTTTGGTGTGCGCCTTAGGCTGGCATAAGGTTCGTTGTGTGCGGTTTTGGTGTGCGCCTTAGGCTGGCACTAATAAGGAGGGCTACAGTAGTTGCCCCGACCGGATCCTGATGTGCTCCTCGATCCTCAAAAGCTGGTTGTATTTCGACGTGCGCTCGCCGCGCGCGGGAGCGCCGGTCTTTATCTGGCCCGCGTCAATCCCCACCGCGAAATCGGCGATGAAAGAATCCTCGGTCTCCCCCGAGCGGTGGCTCACGATAATCCTGAGGTTGTTCTCCCTGCAGACGCGGACCGCTTCCATCGCCTCGGAAACGGTGCCTATCTGGTTCAGCTTCAGGAGGAGGGCGTTTATCGAGCCCTTCCCGATTGCCCTGTTGAGGCGCTCCACGTTCGTGACCGTGAGGTCGTCCCCCACGACCTGCAGCTCCGGCTGCTCCTTCCGGAGGGCCGCGAAAGCGTCGAAGCTCTCCTCGTGGAAGGGGTCCTCGATGCTCTTTATCCTGTAGGTCTTGACGAGGTCCGAATAGTAGTCTATCAGCTCCGTTTCCCGCAGTTCTTTCCCGTCTATCGCATACGTCCCTTTCTTCTCGTCGAAAAACGAGCTTGCTGCAGCGTCGAGGGCGAAGGTGCACGCTTCGGAATATCCCGCCTCCTCGACCGCTTCTGAAATCGCGTCGAGGGCCTTGTAAGTGTTGTCTATCTCAGGCGCAAAGCCCCCCTCGTCCCCCACGTTCCGGGAAGAGGAGCCGTATTTCGAGACTAGCTGCTTCCCGAGAAGGTGGTAGATTTCGCTTGCCATCTGCAGCCGCTCGGAGAACGTCTCCGCCTCCGGAACGACCATGAATTCCTGTATTGCGAGGCCGTTGCCGGCGTGCTTCCCGCCGTTGATTATGTTGAACATCGCGAGCGGGAGCGAGCTCCCGCCGAGGTACTCGTGGAGCATCTTCCCTTCCGCGCCCGCCGCGGCCCGCATCACCGCCATCGACGTCGCGACCATCGCGTTCGCTCCGAGGTTGCTCTTGTCCTTTGTGCCGTCGAGGGAGAGCATCTTCCGGTCTATCCCCTGCTGGTCGCTGGCCTCCATTCCCATCAGCGCCGGGGCTATCGTCCCGTTGACGTTGTCGACCGCGCGGAGGACGCCCTTGCCGCCGTACCTCCTACCCCCGTCCCGGAGCTCGAGGGCCTCGTGCCTGCCTGTCGAAGCGCCGCTCGGGGCGGCGGCCGCGCCGAGGGAGCTTTCGGTCACGACCTCCACCTCGAGGGTGGGGTTGCCCCTGGAATCGAGTATCTCCCTTGCCCAGACAGAAGTGATCTTCATGGGGACATAAACGTGTGCAAGCAATAAAAACCATCATATGGACGGGCGGGCTGATAGCCATATTTATACCTTCCGCAACAAATGCAATCCCATGCAGAGGGTCGGGTGGAAGGGGGGTCCCAAAGCTGAGCCGGCAGCCTTCACGGCGCGCCCCATCGTGGACACCATGTCCGCACAGGACATCCGGACGGCTGTCCGCGACGGCGGCAGGGCGGAGAGGCTTGATGGGATTGCCCGGCTTGCCGAGCGCATCGAGCGCGGGGCCGTCGCGAAATGCGAGGCCGTTTCCATTTTGGAAGGGTGCCTGGAGGATGCTGAGTTCGAGGTCCGCTGGAAGGCCGCCCTTACTATAGCCAGGCACGGGACGGAGATGCTCCCGGCGATAGGGGCGGGGCTCGGCAACGGCGACCCGAAGATACGCCTGCTGATGTCCAAAATCGCCTGCGCGGTCATCTCGTCCAACCAGGACGTGTGCAACGACTACGCCTCCCCTGACGGAAGGCGCCTCGCCCGCGCGGTGCTTGTCGCGATGTCGGACAGCCAGCCGACCGTCGCCGATTACGCTTTTTCGGCGGTCGCGGAGCTGACGCACCGGAACCCGATAATCATCCTGGAGGAAGCCGAAGCGGCCCTCGGGGAAATGAGCGGGGAGGCGCGCGCCATCGTGGAGCAGGCCAAGGCGAGGTCCGTCGAGACGCTCCGCGCGCTCGCAGCCGGCAACCAGTGCTAGGTGAGCCGGTGGAACTTGTCCTCGATAATGCCCCGAAAAAGATGGAGTTTGACGGGACCGTATCCGCGCTCCTTCGCGAGCTGAAGGTGATGCGCGAGGAAGTGGTCGTGAAGGTTAACGGCAGGCTCGCGCCGGAAACCCGGAAAATAGGGAAAGGAGACAAAGTGGAGATTATCAAGGTAGTTTTTGGCGGTTAATGCCTTCGGCTCTGGATGGGCATTCCGGGTGTTGATGATGGAGCAATCCACATGTTTCTGCGGCGCTGAGCCCATCGTGTTCCTGCATTATGCCCAGAAGCACCTTTGCGAGGCGCATTTCATCCGGATGTTCGACCGCAGGTTCAGGAAGACCGTCCGCGAGCATGGGCTCCTCAAAAAGGGCGACCGCATCGCGGTCGGGATTTCGGGCGGCAAAGACAGCACCGTCCTCCTGCATTCGCTTGCCGAGATAAAGAAGTCGCTCCCCATCGAGCTCGTCGCCGTCACGATAGACGAGGGGATACGGGGCTACCGCGAAAAGACGCTCGCGATAGCGAAACGGGAGTGCGAAGCCCTGGGGATAGAGCATGCCGTTTTTTCATACCAGGGCGAAGCGGGGGTGACGATGGACCGCATCGTGAAGGAAAGCCCCTCCGACATCCCTTGCAGCCACTGCGGCGTGTTGAGGAGGTATCTTCTCAACAAAGCGGCGCGCGAGGTGCGCGCGACGAAGCTCGCGACCGGCCACAACCTCGACGATTTGGCGCAGACCGTCTTCATGAACATCATGCGCGCCGAGCCTTCGAGGCTCGCCCGCTTCAGCGACCCCCTCGTAAAGAGCGAGAGGTTCATACCCCGTATCAGGCCGCTGATGATGAGCCCCGAGAGGGAGGTCGCGATATACGCGATGATTAGGGGAATAGAGCTGGAGAGCGTCGAGTGCCCCTACGCCCGCTTCGCGTTTCGGGGGCATGTCAGGAAGATGCTCAATGAGGCCGAGGAAAAATACCCTGGAACGAAATTCAAAATCGTCCGCTCATTCTTCGAGATGGAAGGCGCCCTCAGGGCGAACCTCCCCGAGGCGTCCATCGGGGCCTGCTCGGTCTGCGGGGAGCCATCTTCCCAAAAAACATGCATGTTCTGCGAGCGGGTAAAAGTTTTCAAGCCCAAAACAGATTAATAATTTTGCCGCCCCACACTTTGCATGGAAGTGGTTTTTCTCGGCACAGGCGGCGGCAGGATAAACCTCATCAAGCAGGCCCGCGCCACCGGCGGCTTCAGGATTAATTCCCCTTCCGCGAACATCCATGTCGACCCGGGGCCCGGGGCGCTTGTCCGCTGCGTCGATGCGAAGCAGGACCCCATGACGCTCGATGCCATCATCGTCTCGCACGACCACACCGACCACGTCACGGACGCCCGCGTCCTAATCGAGGCTATGAGCGGCTATGCCCTTAAGAAAAAAGGCGTGCTGATAGCGAGCAGGAGAACTGTCCTTGGCGATGGGCAGGACGAACCGGCCATCGGGAGGTGGCACCGGGAGCTTTGCGCCGAATTATATCCGGCGGTTTTTGGGGAAAGGAAAAGGTTTTCTTCGGCCAAAGGCTCTTTTGAAATCGAAATTATAAAGATGCAGCACGAGGAGCCGACGACTTTCGGCTTCAGGCTTTTTCTGGATGGGAAGGTTTTGGGGTACGTCTCGGACACGGAATACATCGAAAGCTTCGGGAAGGATTTTTCAGGCTGCGACCTCCTGATTGTGAACTGCATCAAGCCGAGCGAAGACGGCTACAAGGGGCATCTGAAGCTGGATGACGTCGTGAAGATTGCACGCGAAGCGAAACCGAAAAAATGCGTGATAACGCACCTCGGCATGAAGATGCTCAGGGAGGGGCCGGCGAAGCTTGCGGAGAAGGCGGCGAAGGAATCCGGGGTGGAGATGGTCGCGGCCAAGGACGGGATGAAGTTGGTTGTCTGAATAATAAACAAGATTCCTGTGCAATTTCCCTGAAAAACTCAGTTTTTTAATCCGTTTTGCCCATCATCTGTTGGAGGGTGGGTATGAAACTGCATGAGATTCCTAAGGCCACGAAGATCAGGAAAGAGAACTATTTCAAGAGGCTCGCGACAGCCGGGCTGGTTTCCGGACTGCTTCTGCTCAACGGATGCGCATCGACGCAGGTCCAGCAGACAAGACAGGCGGAATCTGAGTATCAAAGAAGGGACGCGGAGCTTGTCCGCCAGTTCCCGGCGCGTGCGGTTGACCCGAGAAGGACGAGCGTCGGGGGGGTTCAGGCTTATGAGATAATGCTCACACGGCGGCTGGACGACCTCGTCGGACTTGAAACAAGAAGGGAGGAGAGGCGCGAGAACGGAGAGTACAGATATTATGCGGAAATACAGAACATGGCATACGCGGAATTCCGCATGGGAGGGGACTCAAGAACATTCAGGCTGTTCTGGATGCGCGAGGGCTCGCAAAGAACGCCTAACGAAAGCCCCGTTCACACCTGCGAGGTTTCAGGTCTTGATGACCTCGCCCGAATCATCAGGGAGGACCTCGGACAGGATTTCACGCGGGCGAGAATATTATTCGAACCTACGACCGGCTCGGTCGTGAATGGGAGGCGACAGGTAATCATTGACGCATACCTGCTCCCCCTCACACCGGAAGGAAATTTGATAGAATTTGGTAATGGTTTCCTCGTAGCAAGAGCGGAGTTCAACCATGCCTTCAGGGAGGTTCCGTGCATCCAGGGGCTTGCAGTGCTCATGGAGCCTGGAGGACCGAGGGTTGCGAGCGGTGAGAGAAGGGACCTAGCTGATAATGGCACCGCTTTCCAGAACGGAGCGAGGAGAAGCGACCTCAGCCAAGGTGATATTCCGAGGGTGCAAAGGCCATCGTCTGAGGCTATAGCATTTGCAAGGAACCCGGAAAGCGGAGTCGAGATAGGCAGGATATTCAACCGTCACACGATTTTTGAAAGCGGGGGCGTACGAATTGAAAGCGCCGCTGCGTATGACGATTTCAGAAGGCTTGTCGGAAGCAGGTTTTCCGAGGACGATACGAGGAGAATTTTCCGTTACCTCATGGGTCTATATCTGAACGAGGCGCGTGCTACTGGGGTCGAAATGGCCAGAAGCGATGCAGGCCAAAGGGCGGTTAGCCTAGCCATCTTGCACGGAACAAGCATCGCGGGAGCAGAATTAGGGCATGGCACGGTTATCCAGAATGACACGGCCGTCCTTAACATCGTTCTGGAAGGGAATGGCCAGCGTGAACAGGAGGAGATACTCAGGGCAGCGCTGGGGAACAGGTTCTCGCTTGACTCCGTAACTGCGGCTGCGAACAGCGCCGGCATAGGAAACAGCACAAGCGTTACGGAAACAAGCCGGCAGATGACCGTATTGGAGATGCTCAGAATTCAAAGTGAGAGCAGGTAAGGCTCGAATTAATGACAAGACGGAGTAAATTTCACCCATATTCCCCTTTTGACGATTTTCAATGTCTACGTTGTGGAAATTCATAGATGTTGTAAAATTTGGCGACTCCAGATTTCTAAAGAAAAACAACCCCTCAGTGAAAAAATAGTAACGGTGGTATGTGCAAAATCACAGAAAAGGTGGGTTTTTTAATAACTTCCGTAGCGATTATAGTGGGAGGGGGAATATGAAGAAACTGGATTTTGGTATGAGGAATTCCGAAGTGCCCAGTCCGGTAGCTGATTCTAGGTTATCGAGGAGAGAGATACTGGGGATGGGCTTGAAGGGTGCCGCAGTTTTGGCTGTGGCCGGATGCGGCGGAGCTGCTTTGCTTGCTCCGAGGAAAGCATATGCACAGGGAAGAACCATCGGTGGGGTTAACTTCGAGGATTACACGCTTCCGGATACGCTTGCTAACTTGGACAGGCGGACTTCTGAATCAGGTTATAGAAGTGGTGAG
The DNA here is from genome assembly GCA_040758235.1 of Microcaldota archaeon. Classification (GTDB taxonomy): domain Archaea; phylum Micrarchaeota; class Micrarchaeia; order Anstonellales; family Bilamarchaeaceae; genus Bilamarchaeum. The sequence goes on from JBFLVW010000112.1 coordinate 12,952, forward strand.
GCCCGAAATGACGGGAATGTCATTTATTCGAATGTATTGTCAGTACCACAGGAGTTCGGATCTTCAGTCGTATTTTATAGAGAAGAAGCTGACGTAAGAAGGCAGATTGGACTCACCCCTAGAAGAGCAGGGGCACGAGCCCGCGCATTTGAAATCAACGATTTCGTCGGAGCGATCCGGCAAGAGCTCAGTAGGGATGTCACAAGGGTGAAGCTGATTCTTGAAGAATCACGGGCAGAGGGTGAGTTGGTCAAAACAGTATACGCTGTGCCGGTTGATGACCAGGGGAGGATGTACGCGAGATACAATAACGGCTATCTTGCTACATGTATTTCCTATTTCACCCAGTCGAGGACGATTGGTGCAGGCCACTTTATCCTCTATGACCCGAGCAGGGGATAGGTTTTAAATTTTCGTTTTCATATTCTTATTATGACAGGGTCAAGACAGTCTCCGGGGACAGAGGTTTCAGCTGACCTTACTACTCGTGTTTATCTTTCAAGAGATTCAGCCCGAGTCGGACTTGAACGTACACTAGACACCGCGCTTGCGGGCGTTACTGGTGGGCGTCCGTCACCCGATGCAGCGCCGCCGCCGACATACCGCGGCAGGGAACTTCCGGGATTAAATATAAGACCCCAGGATGTACCCGAACGGACAAGAGAACGATTACGCCTGCCGGCTGAGTTGAGACGCTTACGAGGCCAGGTTGCAGGCCTTTTTGCTGAGGAAACGATTTATAACCCCCAATCAAGGGAATTGGAGTATGACGAGGCCAGGCTTCGGCAGAGATTCGATGCCTTGCTTGGAGACATGTTCACGCAGGAGCAGAAAGACCAGGCGTTCCGGGTGTTCCTTGGCTGGTGGGGCGGCCATCTTTACAACCAAGGTGTTCAGGATGGGAACGAGGGCCAGCGCGTGGCTGACCCTGCAAGAAGGGCCGGGGGGTACGCTTGCGCGCATGCAGGAGGCAGGGCCCTCGAGGACGCGGGGTTCGGAAGGGCCAGGGACCACCACAGAGCAGCGCTCGTAGATATGGGACAGGGGCTGGATGCGACCCAGCGGGCAGACCTGCTCCGGGGCGCAGCCAGCTTCGGGTATTCTCATGACGCGGTCACATTTGCGGCAATCTCTTTCGGACTTCTGCCCGTAAACCTGAAAAATATGGACTCGCAGCAGCAGGCGTTCTACAACCAGCTGACCACCATAGCCGAGGCAAACACCGAAAGGTATGAGCAGGAAGTCATTAGATTAAGGGAAAGACAAGATGACGAAAGGTCTAGGGACATGTATGCAAGGGCATTCAGAAGGCTGAGCGACTATGTGGGCGCTGACACCAAGGCCAACCAACTTCTTGAAGGAGACCCCACGATAGAAGCGGCCATTGCCGGCCAGGGAGCGAGAGCGGCTCTGGATGCAGGCGACATGACGGTCGTTCCGTCAAGGTCTCGCGGCGGTTCGAGGGTAGCCTGATACTCTCTTTTAAATTCCTGATAATACACTCATTCTAAGGCTCCAGGAAGCTGGATGCCGGAAACAGGGAACTTATATGCTCCAGCAGCGTTACGACAGGACCATTGAGGAAAAGTGGCAGAAGCACTGGCGGGAAAGCGGCACGTACAGATTCGACGAGAACGACACGACGAGGCCGATATACTCCATCGACACCCCGCCGCCATTCACGAGCGGGGAACTGCACATGGGCCACGTCCTCTCATACAGCTATTTCGATTTCGCGGCCCGCTTCCGGAGGATGAGGGGCTACAACGTCTATTACCCGCAGGGGTGGGACACGCAGGGCTTCCCGACCGAAGTGAAGGTCGAGAAGAAATTCGGCAGGCTCCCGCCGGTCCAGTTCAGGGAAAAGTGCGTGGAATGGACTGTAGAGATGATAGCCCGGATGAAGAGCCAGATGGACCAGATGGGGTTCAGCCCGGACTGGAGATATGAATACCGGACGATGGACCCGGAATACCACAAAAAAGTCCAGCTCTCGCTCATAAAGATGTTCGGGGACAGGCTCGTCTACCGCGACAAATACCCCGTCTACTGGTGCCCGAGGTGCGTTTCCGCGGTCGCGAAAGCGGAGCTGGACGATGAGGAGAAGGACGGGACGCTGAATCATATCAAATTCACCGGGCCGGGCGGCGAGGACCTGATAATCGCGACGACGAGGCCGGAGATGCTCCATGCCTGCCAGGCCGTCCTGTACAATCCCGCCGACGAGAGATACAAAAACCTCGAAGGGGAAATGGTGCGCACCCCTCTCGGAAAGGAGGTCCCGGCATTTCCGGACCAGGAAGTGGACAAGGAGTTCGGGTCCGGCCTGGTGATGGTGTGCACTTTTGGGGATAAAATGGACGTCGTGTGGATGCACAGGTACAAGCTTCCGCTTTATGAAGCCATAAACCAGCACGGGAAGATGGTGAATTCCGGGTCTCTCGACGGCCTCAAGGTCAATGATGCCAAGAAAAAAGTGATGGAGGAACTGGAGGCCGCCGGGAAGGTCCTGAAGAAGACCCCGGTGAAGCAGGTCGTGAAGGTCCATGACAGGTGCAAGACTGCCGTGGAGCTTATTCCCTCCCGCCAGTGGTTCGCGGACATAAAGACGACGGCGAGCCACATCAAGGCTCTTGCAAACAAGATAAAGTGGATTCCCGCTTTCGGGATAAGCTACCTGATTGACTGGGTGGAAGGCGCCGAATGGGACTGGGTCATTTCCCGGCAGAGGGTCTTCGGCACCCCGCTGCCGTTCTACTACTGCGAAAAATGCAATGCCACCGAGGCGGCTGACGAATCAGAGCTTCCGTTCTACCCTGAAAAAGCCAGGGGAAAGCATTGCAAATGCGGGGAGAAGATGACTCCCGAAACAAGCACGTGCGACTGTTGGGTGGATTCGAGCATCACCCCGCTCATAATCTCGGGCTGGCCCGACGAGAAAAAGATGCAGAGGTTCTACCCTGTTTCATTGAGGCCCCAGGGCGTGGAGATTGTCCGCACCTGGGCGTTTTACACGATTTACAGGAGCGGCGTCGCCCTGAGCGGCATCCCCCCATTCAGGGAGATTTTGCTGAACGGCAACGTCCTTGCCCCGGACGGCAAGAAAATGAGCAAATCCCTGGGGAACATCATTTCCCCTGCCGACCTGCTCAAGGATTATCCTACGGACGCCATAAGGCAGTGGTCGGCCCTCAGCGGGGCCATGGCGAAGGACAGGCCGTTCAGCTTTGAGGACATAAAGTATGCCAAAAGCTTCCTGACCAAGGTCTGGAACGCCGCAAGGTTCGTCGAGTCCCTCCCAAAACCCAAAACGCAAGACCCAAAACTTTCCATGACCGACCGGTGGATAAGCGGGAAAATGAACGCCCTTGCGCGCGAATGCACCGCCCACATGGAGAATTACGAGTACCAGTACGCCATGAAGAAGCTGCAGGACTTCTTCTGGCACGATTTCTGCGACAACTACCTCGAATACGTGAAGCACAGGGTTTACGGCGAGAATGCTACCAAGGACGGGGCCCTGAAGACGCTCAACTACGTCCTTGAAACCTCGATGAAGCTGCTCGCCCCCCTCACGCCCCACATTTCCGAGGAAATATACAGCGCCATGTACGGAAAGGGCGTGCACCTCGAGAGGTGGCCGGAAGCCGGCGAAGAATTCCCCGAGGAAGTGAAGAAAGTGTCCGTCCTTTGCGAGATTGTCAGCCAGATACGACAGCACAAATCAAGGAACAAGATGCCCCAGAACGCGGAGCTGGAGGGCGTCAGGATTTCCCTGCCGGAAGAGATGGAAACGGAGCTGCTCGACGAGCTCTCGCTGATAAGCAAGATAAAGAGCATCGAGACGGCTAAAGGGGAATTCTCGGTCTCTATTCAATGACTTTCGCAGTCACCCTGCCGCTCACCATGTGCTGGTTCTCGCTGCAGTTCGCGCCGAGCTCCGGGGCGCAGGAAACGTATGTGATGTTGCCGGCAAAGCGCTTCACCGAGCCCTCGGCGAGCGCAGGGCCGCCCAGGCTCGCCTCAAAGGTCTGGTTCGCCCCGCTTGAGATATTGAGGCCTCCGCCGAACCCCAAAAACTGCTGGGAGCCGTCCGCGGTCTGGAGGGAGACCTCGTCTACGCTTATCTTGTAGGGGAAGCCGTTGTAGACCGTCAGGATTATCCGGGTGTTGCCGCCCTCGTTGAACACGGAGGCGACGCACCGGAGGTTGTTCCCGAACGAGCATTCCTCCGAGACCAGGTAGTTCGGGGTCATCACTCCTGTCGAGAAAAGAGCAGCCACGACGATGAGCAGGACGAGTATGGCCCAGCCGTAGGTCATCAGGTATTCCACTGCCGCCTGGCCTTTCATGAGGATAGCTTCGGGAGCGCATATTTAATAGTTTTCCATCAATAGAGAGGTTAGCTTTTGACTCGGAGTGATACTCATGGCCATAGAAACTTGTGGAAGGTGCGGCACGCAGACCGCCAAGCTCGTGAAGTGCGACTACTGCTCGAGGAACATCTGCAATTCCTGCATAAAGAGCCAGAAAAGGAAGAAAATCGACCACCGCTACATCTGCAAGGGCTGCTGGAGCAGCGTCACCAAGAGGAGCATGTTCAAGAGCGCGAACTAGCTCCTCATCGCAGAATAGACGGTCGCCTCGGTGATATTGAACCGGGCCGCGAGCGCTCTGGAATCGAGCCCTTCTGCACCGGCCGCCTCTTCAAGCGCGAGGCGCCTTATCTTCTTTATCAGTCCGTGCACGTCATGAAGGTGGCCGTTCAGGCTGCCCGCCTGGAGGCCGGTCAGCAGCTCTATCTGCCGCACTATCGACTCCCGCTTCCTCGGCCGCAGGTCTATCTTGAAAGAGTGCGGCCCTATTGCGTCTATCAGTTGCCTGGGGACCGCCTCGGCTTGGGCGGCCGCTTCAGAGTTGCCCGCTGCGGCCGGAGCCGCCTTCGGAAGCTCGTCCGTGAAGGCGTAGTTGTCCGCCCTGATGATTCCGCCCTCCGAAAAGACCGCGGCGCGCTCGATGAGCGAGCGCAGGCCCCGGATGTTTCCGCCAATCGCCTCGCAGTTCCGGGTTATCGCAGCCATCCCCGATTCTTCGATGGAAATTCTCATCCCGTTCGCAGCGTTGAAGCCGGAGAGGAAATGCTCTGCAAGAAGGGGGATGTCGTCGGGATGCTCCCGCAAAGGGGGCACCTTGATGTGTATCGTGTTGACCCTGTAGTAGAGGTCCTCGCGGAATTTTCCCGCCTTCATCAGCTCGTCGATGTTCCTGTTGGTCGCGCACACGACGCGGGCGTCGCTCCGTGTGACCGAAGAGCAGCCAACCTGCATGAATTCCCCGGAATCGAGCGCGCGCAGGAGCTTGACCTGGACGTGGAGGGGCATGTCCCCGATTTCGTCCAGCATGAGCGTCCCCCCGGCCGCGGCGGAGAATGCGCCCTGGCGGTTTTCATGCGCCCCGGTGAATGCCCCCCTGCGGTGGCCGAAAAGCTCGCTCTCGACAAGAGGCTCCGGAAGCGCCCCGCAGTTGATGGCGACGAACGCCCCCTTGCGCCCGCTCATGGCATGGATGGAGCGGGCGACCAGCTCCTTTCCCGTGCCTGTTTCCCCGGTGATAAGGACGCTGACTGAGGTGGGGGCTGCCCGCGAGATGACATTGCGTATCTTTTCGAGAGCGGGGCTATTGCCCACAAGCTCATGGGTGGAAGGGGCCATGGATACCACAAAAATATACCTGTTACAATATTAGAAAAAATATATAAAAGTGTGTAATCAGGCCTTCTTCAGCGCCAGCTTGACGAGCCGCCCGTCGACGGTGTATTCGTTCATTTTCTTTTCCGGAGCGAACTTCACCGACGAGGCGTTGACCGCTTCCGAAAGCTCCTTCTCCTGCTTTTTGAGGATGGCCTCCAGCTCCTTTTCGGTCTCGATGTGGAGGGCTATCGAATCGCTCTCCACAAGCTGCGCCTCTTTCCTCATCATCTGGACGCGGCGCTTGACTTCGTTGAGAAGCCCCTCCTCGTAGAGCGCCTCGTCAATCTTCCTGTCGATGTGGACCGCCCCGCCGCTGAAGGGAGCAGAGGCGATTTCCCCTGGAGGCGGCGACTCCGCGACTTTGAGCTCCTTCACGTTCGTGAGGCTGAGGATGATGTCCGAGAAGGCCCTCGCGGCCTCGGTCACCTCGTGCGACTTCGTCTCGATGTGGAGCGTCCGTATGGGCCAGCGCACCTTGATGCCCGCGGTCTGGCGGGCGAGCAGGGCGACCGACACGGCCTCCTTCACTGTCTCCATCTGCTTCTCGTAGAGCGCCTGAATCTTCCCCTCGTCCTCGGCTTCGAGCGAAAGCAGGAAGAGCGATTCCGCCCCCTCGTGCTTCCTGAAGAAGCGCTGGTATATGTGCTCGGAGAGCATCGGGCTAATGCAGCCCAGCATCTTAAGCGATTCCAGCATGACCGCATATATCGTCCAGAGCGCCCCTTCCGGGTTGTCCCCGCCCGAAATCCGGTCTTTCGCTATCTTCATGTAGAACCTGCTCAAATCGTCCACGATGAGCGAGCGGAGCGCCTTGACGGCCCGGTTCGGCTCGTAGGACTCGAAGGAGGAGCGGAATTCCCTCTTGACCGAGTGCATCCTGCTCAGCATCCACTGGTCGGCTTTCGAGAGCTCGGCCTTCTGGATTTTCTTTTCCGGATAGAACCTTTCGAGGAAAACAGCCATGTTGAGGGCGATGTTCAGGTCTCCCGTCGCCTTCTTCATCTCGTCCCAGCTGAATTTCAGCTCCTCCCAGACCGTGCTGCTTATGCCCCAGAGCCTGAAGCTGTCGGCGCCGTATTTTTCGAGGATTTCCTCGAGGGGAACGAAGTTCCCCAGCGACTTGCTCATTTTTTCCCCCTTTTCATCCACGAAAAAGCCGTGCATGAGGAGCTTCTTGTACGGGCACGCCCCGTAGCGCACGACGCCGGAACCCAGCAGGGAATAGAACCAGCCGCGTATCTGGTCCTGGCCCTCGATTATGAGGTCGGCCCGCTCGCCGAACTTTTTGGACTCCTCCTGGTCGAGGGAGGCCCATATCGCGTTCCCCGAGTCGAACCAGACGTCGAGGACGTCCGGTATCCTCTTCATCTTCTTCCCGCATGGGCATCCAAGCTCTATCTCGTCGATGTACGGGCGGTGGAGCTCCTTCACCGGCGGAAGCTCTGATTTCGAGCCGACCACCTTCACCTGGCCGCATTCGCATTTCCAAATAGGGAGCGGGATGCCCCAGTACCGCTGGCGCGAAATGCACCAGTCGGGCGCGTTGGAGACGAATTCCCTGAACCGCTCCTTCGCGAAATCCGGGTGCCACTCGGTCTTGTCGATTTCCGCGAGCATGTGGTCCTTCATTTTCGAGATGGTTATGAACCACTGCTTCGTCGTGAGGAAGATGAGGGGCGTCTTGCAGCGCCAGCAGTGGGGGTAGCGGTGGCGTATGCGCTCCTCGTGCACGAGCGAGCCGGCATTCTTCAGGATTTCTATGACGAGCGGGTTCGCCTCGCGGACGTTCTTCCCCTGCAGCTCCCCGGCGTCCTCTGTGTAGTTGCCCTTCCCGTCCACGGGCGAGAATGCCTCGATGCCGTAGCGCTTGCCGATTATGAAGTCTGCGGGCCCGTGGCCGGGCGCGGTGTGTACGAGCCCGGTGCCCTCCTCGAGCGTCACGAAATCGTCGCTCAGCACCACCTTCCTGTCGGCGTACTTGTGGATTTTCTCCTGGAAGGGGTGGTGGTATTCGACTTCCTTGAGCTTCCTGCCCGGCAGTTCCTCCATGACGACCGCGCTCACGCCCGCGAGGCCGCTCAGGTATTCGAGGCGCTCCTTCGCAACAATCCATACCTCATCTCCGACCCTCGCGCGGACATAGGCGAAAGTGGGGTGGGCCATTACCGCCATGTTGGCGGCGAGCGTCCACGGAGTCGTCGTCCATACGATGAGGAATTCGTTCTCCTTGTCCTTGACCTTGAACTTGACAAAAACGCTGGGGTCCGTCTCGTCGTCGTATTCCAGCTCGTAGTTCGCCATCGTCGTCTCGCAGCGGTAGCAGTATGGGAGGACGTATATCCCTTCGTGCAGCAGCCCCCGCTCGTTCGCCATCTTCATGGTCTTCCATGAGGAATCGATGAAGCTGTCGTGGTATGTGATATAAGGCCGCTCGAAGTCCATCCACACGCCGAGCGACTGGAACTGCTCGCCCATAATGCCGATGTATTTCGTCGCGAATGCCTTGCATTTCTCGACGAACTTCCCTATGCCGTATTTCTCTATGTCCCCCTTGTTGGTGAACTTCAGCTCCTGCTCGACTTTCACCTCGATGGGGAGGCCGTGGGTGTCGTATCCGGCCTGGACGCGCACGTCCTTCCCGCACATCCGCTGGTAGCGGCAGACCGCATCTTTCAGCGTCTTGTTCCAGCCCGTTCCGGGGTGTATCTGGCCGGTGGCATAAGGCGGGCCGTCGCAGAAGTAGAACGTCTCCCTGCCGGCGTTCTTCGCCTTCGCCTTCCCGTATATCCCGCTTTTGGCCCAGAAATCAAGGACTTCCTTCTCTACCTTCCTGTGGTCGTACATCAGATTACCCGAATGAGACCGCATGCTTTGTCGTCGCATGCGGTTTGTATCAGGGAGTATGTTCCGAAAAGGTATAAAAGCGGCGTCCCGAAACGCATGCATGGCAAAAGGTGAAAAAAAATCCACGGAATTTGAAACGGGATGCTGCAAAAGGTTCGAGCCGGCGAAATGGGACGGGAAGGAGCTCGTCTGGAAAAACAGGCTCTTCCTGAGGGACCACGTCACGAGCGTATTCCACATCCCCATCAACATGGACAAGGTGATTGTCAAAAACATGGACATGATAACGAAGGCGGGCGCGCTTGATGACGAGCAGCTCATGCTCTCGGACGAGAAGTCCATGTGGGGCTCGGACATTTTCATCGCCGTCACGAAGGAAGTGCCGGGGGCGAAAATGGAGAGGATTTCCGGCACTTTCCTCACGAAGGTTTTCGAAGGGCCATACCAGGACATGGGAAAGTGGGTGAGGGAGATGGGGCGGCATGTGGAATCGAAGGGCAAAAAGCAGAAGCAGCTCTATTTCTATTACACGATGTGCCCCGCCTGCGCGAAGGCCTACGGGCAGAATTTCACCGTGCTCGTCGCGCAGGTGTAGGCGTTAAAAGCATTTAAAAACACTTTTTATCATTATTTCAGGCATGAGAGGGGTCACGAGAAGGCAGTTTTTGGGGCTCGGGGGGGCGCTTGCCGCGTCCGCGGCGTTCGGGTGCGCACCAGTCATGCACGACCAGATAAGGAGGCCGCCGGAGTTCCAGGTGGCGGAGCAGGCTGGCGGAGGGGCGGGAGCTCCTGCTGTGGCTCAGGCCGCCCAAGCGCAGACATCCGGATATTCATCTCAGACCAATCCTTTCGAATTGAACGATTCCATGAGGACGATTGTGAGGGAGGTCGGAACCGCCGGGGATGCGCAGGCCAAGCTCCAGCGGCTTTTCAGCAGGCTGCATGCCGGAGCGGCGGGCGGCGTCAGGGTGATGGACATGAGCGGAAGGCCGCCCCGGACCGCGGCCGAGGCGCTCGCGCAGGGCGGCGACTGCACCGACCTCGCGAACATAGCCATACCACTGATGAGGGAGCTCGGGATTCCGGGCGGGGCGATGGAAGTCCATTTCGACAGCGCCGCGGCGGGAATGAACCACATGGTCCCATATGCCGAAATATCGGGGAGGAGGATAATCGTAGACCTCCAGGCCTCCACTCTCGGCCAGACTGCGCAGGGGAACTATTCGACCGTGCTCGCGATGACGTTCGGGCAGGCGGCGTCCATGTACCACAGGGAGATGGGCGACTATCTGCGCGACCAGGGGAGGAGCGAGGGCGCGATAGCTGCCTACGAGGCGGCTGCCGCGGCATTCAGCCGCGACCCCTACGTCCACCAGAACCTCGGCGTCCTTTACGAGAGGGCGGGGCAGATGGCGAGCGCGGAGGAGCATTTCAGGCTCGCGACCCAGATAGATTCGCGCTACGCGAGGGATGCCCAGCGGGCGGGCGGGAACAGCGCGGCCCAGAGGTTCAACGCTTCCGTCGACCAGGCCGAGAGGGCATTCCGGGAGCAGAGATGGGCCGACTGCGCGAGGCACTTCCAGGAGGCGCTGGATTCGGGCGCCCAGGTTGCGGATGACGTGAGACGGTCCATCCAGGCGAACATCCAGACCTGCAGGAGCCAGGCGGGACAGTAACAGCAGCCGGCATCCAGCATCCGGTCTTCGGCGCGGAGCGCCGGAGGCAATCGAAATCGCAAGGCGATTTCGGTGCGCAGTGTCGCATTGCGACACTGCCGA
>JBFLVW010000113.1:0-3862 GCA_040758235.1 Microcaldota archaeon
TGGAACCGGAATGAGGAGCTTCCTCACGAAGGACGAGAAAATCGAGATGCTCAAGGAGTATGAGGAGGGTCTCGAGAAGGAACTGAAGGGGGTCCGCGAGCGCCTGAAGGAGCTCGAGAAGGCCTCCTGATTTTTTTCTTTTTATTTATTGATTCTGGCTTAGGATTAAATAGCGCATTCGCTTGCTCTGTGCATGGACGACCCCAAAAAAAAGAAAATGCCCGAAAACGAGGGCGAGTGGAAGGAAAAATTGTCGCCCGAGCAGTATCACGTCCTGCGGGAGAAGGGGACGGAACCGGCCTTCACGGGGAAATACTGGAACAAGCACGAGAACGGCATGTATGTCTGCGCGGGGTGCGGCGCCGAGCTGTTCTCATCCGGCACCAAATTCGACTCCGGAACGGGCTGGCCGAGCTTCTGGAAGCCCGAGGACGACAAGCGGGTGAAGCTTGTCAAGGATACGAGCCATGGGATGGTCAGGACAGAAGTCGTATGCGCGAAATGCGGCGGCCACCTCGGCCACGTCTTCGACGACGGGCCGGGCCCTACCGGAAAGAGGTTCTGCATCAATTCCTGCTCGCTGGATTTCAAAAAGGGCTAGCCGCGGGAAAGCTCCCTCGCGACTTTCCTGATTATCGACAGCTGCTGGTCCATCACGTCGGTCGGCTGGAGGGCGACTATGCGGTTGTATGATGTGTCGTCCGAGCGCAGCTCGTAGGGGACGAACAGCTCGCCCGGGACGCATGCGACGATTGGGAGGCGGAGCTCGACGCACTTGTAGGCGAACTGGGCGGCCTGCGAAAGGTTGGGCGAATAGGTCTTGAGGTCGGTGAAGCCCCAGAGGATGTAGAAGGCGTTCAGCCGGTCCGGGTCGAGCCGCCCGTTTTCATCGTAGTATGTCGGATGGAGATAGACTCCCACGCCCTCGCGCCTCATCTCGTCGAGCTTTTCCGCGAAATAAAGGACGCGCTTGTGCACGATTTCCCTCATCATCTTCTTGTGCTCCCGGTAGAGCTCGTCTTCCGTCGGCACCTTGCAGCGTTTTGCGATGTCTTCCCAGGGCGCCCAGGATGAGATGCCATAGAGCTTCAGCTGGCCCTCGTCGTCCTTCTTGAGCGGCGGGATGTCCTCCCTGAGCCTATAGAATACCAGGTCCTCTTTCTCGATGACGTCCACGAGGCCGGCATCCTGGAGCTTTTTTCCAAGCTCCCTCACCTTGCCGGAATGGATGTCCACCCCGTATCCGGCAAGGACCTGGTTCGCGATTTTCCTGGTCCTGCTCGCGATGAGCTTGTGGGAGTAGTAATCGTCCGGGATGCCCATCTGCTTTATCCGCTCGGCGGTTTCCTCGTAAGAGAATATCGGGAACTTGTGGCCCGCGCCCTTCATCTCCGACAGCTCCTTGAGCGCATAGAGGACGGCCGCAAGCGGCGCGAGCTCCTCTTCCACAGGGCTGCCCCTCCTCATGTGAGTGTACATGTCTCCGAGGGCGCGCTGGACGTGCCTCGATACGGGGCAGAGCGTCGGCCAGTAGAGATAGTTCATGGTGTCGAAGAAGTCAGAGCGCTCGTCCGGGAATGTGCGCGGGTCCCAGAGGATGCGCATGAAGCCGACGCGCTGGCCCGGGATGGCCATCATTTTCGAGAAGCTCGACATCTCGACCACCGGGACGCCGTAGCCCAGCCTGAGGGCGCGCTGGATGGCGTCGATTTCCTTGTCGGAATCGCGGCGGAACTGCTCGTAAATCACGTCAGCGACCACTATTATCGGGTGCCCGTATTCCCACATCTTTTCCGCGACTGCGTAGAGGACCTGGTCGAATTTTTCAGGCTCCATCGCTACCGAAAGCGGGTTACCGACGGTCGCGAAAAGCACGACGCGCGTGTGCTCGTCTATCGTCTCCTTCAGTTGCGCGAGGTTTATCTGGCCGTCGCTTCCGATGTCGCACAGCCTGACGTCCCCGTGGCTGCGGAAGGATTCTGCGAGGTGGGAAACGTATGTCCAGACAGGGATGACCACGTTGTCGGGCTTCACCCCGCGCTTCACGTCTTCGAGGACTGAAAGCAGGAATTCCGTGTGCCCCCTCAGGTCGAGCCCGCTCTCCAGGTCCGGGCGGATGGCCTCGAGCCGGGCGAGGTCGGGCACGTGCTGGTTCGGAGGGAGGAGCAGGGCCTCGCTGAGGAGCCTCAGCGCGCCCGCGACGCCCGGAGTGATAAAGACGCGGAGGTATTCGGGAATCGGCTCCTGGCCGCTTCTCCGGTAGCCTCCGTCCACGAGCCTGAGCTTGAGGTCCTTGTCACCCGCAATGGCGTAGCCGTCGTAATCCGCCGCCCCGTGGAAGGAGGTGTACCGCCTAAGGTGCCTGTGGTAGCCGTCATAGGAATGAAGGCCGGGGTATTTGGTCGGGTCGCCGAGGCGGCCCTCGAGTATGGGGTAGGTCTCCTGGCCGTTGTTCGTCGCGAACGCGATGGCCTTGTCGACGTCCGTCTCGTTGAAAACGACGTCCCGTATCCTTCCGAGGTGGTGCGCCCTCTCGCTGTATCTCTGGGAAAGGTAAACGGACGCCCCGCGCGGCGCGCCGGCTGGCGGCTCGGAATCCGGCTGCTGCCTGCCGAAAACCTTGCCGCTGCCGATTGATGTGGCTTCGCCCTCGGCGCCATGCGGAAGGGGGCGTATTTTTTTCTCGTCTGCCATAATCATCCCAGGATTTTCTTTATTTTCGCATTCAGCTCGTTGCACAGCCGCTCGAGGGCCGGTTTCGAGCAGTCGCCCTCGTGGGGCGTCGCCACGACGGCCTGGTGCTGGACGAACTTCTTGGTCATGTCATCCGGCTCCCCGCCCTTCCATAAAATCGCATCGTTTGGCAACACGTCGGTTGCGTATGCGAGCATCCCGCCTGAGCAGAGCATCGAGTAAAGAGGCTCGCTCTCGACTATCCTGTCGCGCGTGACGTTCACGAGGACGCGGGTGCGCGGCGGGAGGCGCGATAGGCTTGCCGGCCCGATGAGCGAGCGCGTGCCCTCGTTGAGGGGCAGCGCCACGAATATGAAATCGGCGTTTCGTATGGCGTCTTCCGCCGAATTAGTGTACCGGACTCCGATCGCAATGAGGTCCTCTTTTACGCTCCGGTTGAAGGTTGTGACATCGCAGTCGAACCCGAGCCGCGCGGCGCGGGCGATTTTCGAGCCGATGCTTCCCGCCCCCAAAACGGCGACTTCGGACCGCGAGAGGGACGCCTCAGGCATGGGGAGGCGAAGGGTATCGACCACTTCCGGCAACGGCACAGGCCCGCGGGGCGCGTATTTTTCCGAGCAGACGAAGATGTAGTCGCATCCCTTGAGTATGTCCGATATAGGCATCTGCACGGCGCCCAGGTCGAAAAGCGCGTCCGGGGCGTCGTGCCCGTAGATGTCGCAGCCGAAGCCGTCCTGGAGCATCCTCGCGAGGCGCATGGCGCTCCGTTCCCTGCCGAGGATGCCGACGCTTGCGCCGCGCAGCTCCTCGTTGGCCCACGGCTCGTCATGCCGGTAGCGGGGCTTGTCCTTCCTGTAATATTCATAGCTCCGCGCCCTCCGGACGCTCTCATCGAGCTGGCGCGCCCGCATGAGGATGTGGGCGACCGCCGGCTCCGCAAAATCGTCGGAGTAGCCCGAGAACATCAGCGGCCCGCGCAGATTCTCCGCTGGGCCGGGATATACCCCCCTGAAAGCGAGCGCGAGTGCGTGCTCTGCGACCGAATTTGAGCTGAAGGTGGGGCAGTTCTCGACGCTAAGGCCGAGTTCCTTCACCGCCCCCATGTCGATGTGGTCGGTTCCGACGCTCAGGGTGACGATGCCCCTCGAGGGATGATGGGCTCCCAGGA
>JBFLVW010000114.1:0-34715 GCA_040758235.1 Microcaldota archaeon
TCAGGCACATTTTGCATCAATAACTAAAACAGGGTTCGGAATGGGAAGCTTCAGGCAGCTTTTTATGAAACGCGGGGGGACTACGCCGAAGAAGGGGGCCGGGAATCCTAATCACGAAACCCCGCCTTCCGCAAGAAGCGGACTCCCCGAGGAGCTGCTGAAAATACATGCCGCGGAAAGGGCGAGGCTCGAGGAGAAGGCGGATGCGTACAAGGCCGCCGCACTCAGCGCAAACGAGCTTGCCGAGAGGCTGAAGCTCGACTCGAGCAGGAAGCAGCTCGAGATAGAGAGAATGAGCGGGGAATTGAGGGCGCTTTCGGAGAGGCCGCCCCAAGGCGAGGGACGAAAGGAAGATGCGCCTCCGGCATTCCTTAGATACTGCTACAGGGTCGCTTTCGCAGCCATGCTCGCCGCGTGCGCCCTCGTCGCTTACAGAGGATTTGGAAGGCCTTCTGTCCCGGGGACTCCGGCAGCAAGGAGCGAAGCGCCTGCGATAACAGCATCGTCTCCGGAAACGCCTGGGCCGCGAACCCCCCTCAGGATAAGCGATGAGGCCGGGTTCCGCAACCTTCTCGAATCGCGCTACAGGGAGGTACCGGCAGCGATAAGGATGTCGGCATTCACGCCCGTGGACATGCAGCTCGTCGGCGACTATTTCTCCCATGATTTCGCCGACTCATTCTTCAGGGAGCGCTCGCCCGTCATTTTCGTTTCGAGCGCGGATGATGTGCGCAGGGCCTGCGCAAGGAACGAGGCGTCGGGGTGCTATTTCCCCGGCTCTAATGCGAGCATCATGGCATCGGGCGAGAGCCAGCACACGAGGCTGCATGAACTGGTGCACTTCATGGAGTGGGCATACACCGGCGGAAGGCTGACATACGTGGAGAGGGGGGAGGCCCGGACGATAGAGATTCCCACGAGGCTCCAGGAGGGCATGACCGAGCTTGTGACCATGAACATACTGGGCAGGCGGGCAACCGGGGTGGCTTACCCGATAGAGGCGCGGATAGCCTCCATGATCGAGAGGGCGGGCGGCGCATCGGTGCTCAACAGGGCGTTTTTCAGCGGGGACTGGCGGGACGCGCAGGAGTCCGTCAACCGCAGGCTGGGCGAGTTCACATTCGAGAGGCTGCTCATGCTTCTCGGGACGGACGACCCGGGGAACATAAGGGCGGGGGATTACTCGGACCCATTCGCATGCCAGCCCATGACCTACCTTATGGACAAGATGAGGGCGGATGTCGTCCTGCGCAGGGAGCTTGCGTCGATGCAAAGGTCGGATACCATCTGGATTCGCTCGCAGGACTACTGCCGCTGAGTGACCTTGACGTCCCAGATGTATTTGCTCCGGGTCGGGACCGAGTCGACCTTAACGTTTATGCCGTAGTCGTTCTTCTTTATGAGATTGTTCAGGTCCTGGAGCATCTTATCATCGACGTTGTCAGTGTTGACCCAAGAGCACGACTTCCGCGTTACGATGCAGTCCGCGATGACGAGAGCGTCGTGCTCGGAGATACCGATTTCCATCAGCTCTCCGATAATTTCCGATGACCGGTCAGCCATGTAGCGGATTTGTTAAAAAAGGTTTTAATGCCTTTAGAGGAGTTCGCCCTGCCCTATCGCAGGGTCGAATCCGGAAAGGACTTTCAGGAGGGGTTTCCATGAGGGGTCGGCAAGGGTGGAGGGTTTGGCGTTCCCGAGCAGCATGTCCGCGGCCGCGACAACCATCCTTCTTGCGGACTCTTCCGTCTCGCTGTTTTTGCGCAACGCCGCGACGAGCTCCAGCAGGAGGGATGCGTCTTTTTTAGAGAGCGCAAGGCGGGGGATGCTGCCTTTCCCGTATGTGCACGATATCCCGGCTATCCTCGACTCCCGGCTCGGAGCCTCGGCGTTAAGCAACTCGAGCGCGCTCGGCCGGTTGTCGGAGGCGAGAACAATGAGGCTTTCCTCGAGGACAGTGAGCGCGGTCCCCGAGCGCTTCCACGACTCGACGAACGAGCGCATTCCGCCCTTCCGTTCCATTCCGACCCTCCCGAATTTCCCCACCGCCATGTAAAAATTATGGTAAGTTGGTTATAAAAGGGTTATGAATGTGGGTGGAAAGGCCGGTTTTGAGGGAGATTGCCAGTTCGCGCATTCCTTAAGTGGTAATTCTGGTAAGCGCCCAAACTTCCTGAGGAGCACCCAAGGTCGAAGTCTGTACGGCTGAAGTTTAGTGAAGTTTTAACCGGAGTCTGTACGGAGGAAAACTTCGGTCAGACGCTGTTGACATCATCATCGGACACCGGCCTATAGGAATAGCGGCCGGGCCTCGGAGGTTGTTCATGTCATCATTCCGGAAAGAATAGCACACCGGAGTGATTTAAACTTTGGGTTTTCGGGCTTCTAACAGGCAAATGCGCTCGAAGAAGAACTTTTCCTCTGCGGCCACCCTCACGGAATAGCCCATCGATTTCAGCGCCCCCTCAGTTTCCTCAAATCCGTTCAGGCTGCTCTGGACGAGGAGGAGGGCGCCCCCCGGCTTCAGGAAGCCGTCGAAGGCGCCGAGGAATCGCCCCAGAACCTCCCGGCCATCTTCACCGCCGTCGAAGGCGTGGTTTATGGCCCCCTCCATGCGCTCGTTTTCCGAAGTCGGAAGGTATGGCGGATTGAACAGGATGGCGTCGAATTTTTTAGGAGGCGCCGATGAGAAAAGGTCGCTTCCGATGAACGAGGCGTTTTTTATTCCGTTTTTGGCCGCGTTGGCGCAAGCGCACGCAACTGCGGCGGGATTGATGTCGAGGCCGAGCACCTCGTTTTCCGGATTCGCTTTTGCGCATGCGAGGGAAGCGATGCCGCTGCCGCATCCCACCTCCAGCACCTCGCCCTTAGAGAAGGCCGCCCTCGCGGCGAGCATGAACGAGTCTTCGGCGGGCGGGTAGACATCCTGCGGAACGTCCAGCGCGAGGCCGCGGAACCGGGTTTCCATGAGATATTTATATCTTGAGGATTATATAAAAAAACGATGGACGAGCTGCTAGTCTTATTGCTTAAGAGGAAAGCCCACCACAAGCCCGCGAGGCTGACGACTACGGAAATAGGCTCGATGCTCGACATGTCCCAGCAGAACGCCTCGAGGAAGCTCCTTTTGCTCGAGAAAGAGGGATATATAGAGAGGAAGAAGGAGGGCCTCAAGCTCTCTGGAAAGGCATACGACGAACTTGCCGCGGCCTACGCAGAGCTGAAGTCGGTCTTCGAAGGGGGCCAGGTAGAGATAGAAGGGACTGTAGTGAAGGGCCTCGGAGAGGGGGGCTACTATGTTTCCATGGAGAAATACAGGAAGCAGATAAAGGAGGTCCTCGGCTTCGACCCCTTCCCCGGGACGCTCAACATCAGGATTGACGAGGCGGAGCGGTGGAAGAAGCAGCTTGTGCTCCAGATGGAGCCGATGATAATCCCCGGATTCCGGGACAAGGACAGGACTTATGGCGACATCTTCGCCTACAGGTGCAGGATTGGCAAGCACGAGTGCGCCCTTATTGTTCCGCTGCGAACCCACCACGGCCCGGAGATTGTGGAGATAATAAGCCCTCTTAACGTAAGGAAGGAGCTCCACAAGAAGGACGGCGACCGTGTGAGGATAGTGCTATGATTCTGCTCGAAGGTGTAGTGAGCAGGGTCAGGTTCCGCCACGGCCGCCGGGAATACGTCGTGACGGACGGGAAACTTGAGCACGAGGTCCGCAGCGACGAAAGCATGCCGCAGGGCGCATGCGTTTCCATAGAGGGCGAGGCTGCGGTCGGCGCCATCATCGCGAAAAAAACCGCAGTGCTGGAGGGGGAGGCGGACAAAAAGGCTTTTGCGAGGGTCAGGGAAAACGTCCGGGCCTCCGCTGCATTTTCGGACCTGCCCCGGCTGATTTCCGATGACATCACCAGAAAAATGTGGCCTTCTTTGCGCGGGGCGGCCCTCGAAATCCTCCTTGCCAAAAAAGCCGGAAGGTCCGTGATGCTCAGGTTCCACGGGGACGCGGACGGCATATCAGGCGCGTTCGCCATCACTTCAGTGCTCTCGTGCAAGGCGTTCCAGCAGAACTCGGCCATATACAGCGTGAAAGACGCATTGAGGGACATGGCCGCGATAGGCCAGGAGAGCAGGCCGATGGTACTCCTCGTGGACTTCGGCTCGGCGGACGCGTGCGCCGAGGGCCTCGCGCTCCTTGCCGCGGCCGGAATAGACTATCTCGTGATAGACCACCACCCCTACAACGCGAAGGGAAATGCCCGGATCGTCAACCCGTACGCCATCGGTGAGAACGCTTCGGGATATACCGCCGGATACCTTGCATGCGAAATCGCCGCCGCCTGCGGCCTCGACGCGGAAAAGGCGGGGGAGCTCGCGAGGGTGGGGTGCGCGGGCGACAAGAGCGGCCTCTTCGGAAGCGGCCCGGAGGACGCCGAGGCCGCGATGGTGCTCGATTTTTTGGCTTCCCATGTCTCCTTCGGGAACAACCTGGATTTTTACAAAAAAGTCATGGAAAACAGGGAGCTTTTTTCATCCATTGCGCGGCAGGCCGACGAGTCGATAGCCGAGGCGGCCGCGAAGGCTGAGGCAAGGATGAGGAAAAGCGAGGCGGGCGGGGTGCTGGTTGCGGTGTTTTCGCTCGAAGGGATAGTGAAAAAAGGGGAGTGGCCCTCTTCGAGCAAGGTGACTACGAGGGTGTTCGACAGGCTGAGGGCCGCGGCTCCGGAAAAACCCCTGATGTGCGTCGGCCATACAGAAAAAATGCTCATTATGAGGCTGAACGACGCGGCCGTGGAAATGGGCCTCAGCGCGAACGGCATCGCGGAGAAGCTGAAAAAAAGCATGGCGGATTTCATAGAGGGCGGCGGCGGCCACGACAGGGCCGGGGCCATCCGGGCGAAAAAGGGCTTCGTCAAGGACGTGCTTGGCCAGCTTCTCGCTGAAGCGGGAGCATGATTGCTCAGCCCAGGTGCTCCGCGAACGCCCGAACCGAATCGAGAAACAGTGCCGTATCCTCCTGCGTGGTAAGGCCGGTCACCCGGATAAGGGCGGGATGGTTCGCCCACCTCTTCTGCGGCAGGAAGGAGCGGCCGGGCACGCAGTTTACGACGGCTGCGCCGTTCCCGAGGCAGAATTCCCCGAAGGCCACGGCCTGGTTGAAGCCGCTTCCCTTGAGGTTGTTCAGTTTCGTGAAGCCGAACAGGAGGTAGAACGACGACAGGGCGCCAGGCTCGAGGCCGCCGTTCCTTCCTCCATGGTCGTAGTAGCTGGCAAGATACACGCCGTCCATCTCCAGCATCGCTGATGCGAGCGAGGCCAGCTTGCCGTTCACGAGAGAGCGGCGCATCCTGAAGTATCCCATCGTCTCCTCCATCAGGCCCGCATCCCTCTCGAGGCCCTCGAAGAAACGGCTGAATGCCATCTGGAGCGGGACCGACGGGGCGCCAAGCTGGGGCAGCATCTTGTTCTCTAGCGCAGTGAAGTAGTCGGCCCTGAACTGGTCGAAGTGCCCTTCCGGCCAGTATATCGCCAGCTTGCCCAGGCGCCATCCGCAGAGGCCGTATCCCTTCGAGGCGGTGTCTATGACGGCGACGGGGACGGGGATTTTTTCGTCGATGGCTATCTCTATAGGGTCGAGCGGCGCGCCATCACGCCTGAAGGCCTCGTAGGCGACGTCCGCGATGGCCATAATCGGCCTGCCGGCCTTTTCGCCCGAGGCGCTGATGACCCTCAGGTGCTCTGCAATGTCGTCCCTCGACATCGCCGCCCCGACGGGATTTCCTATGGTCGTGAACACGACCGCCTGGACCGGGCGCCTGTTCCTGCGCTCCGAGGACAGGGCCTCCTCGAGGCTTCTTGTGTCCGGCCTGCCGTCTTCCCGGAGCTCGTAGCTGTCGACGTGCGCGTTCCGGAAATATGCCGAGCCGAGATGGATTATGTAGGTCCAGTCCGACACCATGAGGGTATCGGCCGGCGTGAGGAGCAGGGGGCCCATGACCAGCTCGGCGGCGTCGCTGCCTCCGGAGGTCGTATAGACCCTCACGTCGCCGAACCTGCTCCGCTCTTTGCCTATGCTGCGCGGGTCGGCGAGATTCACTCTTCTCAGCTGGTCGAGGAGCGGGGGGTAGCCGAAGGAGCTCGTGTAGCCGGAGCTTTGCCGGACCAGCGTGGGGTCGGCGCAAATCGCGGCGAGGGACTCGTAGAGCCTTGAATTGGGCGGGAACTCTTCGTACGCGCTGGGGTTGCCGAGCGACATGCCTACTATGGGCACGCCTTGCTTCGCGAGGCCGCTTTTCTTCACCGCGCCCCAGACGGCTTCCGGCGAGCTTTCCCTGAGAGGTGAAAGCTCGGACGGCGCGAGCTTCTGCTCCAGAAGGGCCATGTTCCGCCTCGTCGCCTCCCCGAGCACTTTTTCGAGGCCGGTCCGCCTCAGAGTCGTAAGCCCCATCCTCCCGAAGGTCCTGTCCGCATTCTCCCTGTATCGTGGCGTCAGGAAATTTTCGCTCATGTGCCCGCCTCTTGTTATGATTGGTAGGGAGATGGAAGGGAGATTTTTTATTGTCACGCGTGGCGGGGCGTGGGATTGGCGATGATGTTGCTAAAAATATCAATAAGTGGAAGTATTAAATACATCGGCTTCGAAAGGATTAATAGGGTAAACCCCGTTAGTTACCCAACTACTTGTAGGGGATTACGATGAAGGTAGCGATAAGCGGATTCGGAAGGATAGGCAAGTCTTTTCTCAGGGCGGCTTGCGCCCAGGGAGCGATAGGCAGGGATTTTGACATAGTCGCGATAAACACGAGAAGCCCGGTCGAGCAGCACGCCCACCTTTTCAAGTATGATTCCGTTTACGGAAAATTCGAAGGGAAAGTCGAGGTCAGGGGGGGCAACCTCGTCGTCGACGGGCACGAGATGAGGTGGGTAAGCGAGACCGACCCCCTCAAGCTCCCATGGAAGGAGCTGGGCGTGGACCTCGTGCTCGACAGCACCGGCTCGTTCAGGAACAAGGCCGACGCAGAGAAGCACCTGAAAGCGGGCGCCAGGCAGGTCCTCATATCAGCGCCGGCGAAGGACGTGGACGCGACAATCGTTCCAGGAGTGAACGACCACACAGTGAACAAGGGAATGTCCGTGTTCTCGCTCGCTTCATGCACGACGAACTGCCTCGCACCTATACTCAAGGTCGTCGATTCGAAATGGGGCATCGAGAGCGGGTTCCTCAGCACGGTCCACGCCTACACCAACGACCAGAACATAGTGGACGGGAGCCACAGCGACCTTCGCAGGGCGAGGGCCGGGGCGTCCAACATCATCCCGACGTCCACCGGGGCGGCCAAAGCGATAGGGGAAGTATTGCCGGCGCTGTCCGGGAAAATGGACGGGCTCGCATTCAGGGTGCCCGTGCCCTGCGGCTCGATGAACGACATGACGCTCCTGCTGCGCAACCCGGCCAGGGTTGACGAGATTAACGCGGAACTGAAGCGCGCATCCATGGATGAGCTCAAGGGAATCATGGGATACACGGAAGAGGAGCTGGTTTCCTCTGACATAATAGGAATGCGCGAATCCTCCATCGTGGACGCGAGGCTGACGAAATCGCAGGGCCGGCTGGTCAAGGTATGCGCCTGGTACGACAACGAGTTCGGATACTCGAACAGGCTCGTGGACTTCGTCCGGAAACTCGCGGCCATGAAATGATTATGGCCGCCGGGAATCGAGGTTGGACAGTAGCCAACTTTATAAACATTGTTTCCCAATAATTATACGATGGCAACTGGCCTAGAGGTCGCGGCATCGAACATCGCCAACGTCCTTCAGACGCTGGCCCCGATAATCGCGCTCATTCTTTTCACTGCGGGCGGGATAATGTACGGCGTCGCGCAGACGCAGCCCGGCGAAGTGAGGGGCAAGTGGCAGGCCGTAGGCATCGGCATGATGGTCGGCGGGATTATCGTCGCCGCTATTGCCGGGGCCGCAGGAGCGATAACCGAAGCCTCGGGCGGCCTTCTCAAGTCGTCCTGAGATCCCCTGTTTTATACTGCTATTAGCGGCAGCCATATCCGACCAAGTAGCGCCGAGTTTCAATGGCGAGGCCATCAAAAAGTTTTGGTCCCGCTTTTCCCGCAGATTACTCCCAGTTTTGGCGCCACCTTTTCCTAAAAGGTGGCTGCGGAAATGAACTCCCTAAACCTTTTTATATAAGGCAAGGAATAATCCCATTAGTATATACCTATAATGTACAAGTATATACTCAGGGAAAAAATTGGGGGTTGAATGAATGAAAAGCAGCGAAGAGAAATTCGAGGATGAGGGCTTTGAGGAGATAGAATCGAAGCCAGATGCAGCGAAAGCTCCGGAAGGCGGGGCAGGAAACGCTCCCGGAGCGAACAGGCCGGACCTGAGGGTGGTGCAGGCCGACCGCGACAAGGAGGGCAACGTAGTATATACCAATGTCGGGGGCATGTGGAAAAACGTCTCCAGGAACGGCAACATGTTCTACACGCTGAAAATCGGACAGCTCAAGCTGCTCGTCTTCCCGAACGATAGGAAGTGATTGCCGAAGCGTGCGCGCTTCGGGGCTGGAAACGGTTTGGGATGAGTATGGTGCTGCCGGAGCGAGTTGATGTCAGGCCTGCGTCCGCTCCGGCGCTCCGATGGGCATGAGAATGAAAGAAAACAGAGGAATGAGAAGAAAAACAGGGGATACATATGGCTGAGGATAGCAAGAAGAAAAAATACTACAAGGACCTTGAGGACCTTCCCGGAATAGGCGAGGTGACCGCTGAGAAGCTCCGCGCATCGGGCTACGGCGAGTTCGCGGCTATTGCCGCTGCCAACCCGCACGACCTTGCGGAGTCAGGGGGGATGGGGGTGGAGTCCGCCAAAAAGGCGATAGAGGCCGCAAAAAGCATGGTCGACATCGGCTTCGAAACCGCGGACACGGTCTATGAAAGGAGGAAGAACATAAGCAAAATCTCGACCGGCTCCAAGTCGCTCGACGAGCTGCTCGGGGGCGGGGTCGAGACGATGGCCATCACCGAGATGTACGGAAAGTTTTCGAGCGGGAAAAGCCAGCTCGGATTCCAGCTTGTCGTGAACGTCCAGAGGCCAATCGAGCAGGGCGGGTTGAACGGCAGCGTGCTTTTCGTGGACACGGAAGCGACCTTCAGGCCGGAGAGGATAGTCCAGCTCGCCGAGGCGCAGGGGCTCGATGCCCAGACCATCCTGAAGAACATACATGTCGCGCGGGCCGAGAACAGCGACCACCAGATAATCCTCCTTGAAAAAGCCGAGGAGATGATAGAGAAGAACAATGTCAAGCTGGTCGTGATAGACTCTCTGACGTCGCATTTCAGGTCGGATTACATCGGCAGGGGAGCGCTCAGCGAAAGGCAGCAAAAACTCAACAAGCACGTCCACACCCTCCAGAAGCTCGCGGAGAAATACAACCTCGCGGTCTATGTGACCAACCAGGTCATGGACAACCCCGGAATCCTGTTCGGGGACCCGACGACGCCCATCGGCGGCCACGTCCTTGCGCACATGTCGACCTACAGGCTTTATTGCAGGAAGAGCAAGGACGATAAGAGGATTGCGAGGCTGGTGGATTCGCCCAACCTTCCCGAAGGGGAGGCGGTGTTCAGGGTGACGCCGGGCGGGCTTTCCGACTGAGAATTTATTTTCTCCTTTTTTATTCTTTTCCGCTGATTATTACACGTGCACTCATGGATGGAGCGGCTCCTTGACTGGAAGGGATGGGGGCCTTCGGCTATCGTGCTAATAGCCAGCAACCTGCTGACGATTTTCATCGCCATCTACCTCGGTCTCGACCCGGCGGAAGTTCTGTGGGTTTATTGGCTCGAGAGCGTCATCATAGGGGCGTTTACCGCATTCACGTTCATTTCCATGGCGCTCCGGTCCCTCCTTCACGTGGATTTGACGGGGTCGCTTGCGGCCGCAGGCTCTGCGGCTTTTTTTTCAGTCCACTACGGGATTTTCCATGCAGTGTACGCAGTTTTCCTTAGAGCGATGCCGTGGTTCATCCCGGCGGAAGTGGATTATTTCGGGGTAGCCATAGCGGTGGGGGTGCTGACGCTCAGCCATGGATATTCTTTCGCCGCAAACATCCTGCTGAAGCCATCCGAGCTTGAAAATACCAAGGAGAACAGGAAACGGATAATGGGCGCGCCATATGCGCGGATAATCCCGATGCACCTGACGATTATCTTTTCCGGCTTCATCATGATGCCGCTTTTCCCCTTGCTTTTGCTGGCCGGGGACTCACTATTAGGGTGGCTTTCAAAATTCGTCGTGCTCCTGCTTTTCATGTCCCTCAAGACGGCCGCCGACCTGGTCGGCCATATTTCGAGGTACCGCAGACCTATATGAGCCGGATATTTGTGTTGTTGAACGGAAGAAAGTGTTTTAAATAGTTTTAGGCACGTTATTCTCATGTCTTTTCACTCCAAAGCGAGGGCGCTCGCTTTTGCCGGCATGATTGCGGTTTCAGGATGCGCGACCACGACGCAGCAGGTTTCGGGGGGCAGCACGGCCCCGCCGACGCAGCTTCGGGAGCCTGAAACCCCGGCCCAGAGGTGCGCGAGGGAGAGGCAGACCGGCCTCCAGGCGTGCCTTATAGAGGGGCTTGCGACTACGTGCCGGGAGAGGAGCCGCGGGAACGATGAGGGGTTCATGTCCTGCATGACCGAGAGCCTCAGGCCGCAGTCGGTAGAGAGGACGGAGCGGCAGTTTTCGGTTACAGTCTCGGCGGGGCAAGAGGTCTTCTCGATGAGGGCCGGGAGCCCGGCGATGATGGATATTTTCAGGATGGACGCCGCGGTCATCGACCAGAACGGGGTGGAATTCTCGTTCATCAGGGAGAGGCTGAGCGTTTCCGCCCCCACCCAGCTCACCCCGCTCGAGCAGCTCATTTTGAGGATGAACTTTGACGGCTCGAAGACAGGAGACTGGGTGAGGATGGGCTTCATCGAAGTGTGGAACATGAGGGTCCAGCAGGCGGACGGCGGGCGGGCGACGGTCAGTTTTTCGTCCGACGAGCCGGCGCTTTTTGTGAGGACCTCGGCTTCTTCGGCGACTGAAGGGGCGCAGAAGAAGAAAAAGTAGGCTCTAACCCGCAGGCTTTTCCTTGTTTTCCGTTTTCCCGGTCCGGTCAAGGTCGCCCCATGATGGAAGCTTCCTGAATTCCTTTTTCGGCTTGGGTTGCTTGTAGATGTAAAAGCCAGCGCCTGCAAGAAGGGCAAGGCCTGTAATGCCAAGGACAAGCAGTCCGCTTTCGTCTTCCTCCACAGAATCAGTTTCTTTCATCAAAGCCCCTGCGGAGCGAAGGACATTGACATAATCCCCGGAGGAGAATGAGCGCCTGAGCGACTCCAGCTTCGGGGCAAGCTCTTTTCTATGCGCATCGTCATTCTCCAGGAATGCGATTTTCGCTTCGGCTTCGGACTTAAGGTTGGCAAGAACCAGCTCCATCCTTTCCCTCGCGCCCTCCAGCTCCTTCATTTTTTCCCAGAAAATACGGGGGTCTGAGCCTATCGCTTCCTCCGCATCATCCAGGCTCGCATGGATTTTTTTTTCGCTCTCGGTGAAAAGGCTGCTGTATTCCGTGCCTTTCGCGGCCGATGCCTGTCTCATGTACCTGTCGATAGCATCAAGAGTTTCCCCGCTTGACTTTTCGAATTCCTTCCTCATGTTTTCCTGGGATTCTGCCGCTTTTTCCTCCTGGCGCTCAACGACGGAAGCGACTAGGTCCAGCGCCGAGAGTGCATCCAAGGCGTATTCCAGCCGCTTTCCCGATTCAAGCTTTCCGAGCGCTTCCTCGAAAAGGAGGAATTCGCCCGGAGTGGAGGAGTTGCCGGCCAGGTAAAACCTTTCCTTCAGGGCGTTGTATTCCGAATAGGCATCTTTCCTTGCCGCCGTTAGCTCTTTCTCGAGCCATTTCTTGTCTACTTTGTCAAGCGCCGCTATTTTGCCGCTGAGATTGAAACCTGCGGCCTCTGACAGGACGCGCTCAAGCTCCGACTTCCGGGCTTTCAGCTTCTCTGTAAAGGAACCGTTCGAAGCGGAGGGCAGGGAAGACTCGATTTCCGCGAGCTCACCCCGCACCGCCGCGTCCAGCAAAGCATGTTCCTGCCCCATCTTGGAGAGTTCCTTTTCTTCCTGTTTCGATGCCGCAAGCGCCCTCTCGATTAATTCGAGGGCATTCGTATGATTCCCGGAGGCCGACTGGGACTTCGCCTCCTCGAGCAGCGCTTTTCCTCCTTCCGTGAGGTTCGACGAATCGAGCACGCCGATGCGCTCTTTCACGAAGCTTTCGGTGTCCTCGACCGCGTACGCCACCCTCACGACCGCCTTCCGACCTTCCTTCAGGCCGTGAACCTGCGCGTAATACTGCGTTCCTGATATCCTGCTCTTGTTTTTTACAACATCCCCGGTCGGGGACGTCACCTCGAACGACAGCACGTTGGAGTCGTTGAGCGAATCCAGAATCAGCTGGACCCTGTCCAGATCCATTTCAGGGGTGATGGCGACATCGTACTCCATCCTGCTGCTCACTCCGACGCGGTAGGCCTTGAAATCCGAAATTTCTTCTTCATATGCGTTGCGGACGAGCCGCTCGGAAAGCATCGTATGGCGCCCGGGCGCAAGAATCCGGTCCGGGGGGAGGCCGTCTATCGTCGCCTCGCCCGGGACGGCCGCGAGCGAAGCGGCGGTGTCGAGCTCGAAAATTATTTTTTCCTTTACAACCGCCTCGCCGTTCCCTATGCCGATGGCTTCCGACTCCTTTTCTACTGTGCGGGCAAGTATCTCCTTCCGGCTGAACACCACCCGTTTGGTTTCAAAAGGCCCAGCTTCCGAGAAAACGACGACTACGGTTTTTCCGCCATCGGAAATACGTACGCTTTCCACTTCCTCCTTTCCCTGCGTGATGTCCGAAAACAGGAATCCCGCAGGTCGGTCCATGTGTATGGCGGCCGCGACGTGGGTGGCGTTGTAGGCTGTGGGGTTGGTGAATACGGCATCAAGGGCAATTTCGACTGGCTGGTCAAGGACCACATCTCCTACCAAAGGGTCGGAAGAAACCGACATCGCGTTTCCGACTATCTCCTTCATGTAAGAATCTACCGTTTCCTCAAGGGAAAGATAACCCGAACCCAGCCGTCTGAGGGAGCCTATCGCATCCGGGAAAGACAGCTCCCCCTCGACAACAAGGCCCTCCTCCATGCGTTCGAGGTCGGTTAGAAGGTCCGCGGCTTCAGGGCCGGCAAGGGAAAGCTTCTCAGCTACCCTCTTCCTGGAGTTGAGGAGGGCATCCTCGTATTTGGCCCTTGCCTTTGAGATTATGGAGGCCGAGGATTCGCTTACCGCCTTTTCTGCTTCATAGGGGCCGAGGATGCTTATCATGCCGAGGATTTCCTTCTCGGACACGACGTTTATCTGGTCTTTTTCCGCCCGTCCGATTAGGTCTTGCAGGCCGGCGACGCCCGCGGCGTGGCTGAGCCGCTCTTTCGGACCAGGCTGCGCAGAGGCCGAGCGCGCAAGTGCCGCCGCCTTCGAATAATAGAAAAAGCGCTTTCCCAGAGTGGAAGCCCTCTCCCCGTCCTCGAACGCCCTGACTGCGTCGCGGTAAACGTCAGAAGTCCCGAAGCCACCCTCCCCCGCGGCCGCCAACTCGTCCTCCGCCTCCCCGCGCTGCGTTTCCACTGTATCCTCCGCATCATCGAGCAGCGCCGATGCCTCTCCGGCAAGAATGGCGTAGCCGCCCGCCGCATCGGCCGCTCTTGAAAGCGAGGCGGCGAGGTAGCCCTGCGCAATGGTGCTGCCGTGCAGGGATTTTGCTTCTGCAAACGCAAGGTCGGCCGCGCCTGCTTTCTTTTTCAGCACCCCGAGGCGTTCTTTCACCGAGCCGGGGGTCCGGACTTCGGATGATGAAGGCGCTTCAGATATCAGGTATAGGTCCTCCCCGTCCAGGGAGCGGATGGCTTCATCGAGGAGCTTTTTGTTTGCGCCGGCATCTGCGATGCGCGAAGAATATTCGGATTCGGCTCTGTCGAAAGATGCTTCGGCGGAATCCTTTAGCTCCGAGAATGTTGGTATTATGCCGCTTCCGCCCCACACGAGCGCAACCATCACTGGAAATGCCGAGAGGTCCGGCTCCGATTGCATAAGCGCCTTTGAATAGTTCCCCAGATACGCCTTGAAAAGCGCGTATTTTCCGTATCTGCCTTCGGTTATTCCGTTGTCCAGAGAGTGGAATGCATCCATGAATTCCGGGCATTTCTCGCTTCCGGGGCCGGTATAGTTACCTCCGCAAATGCCGCTGAATGACAGCGCATCATATTCGACCCTGGCGGCCATCACAGCGTCGCCGGCTGTCTCGTCCGAGTACTCGAGCGCAGAGGAGGCGGAGCCCACGGTCCCTGTCCAGTCCGTTTTATAGGACATGCAGGGGGCGCTTTCCGAGAATACGTTCAGGAAGAACAGGGTGGGAAGGGTCGGGAAGCTGCCCATGTTCGCTAGGATAGTCGTATAGCACCGGCCCCGGTCCTGGTCTGCCTTTTTCTTATAGTCTACAGCCTGCTTAAGCAAGTCTGAAGCATTCCCTTCAACACTGAAATCGTCCGAGCGCTCCAGGCTGAGACTATCGAGCGTCTTGTGGAGACCGGGGTGATTCCACCATATTTCGACCCCATAGCTCCAGATGTTCGGATTCGCTGCGACCCATCTGTTGTCCTCCCAAGGCTCAGGAAGGGCCGCCATGCTCACCGATAGCACTGCCAATAGAACCAGAACCGACTTGCGCATATCATCCCCCGTGAAGGGTTTACATCAGGGATATTTAGGAATGAAGGGGAAACTGCTGTGGCCAACCACAAAATACAAAAAGAAAAATGGGGTAACGCACTGACTGATAGTTATAAATCCCGGATGAGGAAAAATAGCATGAAGCCTGCTTTCACGGTATTTTTTGCATTCATCCTCCTTCTCGGCTGCTCAGGCCAGCAACCTTTGGGGTCCGACACCAAAAACGAAACGAGCGGAGCGAGCGAGCCGAACGAAACGAATAATTTTGGGGGGAGTGGTGTTGACGAATCGAATGAGATGTCCGGCCTTGACACCAATTCCATCTCCTTTTCACGCGATGCTTCCGATGTGGTGAACACAGAGACAGAATTCCCGAAAATCCCGGAATTCGATTTTTCGGGGGTTAGGAACGGGGAGGGCAAGCTTATTGTCAATTTCTTCTATTCGCCCTACTGCGTCGCGAGCCAGGCGATTATGCCTGAAATCGACAGGCTAGAGGGGGCTTATCCGGGCGCCGAGTTCAGGAGGTTCGACATCAGCACACAGAACGGGACGTGGGCCTATCTGGATTTTGCTGAGCAGTTCAATTTAAGCTCGGAAAAAAGGCTCGTCCCACAGGTTCTGGTGGATGGCAAAATAATCACCGACAGGTTCAACATCAACGAGAGCCTCGAAGGGATTCTGCAGGCTCAGTAGCCCGTATTCGCCTTAAGGTTGACGAGGCTTGACTTGGTGTCTTTTATCAGCTGCTCATAGGTGAAGAGGGCATAACCGTCCGCGCCTGCGCCCTTCGCGGCGAGGATGTCCAGCCTCAAATCCTCCCCAAGTCCTTTCGAGCGGGGGTCGCCAATGTTCCAGCCGCGGAGGGCAGGCATCAGCATCCTGCCGATTGTGAGCGAGCGGTTCGCGAGCGTCAGGTTGCCGACGGCCTCGCTTCCGCCCATGCCTGCACCGAAATAGCTGTATTCCATGGGGATGAGGATATCCACCTGCCCGGCGACGCCATCCTGGCCGATTTCGAGCACCCTCGAAACCGGGTTGTTGAAGACATCCGCAGACAGGATGAGGCCGGGGTGCTGGGAGCGGACTTTCGAAACGAAATCCGTTATTGCCGAAACGTTCACATCCCAGCGGTATCCGGATTTCGCCCCCGCCTGCTCTTCGTACCTGATATAATCGAGGTTGATTCCGTCAATCCTGCTGGCGTATTTCACGATTTCCGCGATTACCGAAAGCTGGTATTCCACGACCGCCGCATCGGTCGGGTCGGCGAAGATGTCGCTCCGGTATTCTTTCGGGAAAAACCACGTGTCCTCGATGGCCCTCATCCCTTTTATGGAGGCTGCATGCCGGTCCTTGAAAACAGGCACCCAGGCATGCAGGTTCACCGTCTTGCCCGCTTTCTGGAAAGCTGAATCGCAGGCGACGAGCAGCTCGAGGATGGGGTCGAACCCGTTTATCCGCGATTTGGAGAACTGCTGGTTCTCGTTGCCGTTGTGTTTGCTGTCGAAGAGCAGGTCGCCCTGATTCCCGCAGCCTTTCCCTTCGTGGTCGGCCTTGAAGGCTACGAAGATGTCCGTGACGCCGCTTTCGGCCATGTCATTGCAGGCTGACCGAAGGGTGCCGCCGGAGACGGTCACTGCCTGCTTGCCGAAATCCCCGAAAGACTGGTAAAACTGGCTTTCGCAGGGGCGGATGAAGACTCCCCTGCGCGTTCCGGTGATTTGGGGCGGCGGAACTGGGGATGGCTGAACGGGCTGGTCCCCGCAGACGTATTCCATGGCGAATGTCCTGCTCTGGCTTGTGCGCGTCGTCTTCACCCTCAGGGTGCCGTTTTCAAGCACCCCTGAACCATCGACATGCGAACCGCCGGGAAAGTCGATAGTGTAAGTGAAGCGGTTGCCCTCAGGCTGTATCCTGACCATGTCCGAGTCGTCGGTCCCTGAAAGCATGAGCGAGCCGTTCACTTCCGCGATTTTGAGCTTGTTCGACGGGATGCGGGCGGGCGAGATAGATTTGCCGCCGGTCGATTTGGGCTCAAAGTAGCATTGATATTCGCCGACTAATGGCGATGAAGCCATGGGCGCTTTATTCGGGAATATGTCGCACCCTGCTGAGTTTATGGCACAGGCGGCAAGCATTCCAGCAACGAGTTTCCTCCCCCTCATGTTTTTGGTTATGGGAGTTTATGCTTTTAAAGTGAAGAGAATGCGCTCAGGAATCCGGTGCCTTTTCCAGCTCCGCCTTCAGTTCTTCCGCGCTCTGGTGCCGCTCATCCGGCCGTTTGGCGAGTGCCTTCAGGACAATAGTATTTGCCTCGGAAGGGAGGCCGGGGATTCCTGTCAGGGGGATGGGAGGCTCTTCCAGATGTTTCATGAGAAGGGTGTAGGGTGTCGGCGCTTTGAAAGGGTAGCGGCCGCTGAGTATCCTGTAGGCGAGGACCCCGAAGGAGTATATGTCTGCGCGGTGGTCGAAATCCGGGGCGACAAATGAGAAGGCCTGCTCGGGGGCCAGGTAGCTGTAAGTCCCGAGCACCGTATCCCTGTTCGGGGTCCTGTCATGGTTCAGATTGTTATCGAGGAACTTGACGAAGCCGAAATCGAGGAGCACCGGTCTCAGGCCACCCGAATTGGACCGAGCAAGGGCGACATTGCTCGCAGTGAGGTCGGCATGCACGACCCCGCTGGCATGGGCCGCTGAGAGCGCATCGCACAAACCGTTGAGCACGCGCTTAGCCTCCGGCCATGTGAACGGGCCTTTACTTAGCCTGTCGTCAATGCTTTCCCCGTCCACGAACTCGAGGAGCAGGTAGTTCCTCCCCCCTGCCTGCCCGCTTCCCAGATAGGATACTATGTTCGGGTGGCGGAGCTTCTGAAGGGCGGCCGACTCGCGCCCGATATACCTGTTCGCAAGCTCAAGCGGAATGTTGTTGGGTGCGGCCAATTTCAGGGCTATCCTTTTGCCGCTCTCTGAGTCTATTCCCGCATATACGTCGCTCATTCCGCCGCTCGAGATCTTACCTGACAGGGCTGCCATGCGGGACGCGCGCATCTCGTCTGTGTGAACCTTCTCAAAATCACGCCCCCGCCTGTGGGAGCGCGGAGGCTGGTGGGGGAACATTTTGGAGGATGGCATGTTAGTGTTGGTGTCGGAAAAAGAATATAAAGCCGGGGCGAACCCGGAGGTAACCCCGGGCGCCCGCCAACGGTCTATCTGCGGTAGGGCCTGAAAAGAGACCGCAGGAGGGCCCTCTTCGCCTTCCTGAAAGCCCTGCCGACAGGG
This sequence comes from Microcaldota archaeon, assembly GCA_040758235.1. GTDB lineage: Archaea > Micrarchaeota > Micrarchaeia > Anstonellales > Bilamarchaeaceae > Bilamarchaeum. The sequence goes on from JBFLVW010000114.1 coordinate 18,112, forward strand.
TTGCTCTCGAGGGCCATCTCGTTTGCCGCGAACATCACGAAATTCTCGAGGTTTTCCGAGCCGTCGGAAATGAGGTTCCAGTCCTCGACCATCTCCCCGAAACGCTCGAGCTCCCAGTCGCATTCCTCAAGGACCTTGGGCGACATCTTCACGGCATCCGCCCTCATCCTGTTGGGAAGCGGGCAGAGTGCCTCCGGGCGCATGACGGACTGCCCCCGTTCGGCCGAGAACGGGTATTTCAGACAGACCGACGGCTTCGATTCCTCTACAGTGCAGCTGAGAGCCCTGCCCTCGTCCAGGAAGACGCAGGAGCCCTTCTCGAATTTCATCACCAGCTTCACCATGACGCCCTCGCAGCGGAAGCCGAAGGCGTCCTCGCGGGAGGCGTAAATCCACTCCACGAAGCCGGCCATGTCCTTGCCCTTCTCCGCCGCGAGCCGGAATATGTCATATGTCGTGACATCGACTATGTGGTTCTTGCAGCAGAGCGTCGGGCAGCCCAGGCACATGTTTTCGGGCTGGGGCTTCGGGCTCTTGGCATCGAGATTTACCTTGACCGGCACGGAAAGGATTGATGGCGGTATCTGATTAAATATTCATAGCGAGACCTATCTCCGATGAGAATCGTCCATTTCGAGCGCAAGACCGGGGAGATGAAGCTCCAGGTCGATACGCTCGACGACATGTGGCACCTGGACAAGGTCATAGCCCCGGGCGACGAGGTTGAGTCGCACAGCCTCAGGACCTACAAGGTCGGGACGAGGGAGGAGAAGAAGTCCGTCACGATAAGGGTGAAAACCGAGCGGGTGGAGTTCGCAAAAAACTCGAACCGCCTGCGCATCCTCGGGCCGATAGTGTGGGGCGAGCCGGAGGAATACATACAGCTCGGAAAATACCACACAATCGAGGTGGGGCCGGGCGACCGGCTGAAAATAGTGAAGAGCTGGAAGAATCACGAGGTGGCGAGGCTGGAGCAGGCCGTCAAGGAGTCGAAAAAGCCGAGGATACGGATAATCGTCATGGACGAGGAGAAGGCCCTGACCGCGATGCTCCGCGTTTTCGGGGTGGAATATGGGGCGGAATTCTACAGCTCCGGGAGCAAAAAAGGCGACGATTACGAGAAGTCCGAGAGGGAGTATTTCGGGAACATCGCCGCTGAGATAGAGCGCCATCCTGAAAAATACATCGTCGCCGGGCCCGGGTTCGCGAAGGACAACCTCAGGAAATTCATGGAGAAGCGCAAGCCCGACCTCCTCAAAAGAGTCGTGTTCGAGAGCGTGAGCTACGCGGAAAGAAGCGGCGTGAACGAGCTGTTCAACAGGGGCGTCATAGAGAAAATCATGGGCGAGGAGCGCTTCGAGAAGGAGATGAAGCTCGTGGACGAGCTGATGGTAGAGGTGAACAGGGATTCCGGACGGGCGGTCTACGGCCTTGCTGAAGTGAAGAAGGCGCTCGACGGGTTCGCCGTCAAGACGCTGCTGGTCCTGGACGAGTACCTGCGCTCGGACAAAAATGCAGAGGGAGCGGTGGAGCAGGCGGACCGGGGCAAGGCCGAGATAGTGATATTCTCATCGGAAGGCGACGCCGGGGCAAAGCTCAGGGGGATGGGGAAGATAGCCGCCCTGCTCAAGTTCAGGATGCGGGAGTGATTGCATGGACATGGACAAGATAGGGCCTTACATGGGAATCGGGATGTTCGTTCTTTTCTTCGGGTGCATGTTCGCGATGGTTTTCGTGGACCTGATAGCGCATTTCGATTTCGCCCCGGCAAGCGGCACGACGACGGGCTACATATCCTACCAGGAGAAGGGGGGCATATACCAGCTCGAGTGGGTATGCTGGAGGGACACGCCCTACAGCGACTGCGAGATTTTCGACTCCGGAGGGAAGGATTATCCTCCGGGAAGGTATGTCATGTCTTATGAGTGCAGCACTTTCGTCTGGGCCTGGGAGCACGCGAACGAATGCCGCATCGTGAACGCGACGAAAATCGGGGAGATGGAGGGGATGCCCCAGTAATCATCTTTTGATTTTCGACACGAAATCGCAGATTTTTCCGTCGCCCCTGCGCTCCAGCCCGTCCACGAACTCGACTTCTATTTCGAGGGGCTCGGGGAAGGCGGCATTTATCGCCCGGCGTATGTCCTCTGCATCCGGCCCCGGGGCGGATTCGCGCCTCACGATGGATAGCCTGAGGCGGCCCGGCTCCTCCTGGACGCCCTGGAAGGAGAGTATGTCCCTGAACCCCCGGAGGGTGATGTCGAGCATCGTGCCCCAGAATTCCCTGCCGCTCGGAAGGACGATGGGGTCGTTGCTCCGGCCTTTAAGGCCCTTGAGCGTCCTGAGCCCCCTTCCGCAGGGGCAGGGCGGCCCGAAGGCCGCGCGGTCGCCCATGCGGTAGCGTATCAGAGGCATCGAGCGGCGCCATAAGGGGGTGACCACGATTTCGCCGGATTTGCCTTCTTTTACCGGCTCGCCGTTTTCGTCCACGATTTCCATGATGAGGGAGTCGGAATAGGCGTGCAGGCTTCCCTTTTCGCACTCCCATGCCAGCGAGCCGGTCTCCACCGCTCCGTACCTGTTCCTCAGGCTGCATCCGAAAGATTCCGTTATCAGCTTACGGGCCCAGTCCGTAAGGAGCTCGGCGGACGAGAATGCGAGCCTCACGCCGAAACCGTGCCCGCCTTCGATGTTCTCGCGGGCGAGAGGGATGAGAAGGGAAGGGTAGGAGAGCAGGGCGGTCGGGCGGATTGCCTTGAGCCTGGCGAGGTTTTTTGCCTCATGGTCGAGGAACGAGAGGTAGCGCGAGCGGTAGATGCCGAGCGCCTGGAGCATGGACGGCTGGCCGTAGTCGCGGTATGTGAGCCACACGCGCTCCTCGAACAGGCCGAGGCCCGCTTCGCCGTACATGAAATACCTGAGGGCCTGCTTGTACCAGAGCTCTTCCATGTCGTAGCAGGCGCTTATGGGGTTGCCGCTCGAACCTGATGTCGCGAGATTATGGAGTTTTTGGTGCCTGGCGCTGACGAACGAACGCGTATCGCGCAAATCCTCCCTCGATACTAAGGGGAGGGAGGGAAGGGAGTCCAGGCCGCGGAACCTGAGCCCCCGGAGCGACTTCCTGTAGTGGGGGACGTTTTCCGACGCATGGCGGAGCAGGGAGGCGAGCTTCTCCTCCTGCATTTTCTCCAGCGCTTCCCTGCCTTTCCACTGGTGGCGCTTCATCCGCAAAAGCAGGGGGAGGATGGCGATGAATGCCCTGACATCGGTATTCATGCCATCAAGCCCAGAATCTTCCTGGCTTCCCCGGGCGTCGCTACGGGGCGGCCGAGCTCTTTTGCCATGCGGGCCACCCTTTCGACGAGCATGGGGTTGGTCGCCGGCACCGACTTCCCGTGGTCGTAGAAAAGATTGTCCTCGAGGCCGACGCGGACGTGCCCGCCCATGAGCATCGAGGAGAGGTTCACGGGAAGCTGGAACCGCCCTCCCCCTGCCGCGCCCCACACCGAGCCGGCGGGGAGGGACTGCACCTGGTGGACTATGTCGACCATCCTGCCCGGCATCGTCCCGAGGAGGCCGAAGAAAAGATTGAAGTAGAACGGGGGGCTGAAATGGCCCTTCTTCGCGAGATAGGCCCCGAAGTTTATCATGCCCGTTTCGAACACTTCGAGCTCCGGGCGGATGGAGTTCTCCTTCATCTTTCCGGCAAGGCGCTCTATCATCTCGGGCGGGTTGAGGCTCGCCGCCCCGGGGAAGTTCATGGAGCCGAGGGTGAGCGAGGCGAAGTCCGGCTTCGCGCCGCCTTCGACGTCAAGGACGGCGGAGCGCTGCTCGAATGTCTTGAAGACGCGGCCGCTCGTCGTGGCGCAGAGGATGGCGTCGGGGCACTTTTTGCGGGCTTTTGACAGGATTTCCTCGAAAAGCCCCTTCCTGCATGAGGGCGTCCCGTCCGCTTCTCGGGCGTGGATGTGGAAGAACGACGCCCCAAGAGCCCGGCACTTACTTATATCCTCGGCAATTTCGTCCGGCGTTATCGGCACGTTCGGATTCGACGATTTCATCGACAGGTTGCCGGTCAGCGCGACGTTAATTATGAGCGGCCGCCTGTGCGGCATCTCTCCGGAGCCGAAAAGCGCGTACTGGTCATCCATAACGGTCACCCTTGATGAGCGGCTCGAGCTTCGCCGAAAGCCTGAACAGGAGCGGCTCCACCCTGATGCCGTTGAGCGGGCTTTTCTTCAGCTCTATTTCGTAGTAGTGCAGGGTGGCGCTCGAATCGAGGTAGGGCAGGTCGTGCTCCGGATAGAAGACGGCCCCGAACTTCTTGTGGAAGGGGATTGCTTCAGGCGTCGAGTAGCCGTAAATCTTGCGGAAGCCCATCTTCTTCGCCCGCGCGATTGCTGCTTCCCTGAGCATGGAGCCGACGGGAAGGCCGCCCTTTCCGCGCTGGAATTCCCTCCGGACGTAGAAGCTGCGGCTGTATGCCGAGCCGATGAGCGAGGAAAGGGGCGTCGCCACCGCCCCCATGCCGGCGAGCCTTCCCGTGCTGTCCAGTTCCGCGACGAGGAGGACGCCGCCTTCGGTGTGAGAGGCCAGTATCGCTTCATCCCTCCGCGAGAGAAGCCGCTCGACGCTTGAATCGGGGTGCAGGCCCCCGGCGCTTTCCCTCATGCTCTGCACGGAGTCGCGGTACACTTCGATGACCTGCCCGGCGTCTTCCGGCCTGTAGTCGCGAATGATTATCTCCACGGAAAGGATATGCTGACGCGCATTAATAACTATTTTCCGAGCTCCCGCGCCTTCGCGGTCGCGAAACGGATGGCCTCGTGTATCGCCTTGTTAGCCTCCTTGCGCTCGAGCATCTTCAGGCCCTCTTCCGTGGTTCCCCCGGGGCTCGCGACCGTTTCGCGGATTTTTCCCGCGCTCCATCCCGAGAGCATGAGCTTTCCGGTCCCGACCAGGGTCTGCGCGACGGCCTTTTCCGCGGTTTCAGGGTGGAGGCCGTTCGCGACGGCCTCCTCTATCATGGCCTGCGCGAAGAAGGCGATGAATGCGGGCCCCGAGCCGGAGGCCGCCGTGATCGGGTCGAGGTGCGTCTCGTCGGTCTTGATGCACAGGCCGAGGGGGGCGAACGCCGTTAGGAACAGCTTCTCCTTCCGCTCCGCCTCAGGATGGAGGGCGTAGGCGATTACCGCCTCCTCCACTTCCGCGCAGATGTTCGGCATCATGCGGATGACGCACCCGGCTCCCCACGCCTCCAGCTTTTTCAGCGGCACCCCGGCCGCGCATGATACGATGAGCGGCGCGTCCTTCAGCTGCCTCACGACCTCCTCCACGTGGGCCGGCTTCACCGCAATGACGGCCATCTGGCAGTCTTTCGCCGCGGCGAGGTCCCGGACCGGCTGGGCGCCGATGTCCGATGCGACGGCTTTCGCCCGCTCGAAGTCCCTGTCGATGAGAATCAGTTCGTGCCCGCGCGAGAGCGCCTTCGCGAAAACGGTTCCCAGGCGGCCTATCCCGATTACGGCTATCCGCATTGATACCACCGGAAACAATCGGTCAGGAAGGGTAAATAAACGGTTCGAAACGCCCGGCGTCACCCGATTCTGGATATGAAATCCGGTATCTTGCCCGAGCGGTGCCGCTTCAGCCTGTCCGTTTCCTCGAATTCGACCGCGACCGGCTCCCCGAGGCAGCCTTTTTTCAGGATTCCCCTGACTTCCGCCTTAAGGCTCTCCCTGAAACCCGGCGCGCGCACGAACCTGAAGACGAGGAGGCCGGTCCGCTCCTGTATCAGCTGGAACGCCCTGATGCCGGACAGCTCATGGAGCGCGCCGAGCGCCTCCATGGTCCTGCGCCTCCCGCTCGGGAGTAGTATTGTCTCAGACGTCCTGCCCGACACCTTTTTCAGGACGGGGAGAGACCGCCCGCAGGGGCAGTCCCTTCCCCAGGATGCGAGGTCGCCGAGGCGGTAGCGGACGAGCGGCATGGAGAGGTTCTTGAGGGACGTTACGACCACCTCGCCGGTTCCGCCCCGCTTCGGCCTGCCGTTCCTCCCCACTATCTCGATTGCGCATGAGTCGATGTTGGCATGCAGGCGCCCCTCCTCCGGGCACTCCCACGCGATGGAGTGGAACTCGGTCGCCCCGTAGTGGTCGAACACGCGGCATCCGAAGGAGGCCTCTATGAGCCTCCTCGATGCGGGCTTGAGGGTTTCGGCCGTCGCGAAAACCGATTTCAGCCTGTGGCCATCATTAATGCCGGCCATGATGGCTATCGTGTTCGTGTGCCCGCTTACTATGCGGACGCCGCGCTTCCGGATTGTTCCGAGGTTGCGCTCTTCCGGGGCGAATATAGACAGGCGGATTTTCGGGTAGGGGAAGCCTTTTTCCGGCCCCGCCTTTGCGAAAAGGTGGGCCTGGAGGTCGAAGGGGGATGCGCCCCACTCGGTTTCGAGGAATATGCCGCGAGCGATGCAGTAATCGTCGAAGGCCCTGTCGCGGTAGAGGGCCAGCGGAACGCCGCCCATGCCGCTCGTCTTCACGCCGATGAGTTTTTGGGGCGGAACTCCTGCCGAGAGGAAGTCGCCGGCCTTCCCGAAGACGTCATCCTTCGAGGTGAAGGGCGCCGCGGAAAGGTCCTGAGCGAGTTCCGGGGCGCGCAGTCCGGCGAGTTTTTTGGAGTAGTGGGCGGTACCGAGTGCGGCTGAAATGGTTTTCTCAAGGCGCCCGCGCTGGACGGAAAGCAGGGTTTCCCTGTCCTTCCACTGCAGTATCTTCATGTCGGCGAGCTCGGCGACGATGCGCAGGCGGTCGGCCATGGCAGTGATTGGACGGTGATTCTTTTATCACGTTCGGATGCTGCCGGTCAGCTCCGTGTCTGGCCGCTCCCCTGCACCACGTACTTGTAGGTCGTAAGCTCGCGAAGGCCCATAGGCCCCCTCGCGTGCAGTTTTTGGGTGGAGATTCCGACTTCTGCCCCAAAGCCGAACTGCCCGCCGTCGGTGAAGCGGGTGGACGCGTTGACCATCACGGCCGCGGCGTCCACGCCGCGGGTGAAGCGCTCCGCGTTCGCGTAGTCGGAGGTTATTATGGCTTCGGTGTGCTTGCTGTTGTATTTGTTAATGTGGGCGACCGCCTCTTCCACCCCGCTGACGACCTTTATAGCTATGACGAGGTCCAGGTATTCCTTCGGCCAGTCTTCTTCGGTTGCGGGCTTCGCGTCAGGGACGAGCGCAAGCGTTTCGCTATCCCCGCGCACCTCCACCCCGCGCTCGCGGAGCGACTTAACGATTTTTGGAATGAATGCCTTGGCGGCCGCGCGGTGGACGAGCAGTTTCTCTTCTGCGTTGCACACGCTGGGGCGCTGCGTTTTCGCGTTGAGAACAATCCTCTCCGCCATCCCAAGGTCCGCGCTCTCATCCACAAAAACGTGGCAGTTGCCGGTGCCGGTCTCTATCACCGGGACGCGGGACTGCTCGACCGTCCTCTGGATGAGGCCTGCGCCCCCGCGCGGGATGAGCAAATCGAGCTTCCCGCGCGCCTTCATCATTATTTCCACCGCGGCGCGGTCCGGCGTGTCCACGAAAAGCACGGCGCCATCAAGGCTGGATTCGGAAAGGGCGGGAGTAATGGCTTTGACGAGCGCGCGGTTGGAGTTGAGGGCGCTTGCGCTCCCGCGCAGGACGCACGCGTTCCCGCTTTTGATGCATAATGAGGCGATGTCTATGGTGACGTTCGGCCTGTTCTCGTAAATGGCCCCGATGACGCCGAATGGCACCCTGACGCGCCTGATTGAAAGGCCGCTCGGGACCGTCCATCCCTCCGATTCGCCGACCGGGTCGCGAAGCGCCGCGACGGAGCGGACGTCGTCCGCGATGGATTTTATCCGCTCCCTGCTCAGCATGAGGCGGTCGATCTCGCTTTTAGTCATCTCTTTTTTGGCCTCCTCCACGTCCAACGCGTTCGCTTTCACAATCGCGTCCGATTCCTTTTCGAGAAGACCGGCCATCCTGAGAAGCACGGCATTCTTTTCGGCCGCGCTCATCATGCCGAGCCTCGCGCCGGCTTCCCTCGCTTTCCCGAAGATTCCTTCCATGTAAGATGCTATTTCCATGCCATCACCCGAAGCACAAAACCGGAAACCCGGAACCGGAGCCGGTGCCCTTATTCAGCCACTGCCATGTCCGCGCCCGATACCACTTCCGAATACGCGAATCCGAGCGCGCCGTATATCTCTTCAGTGCCCTTGCCTTTTATCTTTTCCAGCTCGTGGGAGAAATAGTTAGTTATGCCCTTGCAGAGGACCTTCCCTTTTTTGCACGCGATTTCGATGACGTCCCCCTTGTCGAAGTTGCCGGAAACCTCCAGAACGTCGGAGGGGGAGATGCCGCAGCTCTTCCCTATCGCGCACTGCATCGCATTCTCGTTTATCACGATGCGCCCTTTCGGCTCGGAGGCGAAGGCCAGCCAGTGCTTTCTTTCCGATAAGGAGGGGGACTTGGCAGGCAGGAACTCGGTCCCGGACTGCCCGGCGACGGCCTTCTTCAGGGCCTCTTTCTCGGTCCCGCTGCACACGACGACACGCACGTCCGCCTCGGTCGCGACCTTCGCGGCGCGTATCTTCGAGAGCATCCCGCCCCGGCCGAGGTCGCTCGTCCCCTCGCACATCCCGAGCTCCTTTTCGGTAACGGCATCAACCTTCCGGATGAGCTTCGCGCCCTTGTCCCGGGGGTTCCTGTCGTAGAGCCCGCCCACGTTCGTGAATATTATCAGGAGGTCGGCGTCGATTGCGACCGCGACGTGGGCCGCGAGGGAGTCGTTGTCCCCGAATGCAGACTTCTTTATGTCGAGCACGGTCACCGTGTCGTTCTCGTTGATGACAGGGACGACGCCCTTCGACATGAGCGTGTTTAGGGTGTTCCTGATGTTCAGGTATTTCATCCTCTCGGCGAAGTCGTGGTTGGTGAGCAGGACCTGCGCGACGAGCTTCCTGTCCTCGAAGGCGTTCTCGTACGCGTGCATCAGGTCGCTCTGCCCGACTGCCGCGAGGGCCTGCAGCGTGGCGACATCCTTCGGCTTCTGGCTCATCCCCAGTTTCCGCATCCCGGTCGAAATCGCCCCTGACGTCACTATCGCGAACTGGTGCTCCTTCATGCCGAGAATCTGGCTCGCGAGCTGGTCGATGTATATCGTGTTAAGCCCGGTCCCCCCGTTGAGCAGGGAGCTGCCTAGCTTGAGGACAATTCGCATGGTTTTTCCTGTTGTAAAACGGATTTTTAACCCCTGCGATTGTCGCCAAGGATTACGGCATTTGTCTAATAGACCGGTTTCCGGGAATTTAGTTTCGAGACGAAGCGCCTGAGCTTGCCGCTTGTCCTTTTTATGGATGGAACGGCCTCGAACTCCACTGAAACTTCCTCCCCCATGAATCCTTCCCTGATTTTTTGGGAGATTTCTTCTTTTTCGTTGGATGAAAGCTCCCCGGCCCGGGGGACATAGCGAAAAACGATTAGGCCTTCCCTTTCCTGAACCGCCTGGTATTCCCAGACCGAGTGAAGCACCGAAAAAAGCCTGCTCACGTTCGTGGACCATGCCGGGATCCTTTTCCCGCTTGGAAGAGTCAGCATGTCGTCGAGGCGACCGTGCAGGGAGGCGAGGACGGGGGTGCTCCTTCCGCATGGGCACGGCTTCCCCCATTCGGCACGGTCGCCGATGCGATAGCGGAGAAGCGGCATGGAGGAGTTGAGGAGGGATGTCACGATGACTTCGCCGACGCCGGACTTCTTCGGCCTTCCCTTCCCGTCCAGTATCTCGACTTCATACATCCGGGAGTGGACGTGCATCCTGCCTTCCCTGCATTCGGAGGCGATGAGGCCCAGCTCCCAGCATGCGTAAAGGTCATAGACGGGGCAGGAGAACGATTCCGAGATTGCTTTGCGCGCTTCCTGAACCAGCATCTCCCCGCCGCTGAAAGCGGCCTTGAGTTTCCGGGGATTTTGGAGATTACGCCCCGCCATGATTGCCATCGTGGACGGGTATCCGGAAAGCACCGAAGCGCCATGCCTGCACATCGCTTCGAGGTTATCTGACTCCCGCGCGGAAGTGTGGAGGATGAGCTTCCTGAAAAGGCCGCCGGTGAGTTTTGGGGTCCGGCCTCCCTGATGGGAGCGGATGTGCGCCATGACGTCGAAGGGGCCGTAGCCGAGAGAATTGACCGTCGAGAGGATGGATGCATGCATTTTTTGGGCGTCTTCCCCTGAGAGGTAGACTGTCATGGGGGTCCCGCTGGAACCAGAGGTGGATACCGGTATGAGTCTTTTCCTGTCGGTGCCGCGCGCCAGGAACGAGGCCGAATCGCGGCGGAGCTCATCCTTTGAAAGGAGAGGAAGCGAATCGAGCGATGCGAGGGAGATTTTCCGGGAGGCGACAAGCGGCTCGTAGTGTTTTGTGCGGGAGGCGGAATCGATGATGCGGGCCAGCCTTTTTTCGCGGAGCGCTTCCAGCTTCTTTTCGTCCATCCGGTCCTCAAGGCGGGATTCGACGAAAAACCGCAGGAATTCGAGCGCCATCCACCGCTCACCCGGGCTGGGGCTGGGGGTAGCCGAAAAGGACGAGGCGCAGGTAGAGCATCAGCTTCCTGAAAGTATTCACGTACGCACGCTTGCCGAAAACCTCGTATTCGTTCTCCTCGATTACGCTCAGTATCTCGCGGTAAAGCGTGAACGCGAGCGCGATTACTATCCTGACCTCCTTGTGTATCATGGCGATGCCCTGCACCGCTTCCTTGTAGTAACGCCGGGCGCGGGCAACCTGGAATTTAAGGAACTTTATCATCCCGGCGGTCTTTTTCAGCGAGAGGACGTCCCCGATGACGAGGCCGAAGCGGGCGAGCTCGTCGCGGGGGAAGTACACCCGGCCCATTCGCGCATCCTCGCCCACATCGCGCAGGATGTTCGTGAGCTGCATCGCGATACCGAGCTTCGCGGCGTATTTCCGTGCCTTCTTCATGTTTTCAATGCCTATGACATGCATCAGCATGATGCCGACCACGGAGGCCACGCGGTAGCAGTAGGTCCGAAGCTCGGAAAAAGTGCCGTAGTCCTTTTTGTCGATGTCCATCGACACGCCCTTGATGAGGTCGAGCGGGTAATGCAGGGGGATGGAGTGCTTCTTCATGATGTGGATGAATGGGTTGAGGATTGGGTCGGTGGAATACCCCCTGCGGTAGTCGGCGAGAAAGCGCCTCTTCCAGTCGGAAATGAGCATGCGCTGGAGCTTCGGGTTGCCCTCGTTGTCGTCCACGAGGTTGTCGGTGTGCCTGCAGAATGCGTAAATCGCGTAGAACGAGTTGCGCCGCTCCCTCGACATGAACCGCGACGCGAAGTAGAAAGTCTTGGACCCTTTGCGTATGCTGTCCTCGGAAAACCTGAAATCGACGTGCGTAGCTCCCACCTAGTTGGGTTTCCGGCATCGCGTTTCCGGCAGCCCGAATTATATTTACCCTGCATAGGTTTAAATCATTGATTACGACGGATGCCGTTATGGCCCGCCACGCTCATCTTGCCTCGCAATGCCGACGAATGCCGAAGCGATGACCGGATCCCGTTCCCATCTCGTGAAATCTATGCCGGCAGAACCCATCCTGCCGGTGATGATTGTGAGCGCATCAAGGCCGTTCCTCGCAGATGCGAGCCGCTCGAAGGTGCCCGCCCCCAGGCGCCCATCGAGGATGCGCCTGACATCGGTGAAATCGCCGCTCAGATAGGCCTGCCGCAAAACATCGCGGCCGACAAGCTTCTGGAGGTAGAAAGACGTGGCTGTCTCGTAGGGATAGCCGACCCCCCGGGGCCGTTCCCCATGCTCGCGGACAAGCTGCTGGGCATGCAGTTCGGTGAGCCCCTCATGGAGCCAGCTTATGTAGCCTGGCATCACCGGGGTTCCCCCGTCGCCCCTCCAGCGCATCTCGTGGCCTCCGCCTATATACGAGAGGTAGTGCAGGAGTTCGTGTGACATCAGGGCAGGACTGCGGTGCCCCCCTTCGCGTATGGTTATATGGTTTGTACCGCTCCTGTATCTTCCGCCGCTCCCCTGATACGCGTCCATGGGGCCGCGCCTTGAGCTTAGGGCGTCATCCGAGTCGAAGAAGGCGTTCGTCTCCGCGGTAACGACGGGCGGATGCCTCGCGGCCCTCCCTGCGATGCTTTCACCGAGGTAGTCCGGGTCGAACCACCCCAGGATGCGGGCCGTCTCCCGGTCCACTTCGCCCTGCGTCTCCGACGGCGACACGGAGGGCGGGGTTATCTTCGCCTCCCTCGCATCCTCGGCAAGGCTCCGTCGCGCCTCGGCGACACTCCTGAAACTGCGGGGAACCGGAGCCTCGCCGGCCCGCCTGAAGGCGGCTTCCGGGTCCATCATCCGGAGAGTGAATTTCCGGAGCGTCTCGCCTGCGTCGGGCTGGACGTTCCCGAGGCCCTGCTGGAGCATGCGGGAGTACATCTCCATCATCCTGAGGGACATGTCGGCTCGCTTCGTCGCCTCGTCTATGTTCGTGCGCGCCGGGACGGCGAGCAGTTTTCCGCCTGGCCGCCCCCCGACCTCGGAGGGCTCATCGAATCTGCGTTCCCGATGCTTCGGTTCCACCATGGCATCTTATTTCCGCGGATTTCATTTAATATGGTGCAGAAGGCTCATCAGGTTATTGTAGGATATATAGGCCGGAGCCTGGGCGCAGAACGCGAGCTTGTCGATGTAAGACCAGTCTTTTTTCACAGCGTCGAAGTCCCTTTTCGCGAGCAGCGCTTCCCGTGCGAGCCGGATGCTGTATAGCTCCCCGAGCTCCGAGCGGAGTATCATCAGGTTCAGGTGCGTCTTGCGGGCGTAGTCCCCACCCGCGAGCGCGAGCTGGTTGTCTATCCCATAAAGAACGGCCTTGACTGAATACCGCAGCGCCCTGTCGGGAAAGGGGACCGCTATCAGACATGCGAAAAGGGAAAGCGCATATGGAACGATGAGCGATTTCACGTTGTCCGCGAATGATTCCCGGACCTTCATCGTCTTGAGGACGTCCCGCCCGTGCAGTATCTTCCCCTCCCTGCGGACTTTCTTCGCGAACTGCGACACCGGGGCCACAAATGCGAACGCACCCAGGCTCTTCATCGATATTTTTCCGTTCTCCCAGTCGATGTCATCCGGGCCCGTGACCGCGAAAGGCCTGTAGAGGCTCGCCTTTTTTTCGAGAATGCCGAAGGCGTCCCCCTTTTTCGTTGAGCACACTTCCCGCAGGCGGGTGCCGTGCTTCCTGTCGAGGCTCCACAGGATTTTTTCCGCATGCGCGGAAACCGCATCCCTGTCCTGCTCCTCCTTGACTTGTATAATCAAATCCACGTCGCTCGTCCCCGCCCGGAACTCGCCGCGGGCGGCGCTCCCGAAAAGCAGGATGAAGTCGATTTTTTCCGGGAATTTTCCAACAAGGGAGCGGACGAACTCCGAGAGCATGGCGTCAATCAGCGCGGCGTCCTTGGAGGGCATGGGGGATTTATGGTTTCCTGATTATAAAGTAGTGACTGTACTTTCAGCAGCCATACGCGGGGTGCGAGAAGCACGTTCGTTTCAATCCCACGATGGCCTTATTCCAACCAACCCACCTTTTTTATTTTGTTTCCTGCAACTCCTGTCTGCCGTTCCAGGCGAGTTTCAATCCTACAATAGTCTTATTTCGAGGAACGATACTGCGAACGAAATCTCCAGGGACTTTATGGTTTCAATCCTACAATAGTCTTATTTCGAGGCTCCGGGGTGCGATACCGCCCGGTCTTCATGAAGAGTGTTTCAATCCTACAATAGTCTTATTTCGAGAAGTTTTTGCGGCAGCATTAGCGTCCAAGTATTTCTGTTTCAATCCTACAATAGTCTTATTTCGAGGTGCCTCAGCGGAGGTGGGGCTGATGGCCGTCACGGGCGTTTCAATCCTACAATAGTCTTATTTCGAGAGTGCCAGCTCAAGATAGCGTTCCTCGCCCAGCAGCGTTTCAATCCTACAATAGTCTTATTTCGAGCAACGCGCGCACCTACACCGAGGACTATGGCGATAACGTTTCAATCCTACAATAGTCTTATTTCGAGTTGTTGAATATGCCGACTTCCTGCACGGTGAAGCTGGGTTTCAATCCTACAATAGTCTTATTTCGAGGTCCTCGGGCCGCAGAAGGCCCCCGCAGCGTGTGCAGGTTTCAATCCTACAATAGTCTTATTTCGAGGAACACCCGCGAGGTGTTCTCGGATATCTGCTTCAGAGTTTCAATCCTACAATAGTCTTATTTCGAGGCTCGCCGTCGAGCGTGTAGTATGTGCCGCTCTTGGTTTCAATCCTACAATAGTCTTATTTCGAGGAAGGTCGAATCGCCACTCGAGCCGGTGAGCAGATACGTTTCAATCCTACAATAGTCTTATTTCGAGGAGAAAAATGCTCGGTCTCGGAAAGCGGCGCCATTCAGTTTCAATCCTACAATAGTCTTATTTCGAGACTTTCGCTATTTTTCCGGGGATGCCTGGAATGCATGTTTCAATCCTACAATAGTCTTATTTCGAGCTCATGTTTGCTAACACATGTGCGCAAATGAATCAAGTTTCAATCCTACAATAGTCTTATTTCGAGCGGGGACACTGTCAGCTTCCTCGTAGGCAAGAGGACGGGTTTCAATCCTACAATAGTCTTATTTCGAGAGGCTATTTTTTACCTGTTCTATCGTCGGAAGACTCTATTAAATTACCAAATTTCGGTCGCGAATTCCCAATAATGTAATCTTGCCCGGTCATTCGCGACATTATATCACCCTTTCTTCTGAATCGCCCTTCTTGATACCCATATCGGTTCGTTCTAAGCTATTCTTAGTCGGGAGAGCATAAATCGTTATCGTATCAGATGAGGGGTCGATGAGCCTCTTCAGAGTATTGAATACTTCCATCTGTCTGGATTCGCTTAATTCTCCCTCAAAAAGCGAATTCTGGACCCATGTCAGCTGAGTTCTGAGATAACTTTTTACCTTGTTCACCCTTTCAACCGAGACATCATAGGCAATTATGAAGTACATTACCACCACATCACGAACGGCGCATATGGCTTGGCACCTATCAGATGCTTTACCAGTTTGTATGCCTCCAGTCGAATAAGACGCTGATACGATACATTTCTTCTAAGACCTCTATGCTTTATCGTAGTCTGGAGTTTCTCCTCATAGTATTTGAGGAAGGTACGCTTCCCGTTCTCCGTAAAGGTGACTCCTTCAAGCGCCTTGCTGAAGTCGCTGACTTGGATTATCCTCTTATTGACCAGGAAAAATATCAGGCGGTCCACTATCAAAGGTTTGAACAGTTCCGCCAGGTCCAGACACAGGGAAAAGCGGCGCTCGCCGGGCTCATGCAGGTAGGAAATCGTCGGGTTGAGCTGAGTATTGTAAAGCTCCGACAGTACTGTGCTGTAGAGGAGGGAATTGCCGAAGCTTATCATGGCGTTTATCTCGTTCTCAGGGGGCTGGCGCGTGCGCTTCTCATACCTCAGATCTCCTTTGAGAATGCTATCGAAACAATCGTAATACTCTATTCTGGACCTCGCCTCCACGTTCATCAGGCTTGTTATGTCTGGCGTACCTTCTACAGCCTGGGCAAGGTCCTTCAGGGCGTCGGCCTTGCCTTCTATCTTGTACTCGGCTATCGTCTTCCTCATGTTCTCTATGGAACCGGTAACGATTCTCCGGGCTATTTCAAGCCGTTTTGCGCCATCCATGTAATGCCCCGCCTGCTTCACGAGAAGCTCTCCGGAGAGCAGGGTTTCCCTCGGGTAATAGCTTCCGTCGTAAAATCCGTAATAGTTGAAAAAATGGACGATTATGCCCTTCTTGGAGAACAGGTGAAGGGCCTGAGAGGTGACGCTCACAGAGCCATGGCAGCTTATTTGCTGGATATTCTCTATGGGTATCGGCCGCCTTCCCTTTGCACTCACGAAATAAAGGGTATTTTCATTCCTCTCTATTCGCCCATCGGTTACTATGTGGAAATTTGCCTTCAGAACATCACCTTAGTCAGACCAGCAGAGCTCGCAGTAGGAGCATTTCGGGCATATGAGGATTCGTTTTGGCCCTGGCGGCTTTTCCATTGAGGTTATTTCCTTCACCCTTGCTATGGCCCCTTCGACCTCCCGTTCCTTCTGCTCATCAAGTTCCAGCGTCTTCCGCTCCCGTATGAGAGGGTAATCTATTACTGCATTGGCCTTGATTCCTTTCTGTTTAAGGACGTAAAGGTAGTAGAGGGCCTGCATCTCGTGGGCCTTCTCCATCTTCTTGGATTTTTTGACCTCGTGCAGTTCTATTATTTCGCCTTTTTTCGCGAAGTCTATGGCGATGCCCTCTATCTTTATGTCTTTCTTCTCCCTCCGATAAGTGCTTTCATGTATGAAGCGCCCTGCCGCGACAAGGTCGGAGGAATGCTCCATGTTGAGATGGTGGGAGAAATACCACAGCTTGGTGGGGCAGATGAAGAGGTAGTTGATTTGGGTTCCTGTCAGCTTGGAGTCGTTATCTATGATGTTACCATACCTCGCTAAAATAT
>JBFLVW010000115.1:0-21698 GCA_040758235.1 Microcaldota archaeon
AGTTCCGCCGGGTTCATCGAACCCAGGATGGCAGGAAGATGCGTCCTCGCGAGGTTGGCATCGTCCGTTGAAAGGCCGGCCCGGTCCGCAAGCGTCGCGGCGCCGGTGGGAGTGGTCATCATCGTCGTGAATCCGCCGGCTTCGGAGTCGGCGGTGTGTATCCTTTGGACGGCCACTTCATGGACGCCCAGCTCCCCCACCCTGCTCTCACCGGTCGTCGGAATTCCGGCGAGCCGTTCTTCCGCCACCCCCTCAACCGAAGTCCTCCCGAACGCCGCAGCGGTCGCCGCCTCGGCCTCTTCCCTCCGCACCCGGTCTATTTCCGCAGCGGCTGTAGGATTCTCGGCCGCGCGGTCAGTGACGGTGGGGCCGTTCCTAGCGAGGTCCATCCTTGCGGCTTCCATCGCCTGATAGTTCAGGTATGCCATAGTTGTAAGCGTGGCATTGTAATTATCTACGAATGTGCTGCCCCGGTGCCCGGGGTCGAGCTCAATAGGCAGCGCGGTGTACGCATCCAGGACGGCGCGCATCTGCTCAGAACCGCTCTCAAGCCGCTCGAGCCTCCGCTCTCCCCCGCCCTCGGGGGTCCTCCACACCATGAAGTCCGTGCTCCCGCCGTCGAGCGGACGGCGGATGACCACATCGCCGACATTGTTGAGGTTGAAGCTGACGGAGTTAATCCGACCGGTCGACTCCTGTATCTCCACGCGTATCGTTCCGTTCTCCGTCGTCATGCCTGCGGGCGCGCGCATCACATACACTGCAGAGCCCTCCGGAATCCCGTTGCCGCCTTCGCCGGTTCCGGTCCCTTCTACGCGCTGGAGGACTTCGGCTTCCCTCGTGTGACTTTCGTCGAGGTAAACCCTGTACCCCCCATGCTCGCCCCTCAATGCACTCATCGTCTCGACGCACTCCGGAACGGTCCGGTCCCTTATCGAGAAGATGGCCTCGAAGAGGCTCCGCCCCCGCTGGGTCCTGGAATCGAATGTCGCCTCGTTATATATCGCGTCAATCGAACGGAAAATGGGTATCTGGAGCATGACGAATGCAACGACCCTGAGAAGCCCGCTCAGGAACCGGCTGCCCGCGATTTCGCCCCCGAATATCTGGCCTCCGAAAGCGCCGCTCGAGCCGCCGCCCGCCATCGCCTGCATGCCTCCTGCGGTCATGCCGAGGCCCCCCATGGTACCGGTGCCGCCTGCGGTGCCGGACCCGGTCCTCCCGGCGACCACGGTCCTCTCTGCAGCCTGTCCGGCCCGGATTTCGCCGTGCTTCTTGATGCCGGCCTTGACCTGACCGATTGCACCCTTGATTCCCATGATGCCCCTTGCATTTACGGCCGCGGCCTCCTTTTTCGCGAAGCCTTTCATGCCCTGCTTCCCGATGCCGACGCCGGCCTGCACGAGGCTGCCCGCGGCGACAGCCATCTGCATGACGCTGAACGAGAATCCCCTCCCCCTCGCCTGGTATCTTATGTGCGAGCCGATTCTCATGCCGCCGATGTTGAATCCCGCGAAGGGATTTCTACCGGTGAGGTATAGGGCTCCTGAAAGCAGTGAGAAGAGAAGGATGAGGGGGAAGCAGAGCGCCGGCGTTGTGGCGATTCCCGTCGGCGGCGGGCACCATGACGCTGTTGCAAGCTGGGGGATGAATTTGGCGTCGCTCAGGGGGTCGGCGACTACCGCATCGGAAGCGTCGTCGATGTCGTCCGACTTGTCTGCCGTGGTCTGGATTTTACCGAAATCCAGGCACTGCTTGAAGCCCTCGCATTCCACATCCGTCGGGATGCAATAGGGGCAGTACATCACCTTGAATGTTATGCATGAGTCGTTCCATTCGTTGAACCTGAACGACGCACGGCCATCCGAATCGGTGTACACTTTCTTCAGGGCCTTCTGGTTGGTGTTGTTTATCAGCTCGACAATGAGGATTGAATTGTTGAGGGGCTGGCGTATCGGCGAAGCTGTGAGGTCCTCGTAATAGCCTACTATGTCTATGTACTGATTTGCAGGGTCTGTGTCGCGCACTAAAACAAAGAGGCCTGCCTGCGGGGCGCCTGCAAGCTCCTCGCAGGTCGCGCATTCGGGCGGCTCGGCCGTGAAGGATAATGACGATGCGAACAGGAAGATTAGGGCGACGGAGAGCAGCCTCATGCCAATATAGGAGGTTGGCAAATTTATAAAGATGATAGTTAGGCAGGCCTAAAATCTAAGCGACCCGCGAATCCCCGCTCCGGTCGGGCGGAGAGCCAGGAGCACCGCCTGTTCCGGGAGGGGGAGTCGGGAAGTCGCCCACAGGGGGACGGGGAGGGGCGCGCGAGGGGGGAGGCCGTTCTCCACGATAAATGGAACCGAGGTTCTCCCTTGTCCTGACGACCGCTTCTCCGTATTCGGTGGACATGCCCGGGGGCGAAATCGCCGCGACAATGTCTGTGGCCTGCTGATCGCTTCCCCGTCTCTGCCTGCCTGCTTCAGAGTTTGCAAGCTCGTTTATCCGTCCAAGCGCGTTGGCGCAGCCATCGGCCCGGGAGCTGAAAAGCAGCGTCGCGTCCGTATCGCCGGCCGCCCTGGCCGCTCGCTCCATTTCCCTGCTCCGCTCGTATTCACTCGCCACTATTGAGCGCGCCGTTCCTATATCAATCGGACCGCTTGCATCGAGACTTTCCCTTAGGTCTCTCATCCCCCTGTCAGACTGGGCTGAGAGGTCAGACTGATTGTATTGCACTAGGATCCTGCTGTCCGGGTCAACGTAGCCCGTGCGTTCCTCCACCAGATAATAGTTTAGGCCCGCATCCCGGCGTCCCGTCGATGCTTCGTAATCCGGAACCCGGGGAAGCTGGCCGACCCTGTCGACTTCATGGTATGCGGCAGATTCCAGTCGCCCGTTGTTCTGGTCATTAACCTGGCCGAGCTGCCTGCCTATCTCGGTTATCCTGTCCATTCCCTGGCTTGTCCCACCGCCTAGCTGAGGGGGCTGTTCGTAGTCGGCAATCCGGCCGAACGTCCGTGCCTGCTGCTCGAGGAAGAGGTGCTCCCGTACCGGTTCAGCAACAGATGGGGGCAGCGTCGAAATCAGGTCCGGCCTTGATGCGAGGAATTCGAGCGCCCTCGGGGGCTCGTTCGGCCTCACTTCCTCGTTCATCAGGCCGCCGGTACTGGAAGCTGCCGCGCACCGGTTGAGGTCGCCGAGGTTGTTGAAGAAATTCGGATTGAATCCCTGCCTTCCAAGTGCCGCCTGGAAATCCTGCGACAGTTCGCTGACACGCGGTGCGATTGATTCAGCTATCCTCGAAGCGTCCGTTTGCGAAACCCCCCTTGCCTCGAGAGCCTGGCCCACGCGGGCCTGCAGGGTTTCCGGGTCCATACGCGCCATTTCAGATGGGGTCATACCGCCAAGGATGCCAGGCAGGTGCTCTGCAGCGACGCGGGTATCCCTTTCGGAGAGGCCAACGTCGGATGCAAGATGCTGCGCGCCTTGAGAGCTGGAGGTAAGGGTTGTGAAGTTAACAATAACCTCCCCCTGGCCCACCCTTCCGACGTCAATGCCTGCCGCCCGGTCTGCAGCGTTCAGCCGCTCAGCCGCCACTTCATAGGCGCCAAGCTCGCCGACTTCGCTCGAACGCCTTGACGGAATGCCATCAAGTGTCCCTTCCGGAGCTTCCGCCCCTGGTACCACGCCAAGGGCCAGGGAAACGTCTTCCCGTGCCGCCTCTTCCCGGGCTCGGTCCAGCGCGGCGGCAGAGGCTGGGTCGGAGCGGATCGCTTCCATGGCCCGGTCCCCGCTCCTGAGGGCGTCGAGCCGTGCGGCCTCGGCCCCGACTGATGCTAGATAGGCGACTGTAGTTCTCGTTGCATCATAGTTGCCTACGAATTGGCTTGCATTTGACCCTACGCTGAACGTAATCGGCACCTGTCCATAAGCATCCAGTATCCTGAGCATCTCTGGAGAGCCGCGCTCGACCGTACGCTGGGTTGCCTCCGTTGTTCCAGGACGGACGCTCGTGACGGTCACATTCAGCGAGCCATCAGAAGTGGGCCGGATGGAAACCTGGCCAAGGTCGGGCATCGTGAAACTTACTCCGGTGACCCTGCCGTCTGCGGCAACAGAAACAGTGTACGTTCCGCCTTCGGTGCCCATTGCCGCCCTGTCGCGTATTGTCAGGGTCATAGACCCGCCGGCGCTCCGCTCGGCCCTGACAACCTCTACGAAATCTTCGGGCCGGTCGCCGAGAGGCACACGGTGCGACCCGTCCGGCCGGACAATCTCGCGCATCGTTGCCACGACGTCGCACACGCGCGGGTCCCGCACCGAGAACAAAACATCGTAGAGGCTGCGGCCCCTCTCGGTCCTGCTGTCCCAGGTCGCCTCGTTGACGAGCGCATCCAAGGCGCGGAAGACCGGGAGTTGGACGGCAATGAAAACAGCTATCCGGCCAAGGGCTTGCAAAAAGCTCCCCGAGAAAAGCTGGCCGCCGATGGAACTGCTGCCTCCACCGCTCGCAAGGGACTGCATACCGGACGCGGTCATCACGCTGCCGCTTGACTGGGGCCCGCCTGAAGTTGATGAAACGCTTTTCCCTTTGACAACGGTGCGCCCGCTCGCGTTCGCAGCCCTTGCTTTGGAAACAGCCTGCAGGCCGCCCCTCACTCCGCTGACCATCCCCTTGACGCCATAGAACCCGCGGGCCATCACCGCCTTGTGCTCCTTTTTCGCGAAGCCCCCCAGGCCTTGTCTTCCGATTCCGACGCCAAGCTGTCCGATGCTTACGGCCGCCGCCGCAAGCTGCATCACACTGAATGAATATCCGCGCCCCCGTGCCTGGTATCTTATGTGGGAGCCTATCCTCATTCCGCCGATGTTGAATCCGGCGAATGGATTCCTTCCCGTAAGGTAAAGGGCTCCTGAAAGGAGCGAGAACAACAGTATGAGGGGGAAGCAGAGCGCCGGCGTTGTGGCGATTCCCGTCGGCGGCGGGCACCATGAAGCCGTCGCAAGCTGGGGGATGAATTTCGCGTCGCTCAGGGGGTCGGGCCTCGTTTCGCCTGCCGCATCGTCAATATCATCCGACTTGTCAGCGCTAGTTTGTATGTGCCCGAAATCCAGGCACTGCTGGAACCCCTCGCATTCGATGTCGGTGGGGATGCAATATGGGCAGTACATCGCCTTGAAGGTGATGCAGCTGTCGTTCCACTCATTGAAACGGAAGGAGGCTTTACCCTCTTGGTCCGTGTAGACTTTCTTAAGCGTTTTCTGATGCGTGTTGTTTATCAGTTCTATTACTATGATGGAATTGTTGAGGGGTTGCCTGATGGGTGAAGCTGTGAGGTCTTCGTAATAGGCAACGATGTCTACATACTGGTTTGCAGGGTCGGTGTCCCGCACCAAAACGAAGAGGCCCGCCTGCGGGGCGCCTGCAAGCTCCTCGCAGGTCGCGCATTCGACATGGTCGGAAAATGAAAGCGATGAGAATGCCAGAAAAAGCAGAAGCGACATCACCGCCACGAAACGCGCTTTCATTGCTATGGAGAACATACTAAATGTTATAAATGTTTCACGCAGTGCGCTCATGGGTTTCGCCGGTGAATCACAAACGTTTAAATTGGTGAGCAAGAATCTAACGCATGGCCGAAGGTCTGGGCAGCAGGGCACTCATAGTCGTCTTAATGCTCCTCCTGCTTCCGGGCGCGGCGAGCGCGCAGGGCCTCGAGTCCGATTTCAAGATTCTTGTTCCAATCGTCGCGGGGATTGTCATTGCCGGGCTCGCGATGAGCGTCATGCTCGCGAATTCCATATCCAACCCCCAGCTCGAGGCATGGTCGAAGACCGAGATACGCGAGTTCGTTGCCGGGATAATACTGATAGCGATACTGCTCGGCCTCTTCTTCGGGGCGAACGGAGTCGCGGTCGCGCTGACCGGCCAGCAGACGTTCGTCGCAGCCTCCCAGGTCATCACCGAATCATGGAGCGACAACGTGATAAACGCCTATGACGACATAATATTCGCCGCGACAAAGATACGCGCGGGCGCATCATATTCATCCGGCACCAACATCCCGATATACTGGGTGTCGCTGAGCTACCAGACCGGGCCGCTCGGCGGCGCATCGATTTTCCTGGTGCCGCTCTCCCTCGCGACGCAGGGCCTGACGAACGCCATCTTCCTGATAGAGGCCCTCCGCTTCCTCGTCCTCTACATCGACACGGTCATGCCAACGGTCCTGCTTCCCATCTCCCTCTGTATCCGCCTCATCCCATTCACGAGAAAACTCGGGAACACCCTCATCTCGATATGCGTCGCCGCCATGGTGTTCTTCCCTGTCTCGATAGTGCTTGCCGACGTCCTGAACCAGCAGATTAACCCGCCGCTCCCGAACATAGACGACTTCGGGCCTTTCGACGCCATCCTGGTGCCGGTCTACACTTTCGCCCCGCTCTGCGAGTTCAAGGTCATCCGCTTCCTGTTTTCCATGACAGACCCGCTGTTCTCGGCCGTGGTCTGCCTGCCTATTGCGTGGATTCCGGGGGCGTTCCCGGTGTGCTTCAACCTCGTCTGGCAGGTGATATACCCGATAATGAGCATGGTATTCCAGATTCTGAACGCGTTAACTATGATAATATGGGAGGCGGCCCAGAATCCCGGCAACTACGGGGGCAGCATATATGACGGCCTCAAGCCGTTCCTCACGAACCTCAGCAATTACGTCATGGTGATATACCTGGACGTGGTTTTCGTAGGGATACTGACTATGTCGGGCGCAAGGAGCCTTTCAGCCGCCCTGGGCGGTGAATGGTATATGGCGGGGGTCCAGAGGCTGATATGATGAAGAGGCTTCTGTCGCTCCTCCTGGTCCTTGGCCTTTCGGCCGCCGCCCCCTCATGCGTGGCCAACGCCACCACCCTCATTTTCCTCGAGCAGGGGCCGATGATAGGCGTAATCATCGCGCTGATGACCGTCGTCATCGCGGTCGCGTACATGGTCGGGACGGCCATTCACAACGCCAATTACATAGTTTTCGCGAAGGACGAGCTGTACCATCTGGGTTTCTCCATACTGCTCCTCCTCGGCTTCAGCGGCATACTCCTCATGTCATGCGAGATTACGAGCTATTTCTTCGACTTCACGTTCGAGAACCTCGGCCTGACCAACTGCTATACGACCGGCATTTCGGTGAATTATATCGCCGAGTGCCAGCTCAAGGCCGCGAAGGAAGACGCCAAGGGCCTGTCTGAAAGGTACATCCAGGCCTATATCGACAACCTGATGGATTCCACATATGCAAGCTCCATACAGATCCCCCTTTTCAACGCCGTCACGGCAGTCACCGGGGCATACAAGAGGATTGTCGCGAACCAGTACAATATGATAGTCACGAGCTTCCTCGTGCCGGCGCTGATGTCCCTCAGCATGCAGGGATTCGTGCTCACTTTCATAAACGACAACCTCGTGCAGTGGGTGCTGCCCATCGCCTTCGTGCTCCGCTTCTTCCCGGCGACAAGGCACATGGGCAACGTATTTATAGCGGTAGTGATAGGCGTGTATGTGCTGGTGCCTTCGATGTACGCCTTCAACCTCGCGATGTATGATGTCGTCTGGAGCGACTGCAGCTCCATGGCCGTGGCCGCATGCGACAATGTCGTGGACGACAACTCCTGCGTCTCCAACCCTGCGGCGACATGCGGCAATCCGGACAGCTTTTGGGCCGTGGCCAGGCTGATACCCCAGGCGTTTTTCCTGCCGAACCTGACCATGGTGCTTCTCATAACATTCTTCAGCTCGATTAACAAGGCGCTCAGGGTGATTGGATGAGAAAGCTGCTCCTTCTGCTCCTCCTGCTTCCGGCTGCCATACTCGCCGTCACCGAGTCCGAGGAGACTTTCACAAGCCAGACGCAGGCCGGCGTCGCGGAGCTTTTCACCAACTGGCGCGTGCTTTCCATGCTCGCGATTTTCATTTCCGTCATCCTGGTCGGGATAGGCTTCGCGGTCGGCATCGGGATGGAGATGCCTGAAGTGAAGGCATGGGCCAGCAACGAGCTCGTGCAGATTTTCGCGAACCTCCTGATAATAGTGACGCTCATGGTGTCCATCGGGATACTGGACGTCACCGCTGAGCAGATTACCCAGCAGAGCGGGATAACCGTGGACCCGCCATGCACCGGCGGGCAGAGCTGCCTCGGCAACGTGGCGGTCACGTACCTGCAGCAGTATATAGATGCGGCGAACGCCGACGCGCGGAAGGTCGCGATAGACGCCATCGACGCATCGGGCTGGGCGAACCGCAGGTTCGGCATCTACTGCACTTCCATCCTCTGCCTCCAGATAGGGACTTCCTTCAGCATCATGGGGTACTGGATGCTGGACCAGGACCGCTACCAGATAGTCTTCGAATACTACACGAACCTCCTCTCCTCGCTCGAGGCACAGAAGTTCTTCGTCACCAACATATCATTCAAGGTCGGCCCCCTGCTCCTTGCAGCCGGGATTGTCGGCCGCTCCTTCTTCTTCACGAGGAAGGTGGGCGGCCTTCTCATAGCGGTAGCCGCAGGCATAATGTTCTTCCTGCCGGGCATGTACATCTTCGACTGGGTGACGCTGGATACGACGCTCACGGGGGACAAGAACGCGGAGGGCGACCTGGGGTACGAGTGCCCCGAGGAATGCGCCATCCCGGTACCGATGGCGGTGATAGAGAACGGGACGAGCGACATCCAGCTCGGCTCGCCGAAAGCCATCTACGATGCATTCCCCGACGAGGAGGCGAAGGCCCAGCAGGTGCTTTTGGGCCAAGCAAACTCCTCCCCGCTCAACGGCCCGTTCGCAGGGAAGAACGTGATAACATGCATGGCCATCCCCCCCCTCAAGCCGGACGGATTCGACCAGCTGCCCTTCCCCCACTGCCCGATGTCATGCAGGGAGCTTCCCTATCCGAGCGGAATCCCAGACTGCATGAACCTGAGCAATTCCGTCCCGCAGACCTGCGCCCAGCTTCCCGACAAGTGCTGGGTGAGGAGATACGCGTCCGACCCGCCGGAGCCTGAACCCGGCCAGAAGGTCCCGCTGACGCAGTGCCCTGTGGAATGCAAGGTCGTGCCCCCGCTGAAAGGGAACTGCGACACTGGAAACTGCCTCATATCGAGGCCGGAGTGCAGGGTTTACAAGAGGATAAACGACACGGGGAGCATCGCCACCGACCTCGAATGGTCGCCGAACCCGCCCAAGGACGCCTCCCTCGACCAGTATCTCAGGTGCACTATGGCCGAGGACTGCGACCCCAGCTTCGACGCGCTCCAGTCCTGCTCATATATAATACCGGACACGAGCTCCTGCAGCCAGCTCTGCGAGGGCTGCGACGAAGTGTGCCGCGTGCTGACGGACGACATCAACAATCTGCCCTCCCAGTGCATAAACGGGTCGGTGCTCCCGATAGCTTGTCAGAACTGCCCGGTCGGCTGCAAAGTCAACTCTACGTATATAGCTGAAGTTTCTCCTGACGCGTGCACCGGCTGCGCCGCGGAAAAGCGGATAGTCACTTACGGCTCCACGATGCCCTCGGATTACATAACCGGCGCATGCGACATAGAGACGAGCTGCCCGACCGAGGAGCGGGTGCCGATACCGAGGAACGCGTGCGAGCAGTGCCTCTTCAGCGACGAATCCCAGATATACACGCCGCCAATCCAGGCGAGCTGCACCGACCTCTGCCGCCCGCCCGAGGCGATGGTCGCGAAAAGCCCTGACAAGTTTACAGGGGTCGGGGCCGAGGGACTGGTCGGGCCTGAGGAAGTCAAGAACGTGTCCAAGCTCATGCTGCCGGCATACGTCCTGCCGCTGTTCAACATAGTGGCGACGCTCGTCTTCATCAAAGGGCTGTCCAACGTTCTCGGAGGGGACATAGAGATCCCGGGAGTATCGAAGGTGTTCTGATGGGTGCAAAGCTGTTCTTCGCGCTTCTAGTCCTCTCCGGGGCGGCATTCGCCGCGAACTGGGAGGCGACGGCAGCGATTGCACTCACGATATCTGTGGGCCTCCTCGGAGTCGCCTACATGGTCGGCCTGGGGTTCGGCGTCAACGAGCTCCAGATAATGGCCAAGGAGGAGTTCTACCAGGTGATAGCGACGGGGATGCTCGTTGTCCTCCTCGTTTCCGGCAACAACCTCCTCGACCAGCTCTCGGCCTCGCTCGGCCCGCTCGGAGGCGCCTCCACGCTCCAGCAGGGCGCCCTGAACGTAATCGACAGCAACCTCAACGACGGGACGAACGGCGTCGTGACGCTTTACAACAGGATAACCGAGATGGACAACCAGATCGCCCTCGAGGGCTCAAAGACGCTCTCCTGCAGCATAGTCGGAATCGGGTTCACTGTGAGCATGTGCGGCGGATACCCCATGCTTAACACCCCGATGTCGATGGCAGGGGGCATCCTGGGGTTCGCGATAGGCGAGCTGTTCACGATACAGAGGCTCATCACCATCTCGCAGACATACGCGCTCTCGCTCCTCCTGCCCTTCGGAATCGTCCTCCGGACGCTGAAGGTCACAAGGGGCGCCGGCGGCTTCCTCATCGCGCTCGGCGTTTCCATGCACATCCTGCTTCCGATGGGCATCGTCTTCAACAAGGTCCTCGTGGACACTTTCATCGCGAGCCCGTCTTCATCGGGGTATAACGCGGGAATCTCCACCTCCATCGAAGAGTGCGACCCGGGAGACGTCTTCGGAGCGGGCGGCGGGGAGGACGAGAAGGCTGCGGGCATCCTCCACAACCTGAGGGAGGACCTCAGGAAGGTGATGTTCAGCGTGCTCGCCAAGGCGACGTTCGGCCCGGTGCTCGCGCTGCTGATGATGATGGCAGGCCTCAGGGCGCTCTCCTCGCTCGCCGGGGCGGAAGTCGACGTTACTGGAATGGCGAGGCTGGTATGATGTCTGGAAGGACGATGGCCAAGGCGCTCATGCTTCTGCTCACGGCAGCGGGCCTCTCCTTCGCCCAGACCTGCAACATCAGCGGTTTCGACAGCGTGATAGACAATGCGGTCATCCCGCTTGCCTTCCTGTCCGCGATAACGACCGCGGTCATTATCGGCGCGACTTACATGTACAGCCAGGCCTTCTCGAACCCCAAGCTGAGCCTTTACGCCAAGACCGAGGCGGTCCAGCTTTTCCTTTCGCTTGTGTCGGTCCTGGCGCTGACTATGATAATGGGCACATTCTGCTCGATAAAGGTCAGCGAAATCGCCCAGCTTTTCGGGCTTACGGCGGGCGACTCGACAATCTACGAGGCCGCAAGGGACTACCTCGTGCACGCGGCGCAATACTCCAACCGCGCCCTCACCGTCGTCAGGTTCCACCTCGAGGCGTACAGCGTCCTGTCCGCGCTGAACATGTTCGAGTGCGATTTCGGCGGGATAGGGTGCCTGTTCGGCTATTCCGGCGCCAGCCTGCAGATGATGGGGGGTTTTGGTGCCCATCTTGCCGCGCTCAACATTTTCTTCAACTCCGCAATCATGTCGCAGATGTCCGCCCTGAACTTCCTGTTCATATTGCTCTTCGTCTACAAGGGTTTCGTCCTGCTGTTCCTGCCGCTGGGCGTTTTCCTGCGCTCGATGCCGTACCTGCGCACATTCGGGGCCCTGCTGATGGCTGTGACGATATCGTTCCTCACCGTATATCCGCTCATGCTGTCGCTGTTCTACCTGATGGAGCCCGCCCTGCTGGACGCGCCGTCCTATGCGGCCGCCGGATTCACGAACATCGTCAACGATGGCGGTGACTGCACCTCATTCTACGACGAAAAGTGCATGGACGAGCAGGGCGGCGCGGGACAGAGCATCGAAGCGGCGACCGGCGGAAGCGATGCCGTCGAGAACAACTATTTCCCCTCAGGCGAGAATGCGGTCGGGGCGATAGCCTTCGCCTCCAACGCCTTTGTCGCCGCGGTCTTCCTGCCGACGGGCGCCCTTCTCGCGACCATCGCGGCGGTAGTGTACATTACGAGGCTCTACGGAGAGGAGATAGATTTAAGTAGGATAGTCCAAATGGTGTAGTCAATGGTTCCGCTCGATGTCCTGCCGCTGCTTTCGATCGACAACCTCGTCATAAAGAACGAGGTCACGTGGCTCGACGACTGGTTCCCCCTCTCGGCCCTCGCCATAATGGTCGTCATCATTATCCATGTGGCCTTCCTCATGATAGCGCGGGCCTTCTCGATAAAGGAGTTCGAGAACTACGCGAAATCCGAGCTCCTCCAGGCGCTCGCGAGCGCTGTCATGGTCGGCTCGCTCCTTATAATGGTGAACAGCGCCCTCGACCTCGCCCACGGTTACATAGCCGGCGAAGTCGCATGCGCGGGGCAGTCCATAAACATCGGAACGACCAACGATTCCACAATGGACGAGGCATTCGACGCCATGCGCTGCCGCATACAGGAAAAGGCGAACAAGGTCGGGGAGATACAGGCCGAGGTCACGACAGGTGCCGGCACGTGGGCGGAGTTCAACCTGATAAACCTGCAGGCTAGCGCCCTCGGGATCACCTTCCTCAAGGGGGACTGGCTCAACGACCTGTACAGGAAGACCGAGACGACGAGGATTACGAACAACCTCGCGACGGTGATGCTGATAGGTCTGAACGCCCAGTCCGCGGTGCTCGCATACATGAAGGCGAACATGCTCGACATGTTCGTCCCGCTCGGCCTCCTGCTCCGCAGCTTCTATTTCACGCGCGGCCTCGGGGCACTATTCATATCGATGGGCATAGGATTCTACTTCATATTCCCGATTTTCTTCATCCTGCTGGACCCCGGATTCACGCCGGCGCCCCCGGCGCCGCCAAGCGCCGACAGCGTGATACCGGAGAACCCTTACTGCTATGCGACGATGTCAAGCACCGTTTCTGTGCTCCAGACCCTCCAGGCCGGGGGGCTCGGGACGACGGGCCTCCTCCAGGCCGAGGAGGTCCGGACCGAGCTGTCCAAATCATACATACAGCTCATGCTCCACCCCCTCGTGGCGTTCTTCCTGACCATGGTGTTCGTGAGGTATATGATGACGGTCCTCGGCTCGGACGCATACGAGCTTATGAGGATGACGAGCAAAGTGATTTGACATGGATAGAAAAACCGCGCTGTTCGTTTTGTTTGCGGCCTTCTTCCTGGCCGGATGCCTCACTCCGACGCAGAAGATAGGCTGCTGCCTGAAGGAGAACGCGACGACCGACGAGCCGGACGGGCGCGGGTGCGTCCTCTACAACGACAGCTCGGACTCCATCATAGATATGATAGCCCTGACGAACCTCGAGGCCGACGGGCAGAAGTGCAACGAGACCGGCGGGACGTGCAACGTCTCCATCCCCGGCCTCCCGCTCCCATACCTCGTCCCCATATGCACCGAGGACGACATCCTGACATGCAGGCAGCCCGACTGCCTCGCGATGGTGTGCGGGGACTTCAAGTTCAAGCCCGCGATAGCCCCGGGGCTAGTGACGAGCGGCGATGATGTGAGCGCGGACGTCCCGGCCGACACGCAGGAGCAGTCCGCCGTCCAGTTCTATAAGGCGCAGTGCAGGTTCCTGCCCATGGACGGGAACCTCAAGAAGATACTCAAGAATTCCAAATCGGCGATAAACGTGTTCAGGATGGGCGTCGGGGGCTCCTTCGACGAGTTCGAGCAGTACCGCTACTTCTTCCCGATGTCGGACAAGTTCTGCGCAGTGAACCCCCCGCGGGAAGGCGAGCTGCGCGTTGACCGCTATATAAACTACCTGAACCCGGCGACTCTCGACCAGTACGACCCCATTACCGGCATAACATACAACTGCATAGACGAGAGCGATGGCGCCCCGCCCGCCCCGTTCACATATGACGAGACGGCGACCGGGACGCGGTCCGGCACGATGATACAGCAGTACAATTCCGCTTCATACTCCTATTCGGTGCAGCTCAAGGACAAGAACACTTACAAGTTCGCGACGTGGGCTAGGCTCAATTACCCCGAAGACGCGGTTTATTACTGGGGGTTCTGGGGCGCCGAATACGACAGCTCCAGCCTCAACAAGAAGATAGACGATGCCTTCTACAAGAAATGGCTCTCGATAGCCCATGCGGACAAGATTTACGGCCTCAGCGGCGCCGACGTGAACACCACGAGGGCGCCCTTTGAATGCGACTCGACGGGGACGGAATGCTACTCCGGCCTCTGCAG
The DNA here is from genome assembly GCA_040758235.1 of Microcaldota archaeon. Classification (GTDB taxonomy): domain Archaea; phylum Micrarchaeota; class Micrarchaeia; order Anstonellales; family Bilamarchaeaceae; genus Bilamarchaeum. Next base: position 14,192 of record JBFLVW010000115.1, read on the forward strand.
CATAACCACATACAACAGGGCGGTGATGCTCACGCTCCCGGATGCGAACGGATTCAGCCAGGAGATAGTGACGGACTGCGAAACATACGTAGACGAGTACAGGCAGACCAAGATAGTGTGCGCCCCGACCGTTGACGTGGACATAACCGGTCCGACGACCGCCCCTGACAGGGAATATGCTAAGGTGGACGCGAGGACCGTGCACATGGACGGGCCCCCGTTCCTGTCCGCGACCGGCACCTGCGGCATCGCGGATTCCGAGCACCTCAAGCTTTTCTATGACTGGCTCTACGCAGGCGGAGGGTATGGGTTCGGGGACCCCTGGAGCGACGCGACCTGCGGCGGGGCGCTCAGCAACGCTTATGCCGCGAACCCCGTAACAGCGACGAACATAGGTAACATCACGAACGGCGCGTCTTCCTACATGTACTGGTACAATTCCACGGCGGGAATATGGAACTCCTCGTTCTCCGAGCAGAGCCAGGGCCCGCCCGCTGGAGGCGTCCTGTTCTTCGGGGACGTGGAACCGGAGGCTTCCTACAACGGCAAGAAGGTCATAGGCTACGGGCTCGCAACCCCGCAGCAGGTGGACGACCTGCTTGTCGTCAAGAACTGCGACATGGTCGAGGGCACGGATTACGAGATTGTCCAGGTCCCGGACAATCCCAGCGACTGGGGAACGCTCAAGAATGTGTTTGCCGGCTACTGGAGGCAGAGGTTCAGCGGGATGAACGCGGTGAACACCGAGGACGGCTGCGGCCTCACGAGGTGCAAGCTGTACGACGACGCGCCGACGCTCTCCTGCTCCTATTTCTACGATTTCTTCTGGACAGGCCTTCCCTGGGTCATCAACGCGGACAAGCAGCCACACCCAGCGTCCCCCGCGACGTTCGGCGCCGGCACCTCGACGTTCGTGCTTGCATCCGAGATAGGAATCGCGGCCAAGAAGATAAACCGCTTCAGCGAGACTTACGCCAGCCAGAGCGACGCGACGAGCTGCACCCTGAGGGGCATGCACGCGGGCTATTACATAAACCCCTCGAGGGAGCAGGACGACACCAACTATTACATTTGGGTCACCGGCAGGACGCCGACCTACGACCTTCTCTACAGCAAGTACATCGTCCTCTTTTATGACAGGGGCGTTGGCAAAATCGGGGAGTGCGCGATAGACGCGGCGACGGGCATGCCGAAAGTGAAGACGTTCGGCTGGTGCGAGCCGTGCACGACCTCCACTCTCGCCTACCAGAAGGTGTCTGTCCTTGACGATGACGAAGGCTACATCCCCGGCGGCATCGCGAACGTCGAGAGCGGGGGGGTCGTCGACCTGAGCCCCACCGACAAGAGGATATGCCAGATAGTCGACGGGTCGGAAGTGGAATGCGCGAACAACTTCATTTCGGACGCCGCGGACTACAGTTTCGAGAGCGCTGCAGACTATCCCGGATTCCCGAGGACTTACCCCGATGGCAGCGTCCTCAAGGAGAGGATGGGCAACTACATGAAGTCGGGCGTCATGCCCGTCCTTGACCTGAGCGACGGCAGCAACTGGGAGGAGGAAAATGACGAATACGACTTCCAGAGGCTGGCAGGCTCCATGGGGGCGTCGGTCGTCATCGTCGACACCCTTGACAACGAGAGCGACGCCGCCGCGAGCGCAGGCAACATATCCGACCGGAGCGCGGCGGTACGCAGCAGGTGCTTCGGCTGCCTGACCGCGTTCCATGTCCGGGGCGCGGACGACAACGAAAGCTTCGCGAACATCACGAACACGGTGTTTTCCACGAATTTCGGGGCGAAATTCACGATAGACCTGATAACGTTCGACTATTCCATAACCGCGCACTCTTCCGGCATGGCGGCGAAGGAGGCCGAGATTCTCGCCATCGACCCCTCAGCCAACGTCACTGTCAATGTGAGCCAGGCTGTGGCGGACGACATAGCTAGCTACTCCCAACTCGTCCTGCAGGGCCAGGGCAAGCCCTCCATGCTTGTCGGGCTCAACCTGGACAGCAACGACGCGTACTGGACCGAGTCCAAATACCCCGTGCTGTTCGAAACGATTGTTATGAGCCAGGACAAGCTCATAAAGTCGGGCCTCATAGGCATCATCTACCAGCCTGCGAGGCAGAACTACGCCCCACTCTTCGGGTACATAGGCCCGAACAACGCCCTCGTGGACATTACCGAGGCGGGCCTGCTCGGCACGCAGAGCTATGGCACCAAGAACGCGAAGTTCTGCGCCCTCCAGGGGGCGATGCAGAAGATGACCGCCGCCCCGCCCGTCGCGATTTTCACGCGGACGCAGGCGGTCAACGTGAGCTACTGCCAGCCCTGCACCAGCCTCGAGAAGACGCAGGGCATCTGCGGCGCGGAGGCGCTCACCTGCGACAACGGGCTTACCTGCACGCCCCCGGCCGGCCTGTCGCTCTCCCAGATAGAGGGCAACTTCAGGTGCGCCGAAGGCACGGTTATCGACGACCCTGCCGGAGACCGGTGCACCCTGTGCGAGGACATGACCGGGACCTCATACAGCTGCGAGTTCAGGTATTCCAATGGAACCGTGCAGACGTTCAACGGGATGGTCAGCGAACTGGATTCGGATGTGTTCCTGGATTACATAGCAGGCATTCCCAAGCCCCAGAAGTGCTGCCTCGAAAACACCGATGGCAGCAGGTACAGCTACTACAAGCGCTCATCGGGAAGCCAGATAAACAAGCCAATCGCCTTCTCCAAGACGGGCGACCCCCAGGCGGACTGCGGTCTGACGGCCGACATCGCGGCGATAAAGGAGGCCCAGAGCTTCTGCGCCATCGAGATTCCGGTCAAGGACTACGATGTCACCTGCACCCTGAGCTGATACGGCATGGGTTTCGGGGAGATTATAGGGACGTTTCTCAAGGGGGGGAAATCATCCGCCCGGAAGGGGCAGGTCCAGAGCTGCCCGAACTGCGGGGAGAAGGTAAACCTGAGCATGGAGCGCTGCCCCAAGTGCGGCGTCCGCATAAAAAGCATGTTCAGGCGCAAGTGCCCCAGGTGTCAGACCCTCAACGAGCTGGACTCGAAAAAATGCTCGAAATGCTTTTTCAACTTCGAGGCGGAGCTTGAGAGGGCTAATAAAACCTTTTATGTATGTCCTATTTGTGGTTTTAAAATGGAAGCCATGCTGACGCAGTGCCCGGCATGCAACACCCGATTCATGTGAATGGCATGACGAACGAGACTTTCAAGCAGAGCGAGAAGAAGGAGGAGGCTGAGGCCCCCAAGAAGAAGTTCGTGCACCTTCTCGATACAGAGGAAGTCGAGGTCAAGAGGCTCGACGCGGAGGACGTGGAGGACTGCGTCAAGGTGATGCGCAAGTGCGCCTTCGACGTCACCGAGGCGGAAGTCGGAAACATAATCGCCTACAACAAGAGCTTCGGGGCGACCGTGAACAGGATGCTCGTCGGAGTCGGCCTCGCGTGGCCCGCGCGCCTGGACCTGGAGACAAAGAGGATACTGAGCGGCGAGCCCAACGCCCTGTATCTCGAGGACCCGGCGGTCCTGCTCGCCTACGAGGGCCGGGGCGTCAGAAGGATTCTCCTAAAGGAAAGGGAGAAGGACACCGCCGCGAGCGGCATGAAATACTGCATAGGGTACCTCTACGAGGACATCCCCAAGGGCAACATCGCCGACTACATCACGGAGGCCGGGAGCGCGCTCGAGAAGCTCTACCTTTCCGAGGACTACGAATTCTTCAGGACTGAAAAAGGCATACTCGCTTTCAAGAAGGTGTCGTAGCCGCTCTCATGAAGAAAGATTGGGGGAAAGTTTCAAGCCGACATCTTCAGCATCACGTCTGAGAATCCGAGCGAGCGGAGCTTCTTCCGTATCGCCCCGAAAGACTTCGCGACATTCACCATGTCCTTTCCGGCAGCGACGAGAAGCGCGCTCGTGCCGCTCGCCTTCATCTTCGCCTTCGGGGCGAGCGATGCGACGAACTTCCTTGCTTCCCGCACCTTCGCAGACGGGAGACCGGATGCCGTTGCTTTCGCCTTGGGCGCCCTGGACGATGCGGGCTTGTCCCAGTTGGGGAGGCCGAACTCCTTGGCGAGAAGCCGGATTTCTGCTTTCGACAGGTCGCTCTCCAGGAGGGGGCTCCTCACTCCGGCGCGCTTTGCCGCTATGAAGCTCCTTCCCCTCTCGCTCGCATCGTCGCGGTGGGAGCCGTCTATGACGTTCTTCACTTTCATCCGCATTGCAAGGCTCTTCAGGCAGGAATAGACGTTGCCGCCCCTGCACTGGGAGACCGGCCTGCTCTCGCCGTCACCCGAAGGCTCCACGACGACGTGCTTCGCCCCGATTATCCTCGCGACCCTGCGGGCAAGCGTCAGTTCGCTCGTCGGGTAGTGGTCGGAGAGGGCCGTGACCGCCACCGCCTTCTCGCCCAGCTCCTCGCGGCATATCCTCATCAGGAAAGTGCTGTCCACGCCCCCGGAAAAAGCGACAAGGGCGCCATCCAGCTTCCGGATGCGCCTTCGGAGGTCTACGAGCTTGCGCTCAAGGGTCTTATCCATGATAGGGATTATCAATGATTAATTTTATTAATGTAGCCGGGAATTGATGGATGTGAGAGGGCTCGCCGCATTACTGCTTCTTATATCGCTCTCGAGCGCCGCCTGCGAGGGCAGCCTGAGCATGTACGTCCCGGCGGTTGTCGGAAGCGAGGGCGGCCTGGTCAATGTGACCCTGACGCTCGTCCCGGGCGAGGGGGACTCGTTCGTGAGCGTCTACCCCCGGACCGGCGTCGCCACCCAGGACTCGATAGAGGATGCGGTGTCATACGCGCGCTCGCTCTCGGGGAACGGGTCGGAATGCGACATCATCGTGGATTTCGGCGGGGAGCCGACGGCAAGCTTCATCGACGGCCCGAGCGGCGGGACCGCGCTCACGGTAATGTCGTATTCCCTGCTCAGCGGAGCTTCACTCAGAAACGACACCATAATCACCGGGACCATAGACCAGTCGGGCTACGTCGGCCCGGTCGGTGGCCTTTACGAGAAGGCTAAGGGGGCCGCGAGCGTCGGGGCGGATTATTTCATCACCCCGCAGGAGAACATCTACGAGATGATACTCCTCCGGAACGTCGAGAGCATCTACGGGATAAAAATCCTCCAGGCGACAAAGGTCGAGGACGTAATCGCGTTCATGTCCGAGAACCGGAGCATCGAGCAGGAGGGCCTCGCGGTTGCGAACCGGACAATCCCGGACCTGCCGGACTATGACGAGCAGGGGCTGGAATCGTTCCGCGGTATAGCCCGAAAAATGGTGGACATGGAGAGAAGAGCGCTGGGAGGCATCACGAACGGCGAGGAGGAGACTGCAGCGGTCAAATCATTCTATGAGAACGAGCTGGAGCGGCAGGATGCCATCCTCTCGCAGGGATACCTCTTCAGCGCGGCGAACGAGGCATTCCTGAACTACATCGACATCTCCACCGTGAAGGTGATAATCCGGGGCGACCCGGACCTCCCCCGCAAGAAGGGCGAGGCGGGGATTTGCCTCAGCGGGGTAAAAAGGCCGCAGATGACGGATGCCAATTTCGAGTGGGTTGCCGGCTCCGACCAGCGGGCGGCATGGGCAAAAGACCGGATAGACAGCACGGACATATCGGGCAGCATGCCGGCAGACGAGCAGTATGCAAGATACAACGAGCTGATGTATGCCGACGCCTGGTGCCTGGTCTCGAAGGAGCTCGTCGCCGCTGCGCCGGCGGGCGGGAAGGCGCTGGATGAGGGCGCATGGAAGGGCCTTGCCGAGCAGAAGATAGGGGAGGCGTCGCTCCTCGATGTGCGGGATGCCGACACCGCCGGAAGGCTGGAGATAGCCCGCGACTCCTTCGGGAAGGGCCGCTACGCCGCGGCGATATACGATGCGGTGTATGTAATCGAGAGCGTGCGTGCGGACTCGGCGGCGCTGGAGCCCGGGGCAATCGATGCGCTCGTTCAGGAGAACCGGACCTCCCTCTGGGGGAAGGTCTACCAGTCGCACGCGGCATTCATGCTCGCAATGAACCAGACGGACGGGGCCCTCCGGAGCGCCCTTCTCGCGCAGGGGCTCGAGAACGCCACCGCGCTGATGAGGGCATCCATGGCCGAGGCAGGGCCCTCGCCCGCCCCGGAGGAAACTGCCGCGCCCGGGCCTCCCGGGGGCGGCGACATCATGCCGCTCGCGCTTGCTGGCGCCATCTCAATATTTTTATTGGTTGTCGTGATAATACTGGTATCAGGGCGAACCCATGGAAATGACGGCAAAAGAGCTCGCAAGGCTTATAGAGCTCGAGCGGAAAAGAAATGAGCTGGAGTTCAGGCAGAGGGTCTTGGGCGAAGAGGCCGGAGCCGAGCACCGCGCCGTGTCGGCTGGGGCGAAATCCCTCCGGGACAAGGCATCCGCGGCCGGCGTGCATCTCGTTTTCCCCGCCCAGGCGAGGCTGGAGGAGCTTGAGAGCGCCCTTGAATCCGTCCCGCCGGACTCCATAAGGGAATCGCTCAAGATAAGGGACGGGAAGGTCTACGCGCTCCTTCGCGAGCGAAGCGTCATACTCAAGAAAAACTATGAGAACCGGGCCGAGATTGCGAAGATTAGCATCATCCTCTCCATGATGGCCCCGGCTGAAAGTGCGGGCCTCGCGGAGGCCGTCAAAGCCGGCTCGATGTCCGTGCCTGCCGGAGTCGGGTCGCTCGACGAAAGCGGAAGGAGGAGGCTTGCGAGGGTGATGACGAGGTGCGGCTTCCCCTGCTCGGCACGCGGCGAATCGCTCGTCCCGTCTGAAGACGCCGAAAAGGAGGCCCGCATAGAATTCTCGAACAGGGTCGTATGGGTGAGCGAGGTGTCGAAGGGCGTCCTGGAGGAGAACCTCAGGCGCATGCAGGCCCTCAATTCCCGCATCCAGCTCAAGAACGCCGAGAGGCAGATTAAGGTATTCAGCGAGGAGGAGGAAACGCATTTCGCCACACTCCAGAGGGAGTATCTCGATTTGCTCAAGCAGCAGGACGAGCTTCTGAAGGACTACCGGGAAGAGGAGAAGCTCGCCGTAAGGGCGGACTAGCGGACTGCCGTCCGGCGGGGGCGCTCCTCGCGCGGAATGAACGACGATTCTATGCCTATTTCGCGGCACGCGCGGACGAAATCCGCGCCGCTCTTGAACGGCAGCGCAAGCCACCGGACCATTTCATCCTCGCCTCCGGACACGCGCCCGATGAAATCCTGGAAACGGCGCAGGTTGTAGCCGCGCAGGGAATAAGTCCCTTCCTCGTTGACGACACGCATGTCCATCTTCCCTGCAAGAGCTGGGAACCTGCGCGCGACATTCTCCGAAAGAAAGATGAAGCTCGAGAGGTCCTTGTTCGAGACCGTCGCCCTTCGCTCGATTTCCGAAGGGTGGATGTGGTAGTGGGAAAGGGAGCGTATGTTTTCAGGGCCGATTTCAGAAATGACGGCGGTGATGTCGGACAGCAGCGTCGTGGCC
>JBFLVW010000116.1:0-10069 GCA_040758235.1 Microcaldota archaeon
GGCGCTCTTTCATCCGGGCCAAGCAGGAGCCGACAGAGCCATCCCGCATCCTCGACAGCGCCTGGGGGCTGATACGGCAGAGGAAATTTTCAGACGCGGAAACGCTCGTCCGGGAGCTCATCCGCGAGAACCCCCGCGACATGGACGCCCGCGCCGCGCTCATACAGCTTCACACGAAGGCCGGGAGGTTCGGCCTTGCGGAAGAGGCTTTCGGGGAGGCGCAGGAAGCAGGGCTCGCGGATTCGAGGCTCTGCACCCTCATCATCCGGGCATACGGGAAGGCGCACGACATCAAGAACGCGCTCGAAGTCTTCGACTATGCGACGGACAACTCGCTGCTCGACCCGAAGCTTGTCAGCGCGGCCATCGAGGCGTGCAACATCTGCGATGCCATCCAGGACGCGGAGGACGTGCTCGCGGTCGCCCGCTCGCGCGATGCGGTCGACGCTTTCGTCTATACGGCGATGATACAGCTCCACGACCAGTTCGCAGAGCCTGACCGCGCCCACGCGGTCTATGTCGAGGCGAAGCAGCGCGTCAGGCCGGACAAGCATCTTTACACCGCGGCGATAGGGGCGTGCGGCCGGGGCGGCATGGTCGCGCAGGCAAGGCAGATATTCGAGGAGGCGGTCGCGGCCGGCGAGGCCGACTCGCTCACATACACTTCGATGATAACGACCTACAAGAGAAGGGGCAGGTCGCGCGAGGCGATGGCGATTTTCGAGCGGGCCGAGAGGGAGGGCCTTGCCGACAGCGTCATGGCGTCCGTCCTTCGCGGCTAGAATCGGCGAGCGAGAGCAACTCCTTCAGCATATCGATGTTGAGGATGGGCTTGCCGAACTCCTCCTGGTCGTCGACCATCCTGGGGCATGCCGTGTTGATGTAGCAGTCGAATGAGAGGAAGTTGTTGAGGGTTATGGGCTCGAGCTCATTTGCAGCGAGGATGGCGCATTCGAGGCCGCGCTTCTCCAGCTCCTTCTTCGCCCATTTCGCATGTACGAGATTGAACTGGCCGACCTTGGTGCTGACCATTATCCCGAACTTTTTGCACGAGAGCGCCTTTGCGATTGCCCCCTTCCTCCTTTTTTTCAGCCTCTCGATGTCTTCATTGACCTGCTTCACCGAGGCGTCGTAGGTGTTGAACATGAATACCGGCTTCTTCACGTCTATTGCGAGCGGGTGGAACATCCCGTTCCCGATGAACACTATGCACTCAACTTTCCCTTCGACCTTCTGCAGGCCGAGAGCGTCGCACCCCAAAACCTGCCCCGGCTGCGAGGCCCAGAAGCCAGACTCCGCGAGGACGGTTTTCCCGTGCTTCTCGAAGAACGCCTTGATTTCCGCGAACTGGTGGCTCTGCTGGACCGTCGTGCCGAGGCCGATTGTCCCGTATTTCGCGATGTGCGGCAGGACCGATTCCAGCCTGCTTATGTCGATGTCGATCTGGTAGGGGACGTATTCGACCTGGACCGGCAGGTCGTTCTTCACGAACTTGTTGTGTCCGAAATGCACGATTTTTTCCACGCCGAGCCAGCGGGCCTCGTCGAGCGCGATGTCGCACGCCCCGTAGCAGGGCGATGCCGAGAGGAACACCTCGTGCCCCTCCGCCTCGTATTTCTTCGCAAGCTCCAGGCCCTTCTGCTTGAGGCCCTCCGGAAATTGCAGCAGTATTTTCATGTCAGCTCTCCTTTAATCGGGAAAATGCATGTCAGGAGTCGTATTTCGGCGAAAAGCATCGTATGGAAAGCGCCCTCTCGCCCCGCATTATGCGCCTCAATTCGCCGACAAGCGAACCCTTCCTGTGCTCTTTTTTCAGCTTGCGGCACAGGATTTCGAGGTTCCGCTTCTGTTCCCGGAGCGTTTTCTCGTTCCCCCCTATCTCCACAAATGCGGGCACCCTCACCCGCTCGCCATCGAGCGCGAGGTGGATGCAGGCCAGCTCGAGCTGGTTGATGTCGAAATATGAGCGCGCGCCCGCATCCGATTTCGCCTCCCGGTGCCCGTCTTCCTCCAGCCTCTCCATGCAGTATTCCCCTTCAATCTCTTAATAAATCGATTACGATGATGTGTTTGTTTATTCATTATTGCGTGTTACAGAATATAATCCTTTGCGCCCTGAGGAAGCAATCATTCCAGCCTGACGAAATACAGGTCGGTGCTGCTCTCCATCACGTCCTCGGCGTATTTCACGACCTTCCTGCATTTTTCGAGCAGGCTCCGCGCCGCGAGCATTTTTTGGGGGCTCTTCTCCTTCTTCAGCCCTTCTTCGAGCGCCTTGTGGTGCTGGGAATATGCGACCATGGCCGCCGTGAAATCACTGAGGCCGGGCGAGTTCTCGGCGAAAGCACGGTAGGCGGCCGCGTATGTCGCAAACGATTTTTCCACAAGGACCGCGAATCCCTCGTTGGGCGCGGCGTCCTGCCCGGAGAGATAGACTTCGGTCAGGTGGTCGCTCGCCTTCTCCATGCTTTTTGCGGCGATGGCCTTGAACACGGCCTCGTCCGCAGGGTAGCCGCCGATGCACAGGCTTCGGAGTATGAGAAGGTACAGGCGGTCCGCCTCGTCTTCCTTCCTCGAAAGCTCAGTAGAGTGGTCGGCTCCGGAGCGGTAATACTCGGCGCAAAGGGAGGACATGCCCTGAGTCACGTTGTAAGCCCGCTTCAAAAGCTTGTCCACGTCCAAATCCTCCATGGCCATCACGCGCAGTGATATCTCCTCCCCCTGCTCGTCGCTGATTTCCACCCCTGAAAGAAGCTTCCGTGCCTCTTCGGCGAAAGTGCTGACCCCCTTGCCCTTGATGACTATGGTCCCGGCTCCGCCGACGTACGCGGCGACGATGTTCCTCATAGACATGTGACGGTTTTCGGTTATCTGGATGCTTATGGACTTCCGCTCCCCTTTAGCCTCCTTGAGGGAAAGGACGAGCGAGCCGTCCTTCTCCTCCCTCGTATAGACCATCGCGCCCTTCCCGATGGAGTGCTTCCCCACCCATTCGTGCGGCAGGGACACTATGTAAGTGCTTCTTCCGGTCAGCTGAATCTTTCTGGGGACGTCCATGGCTTCACCGATATATACCAAATCAACCGTTATATATACCATTTTGGAAAAGTATATAAATAATCCTCCGTTTGGCTGATGGGAGCGATTGCTCCTAATGAAAACGCGGGCGTGCGGTTTTTTAGCGGACTCTTGGGTCAGCCTTGACGGGATCCCGTTCGGGTTGGTGGGGGGATGTTTTCTGCGCATGCCGCCGTCCGTCATGGTAATTTCGATATGGTATATACCAATAAAACTTGAATATATACCATTTTCGAAAGATATATAAATAAACAAAAGAGGAACAAATCAGAAGGTGAAAACATGAGCAGCAAGTTGGGAATGGACAAGTACAAATTCCATAGGGAGAAGGGCCAGGATAATTTCTCCGCCGTGAGGTACGTTAGGTCCTACTGCGCAAGGAAGTTTCAGGAAACGGAATCGATAATGAAAAGCCACCGGGTTTATGCGTAGACAGAATAGAAGCTGATTCTATCCGGAAAATTATATATGGTATATACCTATAATTACTCTATATATACCATTTTGGAAAGATATATAAATAAACAAACAAGCTACTTATTCAGAGGATTGACCAGATGAGCAAAAAATTGGGAACAGACCCTTATAAGTTCCAGCGGGAGAAGGGGCAGGACTCCTTTTCAGCCGTGAACTATGTAAGGAACTACAATGCGAGGAAGTTCAGGCTGATGCCGACCTCCCTCGAACCGAGAATGAGTTGATAATCCAAGCCCCGGCCCATAGTTACCACCTTGTTCAGTTTCGGGCCGGGGCTTCCCCCCCCCCTTTTTGGGCAGATGCACTCGCGCTTCGCGCTCGTGGGTGGATTCCTGAGAATGACACCCATCGGCTCACGCAGCCCAAGTTGATACTGATTCTGCGTGCATATAGAAAACAGAAGTAGAATGACGTTTATACTGATAATGAGAAAACAGAAGAAGATTATTCGTCGCCGAAGGAGCCCGCGTCCTCGTCCTTGTCATGCTGCTGGAGTTTTGCGAGCCTGTGCAGGATTATCTTCTGCTCGGCGCTCGCGACGATTTTCCTCGTGCGCTCCACGGCATCCGGATTGACCGACATGCTCGTAATCCCGAATTCCACCAGCTTTTCGGCGAATTCCGGATAGACGGAGGGCGCCTGCCCGCAGAGCGAAGTCGTCACCCCGAACTTGTTGCAGGTCGTGATGACGCGCTTGAGCGAGCGCAGGACAGCCTCGTTCCGCTCATCGAAGCCCTTTGCCATCGTGGCATTGTCCCGGTCTATTCCCAGGGTGAGCTGGGTGAGGTCGTTCGTCCCGATGGACACGCCGTCGATGCCCTCCTTGCAGAACTGGTCGATGAGCAGGACGGTGCTCGGGACTTCCACCATGATCCACAGCTTGAAGTCCCTCGTCCTGTAAAGGTCGACATCGTCCATGATGTCCTTTATCGCCCGGAGCTCCCCGATCCTCCTTATGAAGGGAATCATGAGCCAGAGGTTCTTCAGGTTGTATTCGTCCCTGACTTTCTTTATCGCCTCAAGCTCCATCTTGAACAGCTCTGGCTCCTGGATGTACCTCGACGCCCCGCGGTAGCCCATCATGGGATTTTCCTCGTGCGGCTCGTACTTGTCGCCTCCTTCGAGGTTGCGGTACTCGTTCGTCTTGAAGTCGGTCGCCCTGTACACGACAGGCCGGGGATAGAATGCCGCCGCGAACTTCCTCAGGTCGCCCGCGAGCCTGTCGACGAACTCCTGCTGCCGCCCCTCCTCCAGCATCTTGCGGGGGTGCTGGCCTATCTCGGCTATCATGAATTCCGCCCTGAGGAGGCCGATTCCGTCTGCTGGCAGCTTCGACACTTTCTCGGCCTGGTCCACGTCGGCAAGATTGACGTAAATCCTCGTCCCGGTTATGGGCGCGGGCGCTGCCACCTGCACGGCTGCGGGCGCTCCGGGCTTCGCCGCGGCTTCGGGCGCGGACACGAGGCCCTCATAGATGATGCCGTGGCTCCCGTCCACGCTGACGTCCATGCCGTCCTTGAGCGTCGCGGTGGCGTTTCCTGTGCCGACCACGCAGGGGACGCCGAGCTCCCTGCTGACTATTGCGGCATGCGAGGTCATCCCGCCCGTGTCTGTGACTATTGCCGACGCCTTCTTCATGCCGGGGACGAAGTCGGGAGTCGTCATCTCCGTGACGAGGACGTCGCCCTTCTCCATGTTCTTGATTTCCTTCGCGCTACGGACTATCTTGACCCTTCCCATCCCCATGCCGGGCGATGCGCCGAGGCCGCGGACGATGATTTTCCCTGCTCCTGCGCCCCCGGCCTGGGCCCTCGGCGCCTCCCTCTGCATCGCTGAGGCGGACTTCACGAGCTCCCCGCCTGTCCCTTTCTCGAGGCCCCGCTTGTCCGTGAGCGTGGTTATCGGCCTCGCCTGGACGATGTAGAGGTTGTCCTTCTCGAAAGCGTATTCGATGTCCTGCGGGTATGAGTAATGCTCCTCGATTTTCCTGCATATTTTGGCGAGGTCCTTGATTTCGGTGTCGGAGATCTTCTGCCGCCCCTGCGCCTCGTCCTTTATCTCGACCTTCTTGTTCTTCCCGTCCTTCTTGATGAGCATCCACGTCTGCTTCGCGATGGTCTTGTCCATGATGGAGATGTCCTTCTTGCTCACGCGGTATGTGTCAGGGGTGACCTGCCCGCTCACGACCACTTCGCCGAGGCCGTACGCTGTTTCGATGGACATGACGTCAGGGTCCTGGTAGAGGGGGTCGACGGTGAAGACGACGCCGGCCTTCTCGCTCTGGACCATCATCTGGACGACTGCCGCGAGCTTGACCTTCATGTGCTCGAACTTGTTCTCGACACGGTAGAAAATCGCCCTGGGTTCGAACAGCGACGCCCAGCACTCCTTGACTGCCCGCACTACGTCCTCCGCCCCGAAAACGTTGAGGAAAGTGGACTGCTGGCCCGCAAAGCTCGCGGTCGGGAGGTCCTCCGCGGTCGCGCTGCTCCGGACGGCGACGTAGACCTGCCTTCCGACCATGTCGCAGAGCTCCTTGTAAGAGTTCATAACGTCGTTCAGGACGTCCGGGGGGACGTCGCCCCTGAGGATTATCTCCTTTATCTGCTCGGACGCCTTCATCAGCGCGTCGTTGTCATTCACGTCCAGGTTCGAGAGTATCCTGTTTATGGGCTCGATGAGGCCGTTCGCCTCGAGGTGCTTCCAGTAAGCCTCGCTCGTCACGACGAAGCCGTTGGGTATCGGGAAGCCGTTCTGCATCATTTCCCCGAGGTTCGCGCCCTTCCCCCCTGCCTCGGCGAGGCTCTTCCTGCTCAGCTCCTTGAACCACATTACGTTCTTCATAAAAGCACCTGATTCCTACGAATAGAGTTTGTGCAAGAATCTCATATACCGTTTATAAAACTTCTTTGAGCTTTTCTTATATATGGCGCGAAGGCAGACCACTGAAAGCCTCCTCCAGTCACTTCCTGAGGACCAGAGGGCCATTGCGCAGCGCGTTTTGGGGCATATCCCAAGGGCGCAGCAGCCCGCGGCAACGGAACTGATTGCGCAGGTCGTCCGCAACAGCGGCGGGCGCGCAATGGACGCCCTCCGCCACCTCGAAGGAATCGTGTCATCGGAGAATTTTCGGCCCCACCACCTTTCGACGCTCTCGCTCCTCGCCCGCCGCTCGGGCCCGAACACGGCGCAGGCGCTCCGCGAGTTCGAGTCCATAATAAGCCATGAGAAATTCAACCGGTTCGTCCTCTCGACCGTGAACCTCGCCCTAACAAGGGCCGGCGAAGAGTCGCATGAGGCGCTCCGCGCCCTCCGCTTCCTGCTCTCCAACCCGAATTTCACCCAGCGGTCGCTCAACATCGCCCTCCCGGAGACGTTCGTCCGGTTTCTGGACACGGCAATCCGCAGCGGAGGGGACGAGGCTTACATGGGGATACGCGCGATGGCCGGCATCTTCGCGAACGGCTCGTTCGGGCCGGACGGCTTCACCCCGAGAAGCGCGAGGGTTTTCGGGGAATGCGTACGGAGGGTGGCATCGGAATCAGGGCCCGAGCGACTCCACGCCCTCGAGGCACTGGAGACATTGTATGCGAACAGCTCAATAATGCCTTCCGATGTGACGCCTGAAACCGCGCGCAGGCTCGCCCTCGCGGTCGTGTACGCGATAAGGTACATACGCCCCAACTCTGCCGGGGTTGAAGCAGCCGGCTCGGAGGCAGACCGGACGGCGCGGGCGCTGAACCTCGTCCTCGGCCACCGCTCGTTTACAATCGCGGAACTTTCCGAAAATGGCCTGCTCCTGCAGGGGCTTGGCAACTCGACGCTGGCAGACATCCCCCTTTTCCTCGATGAATACGGCCGGTTCCTCCGGCAGTCGCGCGGGCATCCTCATGCAATGGAAGCGCTCCACTCGATGCCCGAAGGCCCGACGCCCCTTTCCGGACTCCGGCTTCTGAACGCCGCGCTGTCAAATCCATCTCTCGCGCCGTTCATCGACTCCCCCGGTTTCCCCCAAAGGTTCGAAAGGCTGCTGAGGGCGTCTTTGCCATCCGAGGAAATGCCGCCTCCCGAAATACGGACATCTCCTCCCGAAAGGAATGCACCTGCCGCATCAGGAAGCGTCTCACGCACTGGCATTAACGTCCTGAATACCGGCGGGCGCAGGGCGTCTACGCTCATAGACATCCTGGCCTCCCCGCTCGCGGACGAGGCGCTGATAGGCAGGCTGGAGCGGGCGCTTGCGCGGCCCGGGACCGTTCCCGGCGCTTTCCTGTCGATGGTCGCGGGCATGGCCCGAAGGGCGGGGACGACACAAGCCGACCTTGGCGATTCCTTCATCTCGGATGCAGCGGCGCTTTCGGCCAGGGCGACCGAATTTGCGCTGTTCACCCACCCCGGCCTGCAGAGGCTGTTCTCCATGCCTTATTTCGCCCCGTCCATGATAGCCGAGGGGGGGGTGGTCCGCGAGCTGATTGAAAGAGTGCGCCCGTCAGAGCTTCCGAGGAGCCTCGACGACATGGCCGCCCTGCTTGCACGGCACGGCTCGGAGCGGGGACTCTCTGCCATCGCATCCCAGGCATTGCGGGCAGGAGGCGCAGCGGCCCTCAGCCTCCTGAGAAACCTCCATGCGGAAGGCGTCACTTCCCGCGACTACCCGGCGCTCTCAGCGCTGATTCGGGATGCCGGCGCCAGGTCCGCCGAGGCCCTCACGCTCTATCGGGCGCTCCTAGCAAACCCCGCTTTCCGTGCGCAGCTCCGCTCCCCCGCATTTGCCCCCCGAATCGCATCCCTTGCCCGCCGCACCGGCAGGACGCAGGCGGAGCGTGACGAGGGGATGGGGCACTTGGTGCAAATATTCGGAGACAGAATGTTCCGTCCCGAAATGTTCGAACGGATTGAGTTCGTGTTCAGGACCGCGCGGCCTTCTGGCATCCGGGACGTGCTCGGATGCCTCGCCGCGATTTCCAGGGAGCAGGAGCCTTCCTTCGCGAATTTCCTCACCCCGGATTACCTGCAATTCCTGATAGCGGTGACGGGCACGATTGAACGGCTGGGGGGCGCAAGGGCGCACGAGATTAACCAGAGGCTCGCCCAGGTTCTTGCCCAGCTTGGCGATGCATCGGCCAATTTTCCGCTGTATACCGCCGAATTCACCCGGTTCATAGAAGCAGTCGCCCGCGGCGCCGGGGACCGCGCGCCGGAAGCGCTTTTGTGCGTCATTCCCGGTATCAGGCATTCCCTTCTCAACGAGAGGGCCGGCGAGCGCATAGGCCGCTGGGTCGGGGATTACCTGCGCGGCAGCAGCGGAGCCGGGCTCGATGCCAGGGTGGCCCAGCTGACGGAATTCTTCGGCTCCGCAACTCCGGAAATGCTCGACCTCCTGCTTGACCGCCCGCGCCAATACCGGAGGGGCCTCGAGCTCGCACGTAGCCTCATCGGGCCTGCCGCGACGCTCACGGAGGCCGTGAATTTTGCGATTGGGATAAACAGGTTAGGGGAGGAGCGCGTGACGCAGTTATACCGGACGTTCGGAATCCGGTTCTTCAACCGCTACTCGGATGCGATGCTGGAGCGCATGACCGCCCTCGCGCGCGGCGGGCGGCCGACGAGGCCAACGGCATTCGTGGTCTTCCCCCACAGCGACTACAACGGCGCATTCTACCAGCAGGGCAGGATGCTCGACCAGCTGCTCCCACATTTCGACGTGGTTGTTTTCGAGCGGGGGGATGAGGCCGGGTTCCAACAGGCCGCGGCCGAGCACCGGCGCCGTTACGGGCGCATTGGGACGATTATCCTCGCCGGCCACGGCACGCCCGAATGGGTAACGCTCGGCCCAGACACGGAAACCGGAAGGATAGACCTCACGGACAGGGAGGAGCTGATGCGACTGCGTCCCCTCGTAAGCGATTCCCCGCAGGTAATCCTCATTTCCTGCTCCACCGGGGCGAACGACGGCTCGATAGGGGCGCTGATGTCAACCGCGCTTGGCGCGATACTCAGCGCGCCGCGGGTGCCTGCGGGGGTCCGGGAATACCGGGTGCATAACGGCGTGATTTCGCCGATATACACCCGCGAGAGCGGACTATTCGTCGCCGGGCGCGACCTTCGGGAAAGGCCGCATGAGTGATTATTTGCTTTCGTCCGGCCTTGCCGCTTCGGTTTTTCCGGTTTCGCTCCTTTCTTCCTTCCTCTTCGCTTTCTTCTCTTCAGCCTGCTTTGCCTCCTCCATTCCCCGCCTCACCGCAAAACCGCCCACCACCGCGGCGACGATGCCCAAAAACAGCCAGAGGGCGAAGTTGATGACAACTTCGAAGACCACGTTGAGCATCAGGCCGGCAAAGGTGTAGACGGTTCCCCGCAGCGGGATGTAGATGAACCAGAATGCGATGACATTGACCATCCCGATGGCGACGCCTGCAAACGCCCCGGCGGCGGCCGCGTATGCAATGCCGTACGGGGTGTGCTTGATTATCCTCGCGCCGAGAACAATGAGCAGGATGAACTGCACGACGTT
>JBFLVW010000117.1:0-7606 GCA_040758235.1 Microcaldota archaeon
CCGTTCTCGCGCTCCCGGCTCCGCGGGGCGTTCTCGTCGTCGTGCGCCTGTCGCGCTCGGCACGGGCCGCATCGCTTCTCGGGTCGCAGTCGGCCTGGCAGTAGTTCGGGTCGCGCGAGTTGCACGACTCGGTCCTCTCGACCACGCGGCCGAGGCTCCACACGCCGTCCGTGGTCTGGGTGAAAGCGGAATATTTCTCGTTCCTGTCGACGCGGCCGTTTCCGCAGTGGAAGTCCGCCGGGCAGTTCTCCTCCGTTTCCCCGGGGTCGCGAACGTCATTCCCGCATGTACCGCACATGGGGTCGTAGACCGTCGTCGCGCGCGGGTCGGATTCGCCGCGCTGCCAGTCGCAGGTGCCTCCCTGCTGGGGGCCCTGCTGGCAGTCCTGCTGCGTGGGGCAGTCCCTCTGCTCCACTATCCTCTCGGGTTCGGGCTTGTATGTGCATGAGCGCACCCAGAAAGACGCCGCGGCGAGGACAACAGCCCCTGCCGCCACGTAGTTCTGCCACTTGGTTGACCGCACTTTCTTCGCCATTTCTTCCTTGTTTGCAGCATTCATCGTTACCACCTTTCACTCGGCCGGAGCCCTCTCGGCTTCTTCCAGCCTCGCCCTGTCCCCTTTCCTCGAAACCCCCGCCGCCACCGCCATTCCGACCGCGACTGCGCTGAGCGTGAGCTGGACCGCCGTGTGGACCCAGCCCATCGCGCCGGCCCTCTGGACGTGGTCGACGATTGAAAGCACGCCGATCGACGCGCCCGCGGCGCCGAAGGTAATCTCCGGCCAGTGGAGCGAGAGGGATGTCATGAACGTTGACGCCGACTTTCCGACGCGCTTCGCGGCTTCCGCGCCCCTCTGGGCCGCGCTCTTCCCGCCTTCGCGCTGCCAGTCCACTTCCACCCTGCCGCGCTCATTGACGCCGCGGTAGATGAAAGAGAGCGTGATGCTTTCCTTTTTCTTTGAGAACGGGTCCGGAACCACTATTTCCTTGAGCTCGTTGAGCTCGAGGTCCACGTTGTGGTCCTCCTTGCCGACGAGCGAGAATTTCCTCGAAGTCTGGCTGGCCGGGCCCTGGTGCACGAACTTGTAGCCTGTTCCGGGTATGGGATACGTCTCCCCGATTTTGTTCTCGTCGAAAGTGGCGGTCCCGGAATCGGTCGCGGGTCCACCCTGCTGGATGGCCTCTTCGACCACTTCGGGATCTGCCTGCGGCCCTGCAGGCGCTTCCACCTCTGCCGGAGCGGGTGCAGGAGCCTTTGACTGCTGCGGAGCGAGCTTGCCGGTAGTATCTTCATCAACCTCTTCCGCTTCTTCGGGAACCGGAGGCGCCTTCGCTTTGGGCGCGGGTGCGCTGGCCGCCTGGGCTGGTTTCGGCGCAACCGGCTGGGGCCTCGGAGCCGGAGCCTGCGGCGCCGGAGAAACGGGTTTCGGCGCGGGAGTTGCCTGCGCGGGCTTCGGCGCGCTGACCGAAGCCGGCTTCGGCGCAACAGGCGCCGGAGCCGCAGGCTTCTCTATCGCCGGAACCTTCGGCGCTGCCGGAATTGACGGCGCCGGGCCTTCGGTTTCGACCTCAGGAAGTTTCGGCTTCTCAGACGGAGGAGGAGCTATGGAGCCCCCCTTCTTTTCCTGCATCCTTTTCCTTCTCTCGTCAGCCCTGCTCATGAAGATTCCCCTCCTTCCTCAGGCGCCCTGGCCTGCTCCCTGATTGCAGCGGCCCGCTCTTCGAGCTTGTTCCAGTCGATGGCCTTGAGGGCGTATTGCGCCCTCTTCATCACGAAGTCCATGTCCGCTTCCACGCTGGCCGCAGTCTCCGCGACCTGCGGGTCGGCAAGCCTCTGCTGGTTCTCTATTATAGTTATAGAGAGCCCGTGGAAACGCGCGAGGACCTCCTTTACAAGCCTCGGGTTCGCGACCATCTCCTCGATTACTTCTTTCGTATCGGAAGGGACGCGCTGGATGGCTAGCCTCGCGATGTTTTCGAGGACCGCCTTCTTGGCCTGCTGCCTGCCCTCTTCGGAATCCTCGAATTCCATCCTCAGTATCGCGACCGCGAGGTCCCTCGTCACGACGCGCTGGTCGTGGAGCAGGACCGGGACGCGCTCGCCGTCAGGCCCTATCAGCTCGTCCATCCTGCTGAGGCTCTCGACTATGCCGTTCTTCAGGGTGCTGACGACCGGCCTGCCCTCGAACTCCGCAATCGCGGCCTCGGCTTCTTCGCCGAACAGCGAGCGCACGAGGTTCGCGACCTCGGCCTTGAGGCCGGGGACCTTGTTCTCCTCGCTGCCGTCTACGGCTTCGAGCAGGAATGTGAGGTCCTCGTCGTTCCCCTGGAGCGTCTCATCGTGCTCTCCGGATTTCGCCTTGAGCTCTTCCGCAACCTGCTCGAGCGCCTCGATCTTCTTCATGACCGGACCGAGGAGCTCCTTTACGGTCGCTTCCACGGCGGCCTTCACTTCAGCAAGAAGCTCGGCCTTCTGGTCAGGCTTCGGGGCCTGCGGAACCCTCGGAACACGGTGGTCCTTGGAGCTTGGGAAGTCGTCATCTTCAGCCTCGGCCGGTGCAGGCGTCGGGGAAACGACAGCGCCAACAGGGCTGCCCTCGCCGATTCTCAGCACCTTCGCGCCCTTGCCGTCGGACTTGCCGTCGGTTTTCGGGACGTATTCGGTCGTAGGGGCCTCCTCCTGCGCAGGCGTGCCTGCCGCGACCGAAAGGTCGTGCGTCGGCGTGTCATCGACCTGCGGCTCCTTGCCGCGCGTGAGCGGGGCAACCGGCGCCGCTTTCTTCTTGCCGCCTCCTCTCAAAAGCCTGTCCATGTTACTCATTAGATTCACCCTCCTCAGGAACGACAACTTCTATGTTATTCGCCTCGAACGTGTTAAGAATAACGCCGAAGGTCCGGTCCACCTTCTCTTCGAACTCGGTGAGCTTTCCGGTGAGCGTGGTCTCCACCTCGCCGATTTTCGCGGTGACCTTCGTCTCCACTCCCTTCACGGACTCGGCTGCCGCCTCCGCCCTCCTCACAAGAGCCGCAAGCTCGCCCTTCTTCCCTTCCAGTTCGTCAATCTTGCCCTGGAGGGCAGACATGCTTTCGTCGAACGTCTCAGCGGTCCTTTCCGCCTTCTTCGAGCGGTTCACCGCGTCCGCGGCCGCGCTGCGCGCGCCCTTGACGCCGGCATTCAGCTTGGCAACCTGCGAAAGGACGTAATCGAAAAGCTCGTCCGGCTTCAGCATTTTCTTCTCGGTCTCGCCGTCCGCCTTCTCGACCTCTATTTCCCTCTTGAGCATCGCTTCGACGACCGCGCGCACGGTCTTCGGGATTAGCCTGACGCGCTCGGACATCTTTGCGAATGCCGCAGCACCCTTGTGTTCGGTCGCCTTCTCGCCCTCGCCCTCTACATGCGTGAAGCCGGAGAGCGTCTGGTTGACTTCCCTGAGCGCCGAGGCCGCTTCGCCCGCGTCTTTAGTCGCCTGGCCTGCAAGCTCCATTGCCTGATTCGCCTGAGCGACGACCTCGCCCGCCTGCGTTTCGAGCTTCGCCGCAGTCGCCTGATACGATTTGAGCGTGATTTCAGCGTTCGCCGCGGCGGTCTTCGCCGCGGTCACATCGACGGTAGCCTCATCGAGGTCGCCCTTGAACTCGGCCTTGAGCAGCTGGATGCTCTCGGCGAGAGCCTCGCCGAACTCTCCGTACTTCCTCTTTATCTCAGTAAGGGCGTCCTTCAATTTCCGCTTCCCATTCCCATTGGTTTCAGTAGGTCTCCCGCGCTCTTCCAAATAAATCACCTCAAAGCATGTGGGCTAAAGTGTGTCAATGTATAATTTAGTGGGGTTACATATTTAAATGTTCGCTTTAGTAAAAAAAAGTGGAATAGGCTTTTTTACGACGTGGAAACGCCATGCCGCGCTGCGAGCGAGCGCGCCCTGTTCGCGAACATGTCGTAGTATGGCATGTCGGAATCCATGGCGCCGACCCTGTGCCAGAGCGCCTGCGCGTACGAGCGCGCCGTTTCGTCCGGCAGCCCGGCCTCGTTGAGCTGGTAGATGAGGTTCGCGCACAGCAGCATGTTCTCTGCGCCGTCCGCACCGGCCTGCAGCGTCGCGCACAGGTGCCCGGACACCGCGGCGACGAGGTCGTCCGCCTCTGCGCCCGCCTTGTAAGGGCTCACGAACGAGTGGTCGTGCGGGTCGAGCGCCGCTTCGGCGTCGAACGAGCCGTCCCCGGCTCCGGCGTAAGCATAGAAAAGCATTATCTCGAGGTCGCGGGGAAGCACGCCGAGCGACTTCGCGGTGTCCTGGACGATGGTGGACTCGTATATCTCCAGCACGGTGGAATCCAGATACCTGGTCGACTCGGGCGGCAGGGGGTTGCCCTCGAGGTCGGAATAGGGACTGTTGTTCCCCGAAGACGATGCCGGGAAGATGGGTTTCGGCCATTCCTGCCGGGCCGCTTCGAGCGCTTCCGGCGGTGCCGCCGTGCCGCTGAACAGCTCGCCCGCCCTCAGCGCTATATCCCGGTTCTTCGCGCCGGTGAGCGGGTAGAAGTCGCCTTCCGGAACGCACATGTGCAGGAAGTCGACCATCGCGAGCTTGTGCGGGCCCGAGTTCGGGGCGGTGCGCAGCTTCTTCATTATAAGGCCGCTCCAGCCGCCTATCTTCGGGACGAGGGTCGAGAGGAGCTCCTCGCGGTC
Organism: Microcaldota archaeon; assembly: GCA_040758235.1. Lineage (GTDB taxonomy): Archaea > Micrarchaeota > Micrarchaeia > Anstonellales > Bilamarchaeaceae > Bilamarchaeum. Next base: position 4,687 of record JBFLVW010000117.1, read on the forward strand.
GTCCCTCCGGGCGACTATGGAAAATATGGAATATATGGCGACCGTGAAGGCGTCCTTCCTGATTGTGTCCGGCGCGGAAGTCGCCGCATCGATAAGCGCGTCGATTATGTCAAGGACTGCCTGCCTGTCGGTGCGCTGGTCCGAGCAGGTCTCGAGTATCATCCGCAGCGAAGCGGATGAGGCGAACTCCCTGGGGCTTGCCCATATCCTTTTCTTGAACCACTGGAATGGCTGCTCGCCCTCGGCGGCGAACCCCGCTTCCGCGTCCCTCATTATGAGCGTCTTGTCGTCTTCCCTCTTGCCCTCGGTCATGCAGCCGCACAGCGCCTGGTGCGGTCCGATTCCGGGCCTTGCCCGCGCGATTACCGTGAGCTCCTCAGCCGCGGCGAGAAGGTCCCCCTTGCGCTTCTCTGCGACCATGTGATATTCATGGTCGCACACCGCTTCGAGCCCATCGCTTCCGATGAGCGTCCGGTCCCCGCGCTGGAGGACGATGGGACCCGGGTCTTCATCCGAGTTGTTGATGTGGACGAATTTCGGGAGGACGCCCAGCACCGAGCAGACCTCGTTCTTCTTCAGCTTCGGAAGCACCGGGGCGAGCAGCTCCTCGGCCCGTGCCTCGACCTGCCTCTCGAATTCCGGCCTGAAGCGCGGGTCCATGTCCGCCGGGTCCACGCCCCGCGACTTCCAGAGTCCGGCGATTTCGGCCTCCGCGTTCTGCCTGCATGTGAGCCGCGTGAGATACTCGCTTGAGTGCCCCTGCGCGCTGAACACCACATTCCCGCCCCGGAGGACCTTCGCAAGGCTGTCTCCGCAGTGGACCGACCAGAAGTCGCAGCCGCGCTGGATGTTGACGCTCATAGTCGTGCCCATGTTGTTCTCTGCAAGCTCGGTGTCCGGATGGGGCTTTTTCCTTATCTGCTCCATCACGATGGCCATGTCGACCGAGAGCATGAGCCTGCGGACGTCGTCAGGGGTGCGGAGCCATCCCGCGGCTGCGGCAAGCTCGAACATGTCCTTCGCTATTCCGCTCGCGACCTGCCCGTTCTTCTTCCCGCCGTTCTCCCCCTGGCTGTGGCCTCCCATGCCGTCAGCCACCATGTCGAGCAGCAGGACGCTTCCGTCCTCGAGGACGACCCTTGCAGAGGCGAACGAGTCCTCGTTGGGGCGCACCGTGCCTTTTTCTATCTTCGGGGCGCTCACGCCGAGGCCGTCCATCGCGAGGTAGGGGACGTTGTGGTCGAGCGACTGGTCCTCCGGGTCCTGCTCCACCCTGTTGCGGGCCTGGGGCTCGCTGAGCCGGAACCTGACGCGGCTCGCCGGGGCTCCCAGGAAATCGAGCAGCATGTGGTATTCCGCCTGCCTCCTCGCGGCTGTGTTAAGGGAGCCGGCCAGCATGTGCTCGCCGAATTCGCTGAGCGCGATTATCTCGCGCGTATAAACGGGAAGGTGCTCCTTGGATTTCCTGTCCGAGGGGTTATGGTACGGATTGGGGGCTACTCCGCGGTAAGTGTGGTTCGTGAGGTTGTCCGCGACCGAGTACCTGGCCGCATCGACATCCATATTTTGCGGCGCGTTCGCGTCGCGGGCGGAGGCGAGGTGGAGCGCCTCGAGAAGGTCGTGCTCCTCGCGGCTGAGGCGCGAGTGCGTGTCGAAGCGGAGCTTGTGCAGGAGCGAGCCTGCCGTGAGTATGTCCACCTGCCCGGATTTCCAGAAAGCGGCGCGCTCCGCGTACGGGGTGTCCATCCACAACGAGCGAAGCTCGTTGAGCTTCCTCGCGTAGTGCGCGATTCGCGGCGCGTCCTTCGCCTCGGCCCGGGTGATTTTCTCTTCGGGCTTCTTGCCGAAGACCGATTTGAGCAGGGCGATGTCCTCATCGCCGTACCTCGAATCCGGAATCGCTGCCTTCTGCGCGAGTCGGAGCACGCGCATCGAATCGAGATTGGCCTCCGCGTAGGCCTGCAGGGCCGCGCGCCCCTCAGGAGTCATCGGGTCGGATGACGCCCACACCCCGAATGCGAGTATGTCGGCCCGGGTGATTTCAGGTGGCTTTTTCCCGACCACCGACGCCACCACGGAAAGCTGGAACTGCGAGAGGACTGCCGGGTCGGAAATCGCCTCGCGCAGCTCGTCCGCAGTCGCCTCCCCTACGCCGCATTTCGAGCAAAGCGAGCCAAGTATCTCATCGAGCTCGTGCATCCTTTTCCAGCTCGCTCCGGACCACGAGTTCGCGAACATCCTCCCGATAAGGAGCTCCCGCTCGCCGGGGTGCATGGAGCGGAAGGATGAAACTGTCCCGGCAGTGCACTCCTCCTGCATCATCGCGGAAAGCATGTTTTTCTCGTAGCCGTTCAGCTCCGCGAAAATCGCTTCCGAGGGGTCGAATCCTGGCTGCGTCTCCTCTTTAGCAGGCTGCAGGTCGGCCGGAACCGGCGTCTGCGGCGGGATGCGGGCTTCGCCGGCGAACGCGCGTCTGCGCAATTCGCGGTCGACGATGAGCGTCGCATGCCCGATGATGGAATCGTAAGTGAAAGATGCCTGCATGGCCGCCACGGCCCCGGCGTAGGCAGCGTGCTCCGCATTTCCCGGGGTGCATCCCACCTGCACAAGGACGCGCAGATTCCTCGCCGTCCGCCTGATGAGCGCCGTCCGGTCGTCCACCCTCTGCGGCAGGTGCTTCTCGAGCTCGGCATCCACCGCTGAATCGTTGCCGAAGGGGAACCCGAGGGCCGGGATGAGGGAGGGGTCTTCCTGCACTGCTTCCGCGGCCGGCGCCGCTTCCTGCGGTTCCCCAGCCGGGACCTGGGCTCCGACCGAGGTGTCAGGCGCCGTCGTTTCCGCCTCGCCCTCCTGCTCCGCCGTGCCCGGAGGGGGAGGCATGAGCGCCGGGAAGGGCGGGCGTATAGTGACGAGGGAGATT
>JBFLVW010000118.1:0-17897 GCA_040758235.1 Microcaldota archaeon
CCCGACCGTGCTGTCGCTCCAGAACGAGAGATAAACGAGCTTCTCAAAGGGGCCGAGCACGCGGTACATCGCTCAACCCACGAAGTCGAGCCATTTCACGAACCGCTCGTCCCTGCCGCTGACGATGCTGAAGAAGTCCTCCCGGAGCTCCTTCGTGACCGGGCCCGGCCCCCTCCCAATCCTGCGCTTGTCGATGCTGAGGACCGGCGTTATCTCGGCGGCCGTCCCGGTCAGGAAGACTTCCTCGGCCGTGTAAAGCTCGTCCCTCAGGATGGAGCGCTCCTCGACTTTTATCCCGGCTTCCTTCGCTATCGCCATCACGCTGTCCCTCGTCACCCCGGCCAGCACGCCGTCGTACAGAGGAGGCGTGATGAGCGTGCCGCTCTCTACGATGAAGATGTTCTCGCCCGTCCCCTCGCTCACATGCCCCTCCTCGGTCAGCATTATCGCCTCGTCATATCCTGCATTGAGCGCCTCCTTCTTCGCAAGGACGGAGTTCATGTAGTTCGCGCTCGCCTTCACATGCGGCGAGAGGATGGTCGCGCTTATCCTCTTCCAGCTGGAAACCTCGCAGGTTATCCCCCTCTCCGCCTTCGCGCCGAAATACTTCCCGAAATCCACCGGTATTATTGCGAGCTCGAAAGGCGTGTCCCCGAAGTTGATTCCTATGGTCCCATAGCCGACGAAGCAGATGGGCCTGATGTAGCAGCTCCTGACATTGTTCAGCCTCACGAGCTTCTTCGTCAAATCGCACAGCTCCTTCAGGCCGTAATCTATCTCGAACTGGTACGATTTCTCGCCATCCAGGAACCGCTTGTAATGGTCCTTCATCCGGAAGACGGCAGGCCCCTGCGGCGTGTTGTAGCAGCGCATGCCCTCGAAGATGGCCGTCGCGTAATGCAGGCCATGGGTGAGGACGTGCACCTTCGCGTCCTTCCACGGCACGAATTTCCCGTTCAGGAAAATCTTTTTCAGGGGTTTTATCGCCATGGCAGAGTAAATCGGACATGATTTATTAAGGTTTTTGGGACACATAGACAGTTCATGGCAAAAGTCATAGTCTACTCCACGACCGTCTGCCCCTGGTGCGTGAAGGTCAAGGAATTCCTGAAGCAGAACGGCGTAGAATACGAGGAGCGCAACGCGCAGGAGAACCCGGAATACGCGAGCGAAGTCCTCCAGAAAAGCGGCGGGATGGCCGTCCCGGTCACCGACATCGAAGGCACGATAATCGTAGGCTTCAACGTGAAGAAGCTGAAAGAGGCGCTGAAGCTTTCCTAGAATTTTTATCTCCTTTTACCAACATATTTAAACGTATTCTACCATTCTCAATGCCATGCAACCGCAGCCGGAAATCCAGGTCATTCAGGAGAAGAAAGGCTTTTCGAGGATAATCACCGGAACCGCCAGCGTTCGCCCGTCATTCGCGGAATTCAAGGACCTGCCCATGCTCGAGACCCTCTCACTCGGAGGCAGGCCGGCGGTCCTGCCCCAGATAAGCGTCACCGTCAGGGCCGAGAAGGGCGTCTTCTCGACGACTTATACCGTCCTCGCCAACGCGCTCGGGACGATACCCCTCTCGAACAAGCCGGGCGGAAAGCTCACAGGCTTCGCCGACGTTTCGGCGCAAAGCGTCCAATACTTCGACCATGAAGGCAACCGCGCCGGCGTTGTGAACCGGGGGCTCGTTCCGCTCGACAAGCCCCGGGGCATCTCCTCGGTGCTTTGCGACGACTACCGCCTCGGAATCGAGGGCAATCTGGCGGCAGTCATTGACCTGGTTTCTTCCTTCAGCCTCTTCAAGGCGCCGGTCCTGCATGTCCTCAAGGCGGTCGCGACCGAGGCAGGCGACCTCAAGACCGTGAAAGCCTAGCTATTTTCTTTCAAAATAGAAATATTCCCCGGCCGCGCGCTGCTCCGTATCAAGCTGGCTGCCGGGCTTGTTTATCCTCGGGCGGGCGCTGTCCTTGTCCCTCCTCATCGTTATCCCCGCCACTTTCAGGAAGCCGTTCATCCCGTCCTTCTTGTTCAGGGGCGCCGAGGCATGGCCGCGGACCGAGCCCTCGCCGTCGAAGACTATGAGCCTGTTCGCGATTGCGTCCACGAACACTATGTCATGGTCCACTACGAAAGCGCTGCGGTCGCTCTCGCTTATCACTTTCCGGAGCAGGGCCGCGAACTCGAACCTCTGCTCGATGTCCAGGAAGGCGCTCGGCTCGTCGAAAAGGTAGATATCGGCCCGCTGGCTGAGGGCGAGCGTCAGCGCGACGCGCTGGAGCTCCCCGCCGGAAAGCTCGTCAGCCTTCTTCTCCATAAGTATCCCCACATTGAGCTTCCTCTTGCACTCCTCGAAAACGGCGTTGTCCAGCTCCTTTCCGGCGAAAATTTCCGACACCAGAACCGGCTCCGCCGTGATGTACTGGGGCTTGTAGCTCACCTTCATCGAAAGGCGCTCGCCCGCATCCGCGTTTTCCACACCGGCTAGCATCTTCACGAACGTGGACTTTCCCAGGGCGTTCTTCCCTACAAGGCCCAGTATCTCGCCCTTCTTTATCTCGCCCTGCTCGCTCGAGAACGCGAAACCGGAGTATTTCTTGTCCATCGCGCCGTATTTGACAAGGGCCGGAGCCTTCAGCTCGCCCTCGGAATGCCTGCTGAATGCGATTTCGTAGTCCCTGAAGCGGACGTTCTCGTCCTTCAGGAACCCGGCGATGTACTCGTTTATCCCCACCCTGACGTTCTTCACGCCTGAGACGATGCCATAGACGTTCTCATCCCCATAAAGCAGGTATACATAGCTGCTGACATAATCAAGGAACGTTAAGTCATGCTCGGCCATCATCACGCTTTTTCTCTCGGAAAGCTCCTTGATGATTACGGCCATCCTGAGCCTTTCCTCGATGTCGAGGTAATTGGTAATCTCATCGAAATAGTATATGTCGGCGTCTTTCATCCACGCCGCCGCGACGGAAACCTTCTGCAATTCGCCGCCCGACAGCTTGTCTAGGCCCCTGTCCAGTATCTGGGCCAGCCTGAACTTCTCCGCCGTTTCCGCGACGCGCCCCGCTCCGCCCACGCCAGAGAGAAGTTCCCGCACAGTCCCTTTGAAGGCGTCCCTCACCCTGTCGATATGCTGGGGCTTCACCGAGACTTTCATCCCTTCCTTCGTTTTTGTGAAATAGCGCCTCGTCTCGAGGCCGAGCTTCGCCATGACCTCCTCCTCGCGAAGCTCGCGCTCGAAATTCGCGAAGTTCGGCTTTATCTGCCTTGTGAGGAGCTTTATCGCGCTCGTCTTCCCTATCCCGTTCTTGCCAACAAGGGAAACCGCGCCCCCCTCCATCGGGAGGGGGAGGCCATAGAGCCTGAAAGTGTTGATTCCATACTGGTAAATGGGGTCGGAGAGCTCCTGCGCGAGGTTGATGATTGAGATGCACTGGACCGGGCATTTTTTCACGCAAAGCCCGCACCCGATGCACAGGGGCTCGGAGATAACCGGGAATATCCCGTCCTTTTCGACCACTATGCATTCCTCGCCCATGCGGTTCGGGGGGCACACCTTTATGCAGACGTATCCGCACCTTTTCTCGATGCAGATATCCCTGTCTATCACTGCTACTCTCGTTACCATTCGCAATACATGGCGCTAATATGGTTATAAACCTAGTTTCTGTCGAAAAGGAAAATCCCGATGGTGGCGACTATGTTCGAGACCAGCACCACCCCGATGACCAGTCCCTGGAACCCGGGGATGTCAATCCCGCTTGAGAGGGGGAGCGTCGCGAGAACCGCGGTGGCAAGGCCCCGGGGAAGCATCGACGCGACTATCCTACTGTCTTTGACCGGAAGGCCCGGCAGCACTATCCTCCGGGCGACGATCCTGGATATCGCGAATGCAGCCACTATGCCGACCGTCACGGCGATAATGTACGGCTCGAAGAACCCGACGCTTACGAGAAGCCCCATATAACTGAAGAAGAACGTCCTGACGAAAAAGGTTATCTCGTCCCTGTCCTCGGCGAGCAGCTTCTTGAGCTCGTCATCCATCGGGTCGTTCCATCCCAGCTTCAGCGCCTTGGCCAGCCTGCCCGAGCTGCCTATGCACACGCTGAAGGTGAAGACTCCGAACGCTCCGTTTCCCTCGACGAACTCCGTGAGCGCGTAAAGGCCGAAGATGGCCGCGAGCATAAGGACATATACATACCTCTTGACGCGAAATCGGCCGAGTAGGAAAAGGACGAACGCCGCCGCCACCATGCCCAGCAAAAGCGCAATCGAAAAGGAGGATATCAGGATGCCGGCGACCTGGCCGACACCGAGTTGCTGCTGCGCAAGGATCAGCTGGATAATCACGATGGAAACGATTATGCACAGGGCGTCTGTCAGGGTGGATTCCACGATGAGTATGCTTTTGGTGGCCTTTTCTATCCTGGCCCGCTCGACCATTGCGATGACTATCGCAGAGCTGGTCTCCCCGGCGACCGCCCCCAGGAGAATCCCATGCATTATCGGCCAGCCGAGGGCGAAATAGGCGAGCCCCCCGACAAGTGCCATGCCGAGCCCGAAGACCAGGAAGGTGAATGCCATGCTCTTCGGTATGGCTCCCGCCACCGCGAGGATGTCGAATTCGAGGCCGCCGCTGAACAAAAGCACAATGAGGGCGAGCGTCGAGAGGAACGGGAGCAGCGAGACCACTATGGATTCCTGCGAGACATCCAGCAGGCCGAGAGCCGGCCCGAGCAGGAATCCGAACGCCATGAGCAGTATGACCTGCGATATGCGCGTCTTCTCGAACAGGAAGAGGGAGAAATAGCCTACCAGTATGGTGAGGCTGAGGAAAAAGAATTCTACTGCCATGGCTGGCTTTTTTCACCATCAGTAAAAAAGCTATCGAATGCACCATAGCCATTTAATTCTTTTTCGAGAAGCCCATCCATGGCAAAAGTAATCGTCTACATGGCCGAATGGTGCCCATGGTGCCACCGGGCCATGGACTTCCTGAAGGAGCACAAGGTCGCCTTCGAGGCGCGGGACGTCGAGCAGGGCGACTACGCCCAGGAATCCATGAAGAAGAGCGGCCAGGCGGGCATCCCGGTCATCGACATCGACGGGCAGATTGTCGTGGGATTCGACCAGAACAAGCTGAAGGAGCTTTTGAAGCTGAAGTGATGTCTCATGATTTGCGCTCACTGCGGCAAGGCCTTCAACGGAGGGCACCCCAAGCACAAGAAGGTCGAGGAACAGAAGAAGAAAAGCGTGATGTTCTGCTCCCAGGATTGTAAAAAAATGTACGGTTGAAAGAACCTACGGTTCTTTCGAACTCCCTCCACTTGATTTAGTTACTGAATCGGCTCGCACATGGGCTTCCTGTCGCCGAGCCACTCGTCCTTTCCTGCCAGGTTGGCCCTGAACCGCACGCCCGAGCGGCTAAGGTCGTTCCAAAATACCGCTTCCGTGTCCTTCCTCAGGCTTTCCAGGAACTCCTCCCGCGTCTGGGAAACGGTGAGCAGTATCGAGCCGCCATCCCCCTCCGGGTTCTCGTTGACGAGCCTCAGCATCGCCGAGCTGCCGTCCTGCTTGTTGAAGAGCCTGAGATAAACCACATCCAGCGCCCTCAGCGTCTCTATAAGGGGTATGTCCGCCTTCAGGAGTATGTCGGCTTTGCCCTTATCGGGCTTCCGTTCAAGAACGAATCCCATATCCTTCTTACTAGCGGCAAACTGTTTATAAATAGTGGTAATTAAGGGAATAAAATGAGATTATTGGCTGCCATGCTCCGGCCGCCTGTGCCTGCGCTCGTGCGGGTGCTGCCCTGCTTGGTGCCCCCCTTCACGGTGCGCGCGGTGTCCTTCATGGTGCTCGGGGCGATGCTGCTGCCCGCCCTGGGGGTGATGGGACTCACGCCTTTCCTCACCGTGCCTGAATTGCCCTTCCCCCTGCCTTCGCTCATGGTGCGGGCGTCCGCCTCCATATCCGCCGTGACCTTCCCTTCTCGGGGGCCTCCCATGGCCCTCCCCTTCGCTCCGGTAAGGGTTTTCCCTGTGGTGGCGCGGAGGCCCGCGTCCGTGTGGCCCGCGGTCTCTCCTTCCGCCACGTTCCGCGCCGCCACGGTACATGTCGAGCCCGCCCTGCCTCATCCAGGCAAAGTCCGGGTGCTCCTCGCTCATCCTCTCATCCAGGGTTTCCTTCCTGCGGACGAAATTGATGGCCTTTCCCTCATGGCCCATCCTGCCGGTCCTTCCTATCCTGTGCAGGTGCATCTCCTCGCTCTGCGCCTGGTCGTAGTTCACGACGAGGCCGAGGTTCTCGATGTGGAGCCCGCGCCCCGCGACGTTGGTCGCGACGAGGATGTGTATCCTGCCTTCCTTGAAATCTTCAAGCGTCCTGTTTCTCTGGGCCTGCGACATGTCCCCCTGTAGGACTCCCGCCTTGAAGCCCCTCTGCCAGAGCTTCTCCTGGAGCCTCGAAGCCGATAGCTTGGTCTCCCTGAAGACGAGCACTTTCATCCCCTGGTGCGACTTGAGGATATCGACGAGCCTCGGGAATTTCTCCCTGTCGGTCGCCTCTATGTGCTCCTCGGTAATCGTCGCCGCCTTCTCGATTTCCCCGATTTCGATGGTTTTGGGGTGGGGCACGTACTTGTGGGCGATGCTGAGTATGCTCTCGTCTATCGTTGCCGAGATAAGCAGGGTGGTGCGCTCCTTGGGGAGGGCATCCAGAATGCCCGTGACCTCGTCTATGAAGCCCATGTCCAGCATCTGGTCGGCCTCATCGAGTATCGCGATGTCGAACTCCCTGATGTGGACCGCGCCCCTTCCGGCAAGGTCCATGAGCCTGCCCGGCGTCGCGACTAAAATGTCCACGCCATGGCGCAAATCGTCCATCTGGACGTTTATGCTCTGCCCGCCGTACACCACGTGTATCTTGAGGTGGTGGTTCTTTCCGATGTCCCGGAGCTCCTTGCATACCTGGACGGCAAGCTCCCTCGTCGGCGTCATGATGAGGGCCTTCTTCCTCTTCCCCTGGAGGAGATTCTCTATTATCCCTATGCCGAACGCCGCCGTTTTGCCGGTTCCGGTCTTGCTCCTCATTATCAGGTTGTGGCCGGCCATTATGTCCGGTATCGCCTTCTCCTGCACTTCCGTCGGCTTTTCATAGCCGAGGCTAACGAGTGCGTGCAGGGTCTTCTCGCTCAGATTCAAATCCCTGAATTCCATTGACTCACAGTCTCCTTGTGTGTACCAACGTACACTCAGGTGTCACTAGAAAGAGCATACTAAGTACACTTTTTGTCACTTTAATAAACATTATAGCACTTCCCCTCTATATAAGGCTTTGCATTTTGGGGATACCTAACTTTGGAAAGCAAGATATAATAAGATTATGCCGAAGGCTATCAGCGCCCCCCCATAGAGGATGTTTCCGATAGTCCGCCTCTTTTTCATCACGGAAGCGTAGGCTGCAAGCTCCAGAATGTAGGCGAGCGCGGCAGCGGCCATCAGCAGCATCTTTGAAAGGTTCCAGAACAGTTCTTTGTTGATTGTGATGAAATGCAGCGTCGAGAGAAGGAAGGCGATATAGACGAGCCTGTGGATATTCTTCCAGCTTTTCACCCCCAGCTTCGAGACAGCCCAGTCCGTGGATGTCAGGTATATGGGCAGATACACCGAAAACGCCAGCGCCCCGAAGAGAAGGGGATTCTGATACGGGTTGAGGTTCGAGAGAAGTATCTCCGGCGTGATGGCATAAAAGAGCTTTGCCACCGTCGCGTGCGTTATTATGAACGTGAAGCCCCACACGCCGAAAGTCCTCCTGTGCGCCGTGAAATTCAGTTTAGGGAAGAGGATTGCGAGCGGGCCGAGAATCAGCGCCATCGCGATGAGCGTCGCTCCGGTGTATGAGGATGCAAGGATGATGGAGCGCTCCGGCTGGTTCTGGATGACGAAATTCGAGAGATAAAGGAACTGGATGGCCCAGAAAATGAGGATTAATGCGCTCGCCTTGAGGACGTACCCGAAATTCTTTCGTGCCCCATCGAACAATTTTGGCTCGCCTGGCGCGGTTTTAGGCGATTCCGGCTGCGCGCTCGGCGCTTCGAGCGGAGTTTTTTGTGTTTCGGGTGCGAGTCGTGGTTCGGTTTTTTTAAGTTCGGATATCTCCTTTTCGCTCCCTTCCATCGCTTTCTGGGGCAGTGCGCTTTCCGCTTCGATTTCTATCTCAACCGAGCCGTCGACCATCCTCGTCTTGTAGCTCGAAACCGGCTTTGTCGCGGGCGGGCCTCTTACCTCACCCGTTCTGACATCGAACTTCGCCCCATGGAGCGGGCAGGTTACGGTGCCCTCCTCCTGCAATCCGTCGCAGAGCGAGCCTCCTGCATGGGTGCATGTGTTGTCTATCGCGAATATCCCTTCTTTTGTCCGGAAAACGGCTATTTTCTTCCCACCGGCTTCCGCGCAAAGCGGATACCCCTCGCTGACATCGTCCGCCTTCGCTATTTTTATGAAAATCCTCGATTTCCGGCCTTCTGTCTTCCTTTTGGGTTCGGGAATGGATATTTTCGCCCTCTCGAAGGAAAGAAGCTTCGAGAACGGGCTCTCCCGCCCCGAGACCAGGTCGGCTATCACCGAGCCTGCGAAAGTGCCAAGGACCAATCCGTTCCCCCCAAACCCGCTGCATGCACCGACGAACACCTTTCCTTTGAAATGGGGGTGCTCGGCTGCAAAAGGCAGGCCGTCCGGCGACTCGTATAATGTTCCGGACCAGGCGTTCGTTACCATAAACCTGCCTGGAATGTGCTCGGAAAGGAACAGCTTCAGCTTCTCATGCGGCTGCATTTCTTCCGGCGTGAGCCTTTCCCTCGCGTCCCTGTCCGCCCCCCCGAGGATTATCGTTTTTTCGTCCAGCCTCCTGTAATAGAAATAAGGGTCGTAGGTGTCCCAGAACAGGTTTTGCGAAAGCGGCGCCCCCTCCTCGTACCTCGCGGCAATCGCATAGGTTATCCTCGGTTTGAACGCCCCATGGAGCTCGCTGAAGGAAGCGATGGGAAGGCCGGACGCTATGACTATTTTTTTCGCTTTCACCGAGCCCTTCCCTGTTATTGCCCTCACCCCTTCCCCTATCTCGACATCAAGAACTTCCGAATCCTCGAAAACCCTGAGGTTCTTCCCCCTGCTCCCAAGAAGGCCGAATATGAACATCCTGGGGTTGAACTGGGCCTCCCCGCTGAACCTTATCGCCTCCGCGGCGTTTACCCCCAGCTTCGGGAGCTTTTTCTCATAAGAAGCCTTTGAATCGGCCTTCGAGACGGCCTTCCATTCCTGCTGGAGCGTCTTATCGTCTTTTTTGTATGAGCAGTAGTAGGCGTCGCAGTCGGAAAATCCGCAGTCGATGTTCTTTTCACGGACCAGTTTCCTGATGTAATCCTGCGCCTGCTTCGCCCCGTCGAAGATGGACTTCACGAAAGCCTGCCCGTAGGATTTTTCCAGTTTTACTATGGAGGTGTCGGGAACCCGTAGAAGGAAGCCCGTCGTGAATCCGGTATCCCCGGAAGCCACCCTGTTCTTTTCGAGAAGGACGACGTTTTGCCCGGCTTCCGCCAATTGCCATGCGGCCATCACCCCGGTTATTCCGGCCCCGACTACGACTACGTCCGCTTCCGCTTCCCCCTCCAAAGCCGGGAACCTCTGGATGTCAGGAACTGATTCCATCCACGGCGAAGTGTGAGCCGGTCCATTCTCTGGGGGTTTTGCCGCCCGGGCCATGCGGCGTTTAAATCAGCCATGAAATAAAATCCTTTGCCAGCATCTTTTTTCCATGATGGTCCTCGTCTTCGGCCTGGAGGGTGAAGATGCGATACTCCAGAGGCTGAGGAAGATGTTCCCGGATGTCGGCTTCAAGAAGCACGCAAGCTCCGATGATTTGGAGGAAGAGGGCCGGGACCTGGTCGTTCTGGATACTGTTGAAGGAGCGGAATCGGTAGTCCTTATCGAAGACCTGAATTCCATAAGCCCCGGAAAGGCATTGAAGGGTTCAGAAACTTTGATGACCTTAAGGATAATGAAGAGCATCGGTTCTTTCGATTCAGTGAAAGTGATTGCTGTTCCGCCTGGTTTTGGGGTGGAAGAAGCGGTGGAAGGGATTGGGAAAATTTTGGGGGAGATAAAGGGGAATTAACAGCTGGGTGCCCGGAACTGGAGGCCAGTTTTCACGACTGGAAACCGGAAACAGGAGGCCCTTCTCCTGCTCGCCGGGCCCAATTCCTTATTCTTGTCTCCCGTCTCGAGTCCCCCGTCTCCCTTTTAATTCGTTCTCCCCATCATAACATCTATGGCAACAGTCCAAAAACTCGCCAAAATGATGCAGGCGAGCCCCTCCTCCCGGATAAGGGCCGACTACTGGCGAAGGCTGGAACTCTCAGGCCTCGACGGCGTGGAACGTCTTGCAGGGGACCTGTGCTATCACCCCCACGTTGAATCAATCGATTCCGGGCGGGATTATCTCGTCCTCTCTTTCCCGCCCCGTCAAAACGGCGACATCCCCTTCCTTGCAGAATTGAGGGAGGCCCTTTCCGAGATAAGCCCCTCCGAAATAGTGGAACTCCAGCGGCATGCCACGGCAAAAAAGCACTACAAGATGGACCGGGATTTCTCCCGCTTTCTCAGGGAGGCGGACATAGAGCCGGAAGACCTCCGTGAAATGCTGCCGGCAGGCCGGATTCGCGCGCTCGATATCGGGTGCGGCGAAGGGCGCACAAGATTCGACATGGCGGCGGTCCTGGGCAGGCAGGTCGATTGGACCGGGATAAGCCTTCGCGGGGACGGGGGCCGCATACTCGAAGGGGACTTCATGGAGCTCCCGGTCAAGGGCGGTTTCGGCCTAGTCATCATAGGACACAGCCTCTCATACATGCCCTACAAGCTGGAGGCGCTCGCCCGCGCCGTAAACCTCCTTTCCGAAAATGGCGTGCTGATTCTTTATGCCGACTCCGGCCTGTTTTTGGATAATACGCCGGCTGTCATCGATGCCGGCAGCTTCGATTCCCTTTTCGCCGTCTCAGGCCTGGTGCGGGCCGATGACCTGGGGCACAGCCTCGCCATCGCCAGGAATAACGGGAGGATCTCCCCAAAACCGGCGTTCGGGTGCGCTGAATTATGGCCTCCATCAATGTGGATGTTCGATACGACCGTGGGAGAACTGCTTTCCGGGTGCGTTCACAGTTTCTATGAAACGTCGCCTAAGTAGCGCCTCAAAAACCCGTAGGGTTTTTCATTCACCCAAAACCGAAACAAATCCCCCTTCTTATATTAAAAAGGGCAGAGTATTCCAATGGTGATAAAATGGCCGACAACAGCATGTTGATGATTGGAATCGTGGTGGTCGTCCTGATAACTGCGGGCCTGACTTACTACATCGCGAAATCTGGCGAAACAGTCTCGCCCCCGATGAATGTAACGAACGACACTGGCACCCAGCCGACCATAACGGTCCGCGGGGAAGCTACAAAAACAGTGATGCCGGACCTGGTTACCCTGAGCCTGAGCATCGAGTCTTTTGGTAACACGACGCAGGAAGCGCAGGCGCAGAGCGCGAAAGACGTTGCAAAACTCAAAACCGCTCTCCTTGCGGCAGGCGTCGATGAAAGCGACATCCAGACCGGCTCTTACTATACTTATGAGGTATACAATGAATCCTGCTACCAGGGATGCTACTATTACGCTGATGCCGTATATGAAAAGATGGCAATCAGCTCGGAACCCGCATATGGCGGCGTGGCCTACCCTGACATCTACCCCGCCCCGCCCTACCCGTGCGAGCGGAACTGCACGATTATTGGCTACAAGACAATCCATACGCTGAGCGTCGAGAGCGACAAGGTGAACGACAGCGGGAAGATGATTGATGCCGCGACCGGCGCGGTCAACACATCCGTCGACTACATCTACTTCTCCGTGAAGGAGGAGACGAGGCTGAAGCTCGAGACTGAGCTGCAGGCCGCGGCCGCCGCGAGCGCGAGGGCGAAGGCAGAAAGCATCGCACAGGGCCTCGGCTCGAAAGTCGGGAAGATAATCTCCGTCAGCCCGGACTACTACTATCCGTACTACCCGTCGTATGCCTACGACAGCGCCGTATCTTCGGATGGAAGCGTCCCGACCGAGATATTCCCCCGCGAGACCACGATGAGCAGCTCGATGACTGTCGTCTTCGAGCTCGAATAACTACCGGCATGCAGGGCCGGCATAGACGGCCGGCCCCATGTCGATTTCCATTTTTCTCTGGCAGTCGAGGCCGAGGTGCATGCTGTAGCCTTCTTGGGACATGACCAACGTCTCGAGCCTCATCGGGATGGAGATGAATCCCTCTCCCAAAACATCTACAGAATAGTCGAGGCGGCGGTCCAGCCTGAAGCGCTGGCCGTTGAACCGCCCGCCTTCAATGGAGACGTTCATCTCATTCTGAGACCGGCCATCCACCCTGAAAAAGGCGCTCTCGGTCCCCTCGCCCACGATTCCGATTTTGAGAAGGGTGATGTTCGCGAGGGCGCGGTTGATGAAGCCGGAGCTGATAAGCTCCCGCATCAGGCCTGGAATGTCTATGTTGTTTATCCCGCCCGAATTTGACGAAAACTGGACCGGCACAATCTCGCCTGTTACTCCCGGGGCGATGCTCGGAGGAGCCCGCTCATCCCTCCTCCTCTGCTCCTCGACTTCCGCGCAGAGATATTCGACCACCTCGATGAGATTCTCCCTCGTGAACCCCACCTCGTTGAACCGGACGGCCATGCTTGCAAGGTGGTTTCCCTGCGCGGCGACCACCGGGACCCAGACGTCGGCTGAAGCATGGGTGTTTGTCAGTTCCGTTATGATGAAGCGGTAGCCGGCACGCTCGGTAAGGCCAACCTGGATTCCCTCGAAAGTTCCAACACGGTTCATCGTGCCGTTGCAGCGGATATCCAGAGGCCTCGGGGGCGCGGGGCAGGAACGGACGTTCTGGTTTTGGGGAGGGGCAGCGTTTCCGGCGCATGCGGCCGCTATAACGAGGCCGCCTGCAAGCAGCGAGTTTTTCAGCAGGCTGCTCATGCTTCGGCGCTTTTTTTCCTCAGGCTCGTGCGTTTTCTTGTGGACCACGTCCTTAATCTGTGTCACACCATTTATAATCATTCAGCAACACGAACGCAAAAAATCGGTTTATGAATCTTGGGGGGAATTTACTGACATGCTCAAGCAGGACAAGGGGGCGAAGGGCGTCCAGGCGGCCTTGGGACGCGCTCTCGCAGCAATCCCGCTCACGCCCAACCACTGGACTTTTCTGGCGGTTGCGCTCGCGCTGTGCGCTGCGCTCGCGGTGGCGTTCACCGGAAACCTGCCGGCTGGCCTTGCGCTTTTCGCACTTGCCGCGCTCTGCGATATAATAGACGGCGCGGTCGCGAGGGCACGGAACGAAACCAGCGCTTTTGGGGGGTTCATCGATGGAGTTGCCGACCGCTTCGTAGAAGCGTCCTTCCTATTCGCATTCATGTTCGTTCCCCTGCCAATCATCCTGATAGACGCGAAAATATGGCTCGCGCTTCTGGTTTTTTTGGGGACGTGCATGCCTTCTTTCATACGGGCATATGCGGACCACAAAGGGGTTATTGCGCGCGAGAAAGCGAACGCGCTGGGAGGGGTTTTCGAGCGGAGCGAGAGGCTTTTACTAATCCTTTTTGGCCTTGCGGCAGGGATGCTCGTTTCGATGGACTTCTTCGTTTTTGGGGTGATTCTTGCGTCCTTGCTGTCAGTGATAACGATTCTGCAGAGGCTTCTTGCGATAGCGAAAAAGGAATAATCAGAGGTCCGGGACATATTCCTCGATTGCGGCCGCTATCGCGGGGTCCTCCCTGATGAGCCTGACCATGGCATCGAGGGCGGCCCTCACACGGGAGTCGTCGGATTTAGAATGTATGGCGGAACTCATCCTTTCGATTATTTTCTTAGCCTCCGCCCTTGCCTTCAGAATCTCCTCCGCCGCTTTCAGCATCCCGGAAAAATCGACATCGTTGGAAACCCGGACCGTCCCTGCCATGCTCCTGTATATGGTATCGCCGGCGATTCCCTCCACCTTCACGTTCTCGTGCGCGAGCGCAATGTTTCCGTGGCGCTTGTGGGGGAATGCCCGGATGGTCAGGGATGTCGGAAGGTTGAAGTCCGCTCCCCTGCCGGTCAGTATGAATTTCGCCTCGGCCTTGTATGGGTATCCGGTCGCCGCCTCGGCGCTCGCGCCCGGCGAAAGGGCTGCAACCGCCTTAATCCTGTACGGCCCGAAATCGCGGCAGGCCTCCACTAGCCGCTCCGCCATTCCTGTATCTATGATGTCGAAGCCCTCGCGCTCAAGCCGGACTTTGAACCTCCTGAAAGCTTCGGGGGTGAGCGGCAGGTCCACCGGCCTGGAGACGCCTGAAGAATAGGATGGCATGTGTCAAAATATAAAAAATAGTGCTTTTAATCCTTTCATCCGAAGGTGAAAACGTACGCCCTCACCCTCCCGGCAAAGACTATGGAAAGCTCGTGGTCGCCGTATTTTTTGTCCTTGAAGACGTTGTACATTTTCGCTTTGTCGACAAGGAACACGTGCTTCTTCTTCCCGTCCATGAACACCGCCGCCTCGACGGGCTTGCCGACCGGCGCGAGCACGACGTTCGCCTCCCTCGCGTTGAAGCGGTAGGACACCCGGCCGGGAGCCTTCTTCAGCTCGATGAACTCCTTCTCCTGCACCCACTGCCCCTCAGGGTATATGACGTTCATGGCGTGGCTTCCGGGGTCCACGTAGACGTTGCATCCCTGCTCGTCGCACACAAGTCCCGAGCCGAGGCCGAAATTTTTCCCAAAACCCGCGTAAGTCTCCGGGCTCTGGTCGAACATGTAGCCCTGGAAGTCGTCCTTCTCGAGCTTCTTCTTTATCCCCAGCTGCATCTGGATGGCCATCTCGGTCTGGCCGTAATTGCCCTCCCCGAAATGGACGTAGCAGATGAAGCCGTCCTTGTCGATGAGGTACTTGGCGGGCCAGTAGTGGTTGTCGTATTCCCTCCAGGTCTTCATCTCGCTGTCGAGCGCGACAGGGTACGTTATTCCGAACCTCTTTACCGCCTCCTTGATGTTCGGGGCCTTTTTCTCGAACTCGAACTCCGGGGTGTGGACGCCTATGACTACCAGCCCCTTGTCCCTGTATTTTTCATGCCAGCTTTGGAGGTAGGAAAGCGTCCGTATGCAGTTGATGCAGGTGTACGTCCAGAAATCGAGGAGCACGACTTTCCCCTTGAGGGAATCAATCTTCAGCGGCCTTGAATTGATCCATCCCTTGATACCGACAAACTCGCGGGCCTTCACCCTGGCCCTGAAAACATCGCCCAGCATGTTTTTGGTATACGGATAAGGGATATAAATTTTCCCCCCAAAACGCGAGTCATGGGGGCCCTTATCAACATTCTGCTGCTCGTCGTCGCGCTAATCCTGTTCCTAGGCATCTGGAACGCATGGGGGCCGATACCTCTCCTGATAAACACGGTCATCGCGCTCATCGCCCTGAAAATCGTGGGTTGGCTCGGCGTGAAGATAGAAATCAACATTTGGAGCATCCTCATCCTGCTAATCGGAGGCGTCGCAGGCCTGCTTATCCTGATTTTCCTGAGCGTGACTGGGATAGCGTTCAGGGGAAAATAGGCGCCTGTCCCCAGCATCCCGTTGCCGGCACCCGCATCCGGCTCATTCATTTCAACGATGCGCGGTTCAGCCTGTTCCTGACCAGGACTGCGGCGCAAGCGATAAGCGTCACGCCGCTCACAAGCGCAACCGCAATCGGGAGCGAAAGGTCCGCCTGGGGCTCCGCCTGCATCAGCGATGCATCATCATCGGCCGAAGCCTTCATCGCAATCGCATCCTCCCCGACCATCTCGCGCGCATCCTGCTGGGGAACGGGCTCCTCCATCGGGACGGATTCGGCGACGAAAGCCTCCGGCGCCCCCTCCGAATCGGCCATCGCGGACGACGCGGCCGCGCCTGCATTGAGCATGGGGGGAACCGGCGCCTGGGCCGCCATTAGTTCCGGGCCCTGGGTAGGCGCGTAGAACATAGCGAACATCGAGGCGACGAGGGCGAAAGTGGATATGGAGAGGAGTATCCAGACCCGGAGCTCCTTGGGCGCGACTATGTCGCTCCCCTTTTTTGTCAATTCGTAGTATTTCCACTTGTGGCCGTCGTCCTTCTTTATTATGAGCCCGACCTTCTCGAGCGTTTCCAGGTGCTCCTTGATGCCGGAGACGGACATCCCCTGCTCCTTGGCTATCTCGGAGAGCGTCTTCCTCCTGGCTTTGAGCGATTTGAGTATCTTGACTCTCGTGTCGACCGCGAGGGCTTCGAAGCTCTGGCGGTCCAGCACTATCTTTTCTTCCTCCATTGAAACTTTCCTCCTAACGTTCTTCTGTTAAAGTTTCATGAAACTTCATCCGGGCGGCATAGTCCGGGTGATTTCATCATGGATCCTTGTCCGGTTCTTTATAAATAAGTTGAGGAATGTTTCGGTCGCGGCCGGTTTGCGTACGCTTCCCCATGTCGTTGCATATGGAACAGCTATTCCGGGAATTGTAACAGACATAAGAAAAAACACTTAAACCCCAAAGCACCCGCTTGCCTGCTGATGCACGCTATCGCACGGGTGGTCGGACAGAATCGTGCAGAGCGGAAGCAGCACCCCTCACCGGAGCCGCTTGCCGAAACCATCCGCAGGCTCAGGCCGGGGGAGCGGAGCTTGGTCATTCTCGGAAATGTCCCGGACGATACCAAATCCGGCGCCTGGAGGCTCGCCGCCATCGAGCGCGGTGCCCTCGTGGAGCGGCTGAGCAGGACTGAGGTTGCGACGGACCCCAACCGCTGCCTTCTCCATTCGGAGGACTATTCCCTCCAGCTCGCGATACGAATCCCGCCCCTCAGCGGAAAGGTCGTGTTCGAGACGTTCTGGTACCCTCCCGCCCTTCCCGCACCGGCAACCCTCCGCCTCTCGCTCGCCGTTTCGGGAAGCGGGGGAGCGCTTGGCGCCGCCTCGGATTTTCACTGGCCGGTCCCGACGTACGAGGATTTCCTCAGGTTCGCTCCTTCGGTTCCGCTCCATGCCCTCCGGTCCGTGCGCCTTTTCGAGATATGCGCAGCTCCCGCGCCATAAATCTTTCGCCGTAAGTTCGCCGATTGACGCAAGCTTTATAAACCCCTGTATCGTATATAACCTCTGCGCGTTCTAGAGTATTCAGTGCGCTAGAATCCGTAATCGCTTGAAGCCCGCCTTTTAGGCCGGTCGAATGCGTTTTCTGTGGAAATCTATAGCTTATAGATTTGACTCACGCTTCAAGAGATATGGTCGAATGCAATGTCAATTCCTCTAGGAATATGACGTCGTACCAGACGCGCGGCCGAACCGGAAACGGGGGAGCCGTGTGTCCAAGTTCGTGTAAAAAGCACGGTCAGCTGAATTCCAGTTGATCCTGCTGGAGGGTACTGCTATCAGACTTCGACTAAGCCATGCAAGTCAGCTCACTCACCTGGGTGGGCGGCACACGGCTGAGTAACACGTGGTCAATCTGCCCTAAGGACGTGGATAACCTCGGGAAACTGAGGCTAACCCGCGATAGATGCCCTATGCTGGAAGGCTTGGGCGTCCAAACGGCTGGTGAATCGGAGCCAGTTCGCCTTAGGATGAGACTGCGGCGGATCATGGTAGTTGGTGGGGTAATGGCTCACCAAGCCGATAATCCGTAGGGGCCATGGGAGTGGTGGCCCCCAGAAGGGTACTGAGACAAGGACCCTAGTCCTACGGGATGCAGCAGGCGCGAAACCTCTGCAATGCGCGAAAGCGTGACAGGGGAAGTCTGAGTGGCGGAA
>JBFLVW010000119.1:0-21400 GCA_040758235.1 Microcaldota archaeon
CCCGCCGTCCACACCGCCGACGACGCAGCCCAACACCACGCAGCCGCCATCGACGTCCCCCCCATCGAACCAGCCATACTATCCTCCGACGACGCCTCCGGAAACCCAGCCCCCCGAAGAGGAGGACGAAGGGCCTGACAAAAAGCCGATAACCGACCTCTGCTGCCCCGGAGCGTTCATCCTCGCGCTCGTTTCGGCCATGGCAGTGATGAGAAGATAGATTACCGGTTCCTTCGGAACCCAAGGAGCGAGCCGAGCAGTTTTTCCGCCGCCTTCAGGTTCAGGCGGTAAATCCGGTCCAGCATCGCGACCGCCCCTTTTTCGTCCCCCTTTGCCACCGCGAATGCGAACCGGAGGGATTCCACCTCGGCAAACCCGTGGGAATCCAGTTTCGAGAGCAGCGACAGGCCTTCGTCATATTCGCCGAGCATGAATAGTGCAGAGGCTTCGACTATGGCGCACGGAACCGCATCCGACCCCCTTGCGAGGTTGAACGCTTTCCGCCCCTCTTGCGCCGCTTCCCGGTATTTCCCGGCCCAGAAAGCGGATTTCGCAAGCAGGTAGCGGGAGGCGAGTTCACTGGGGAACGCAGCCGCGAATTCCCCGGAAAGCCGGTATGCCTGCATGAACTTCCTGCGGCGGAGGAGGGCGGCGATTTGCCTGATGTAAGCCTCTTTCTTCCGGAAGGCCGCCATGTTGAGCATTGCCATCGGGGTTTTTAAAAAGGTGGCCGCAAAATATAATTACATGAATAACTACTATAAAACACTTATAGGCGGCCTCGCCGCCGCTTCCATCGCCATGTGCCCGGGGCCGGCGCCGGTGAACGCGCCCGAGGCGACCAGGGCGATGCAGCCGCGGGTCGAAAGGCAGGAGAAAAGGGCCGCCCGGGCGGTCCGCCTCGTCCGCTCGTGCAGGAATCTCGCCGAGCTGGAGGAAAGGCTCCCCCTGATAGCGGCCGAGATTCAGCTGATGTGCGCGTCCGCGGACGCGTCTCCCCTGCAGAGCTTCTATGATGGCATTAAAGATCACATACCTGCCCTCATGGAACGCACCCGCTCAGCGCGGGGGGTAGCCTACATGGACGACATCAATCTCATAGGGGAGGCCTTCATGGGGACTGACTCCAGGGAGGAGCGCCTCGCCCTGATTTTCCTGACCCTGCCCCGGCTTTACCAGCGGGCGTACGTGCTGGAGTTCCTCGAGCAGCCCGGCGTCCACACCATGGAAAGGGACCGTGCGGAAGCCGAGCGCCTGTTCTTCCTTTCGATAGGGCAGAACGGATTTGGCGAAGCGTCCTCGCTGATAAGGAGGCATTGGTATCTCGAAGACGGTCGCCTCCCCCGCAGCGGGGACATGGATTCGTTCTTCAAGGAGTTCTGCAGCCTCAGATGAGGTTCCGCCTGCGGCAGGCGTCCCTCATCGGCCCCTGCGCGAGAAGCACAGCCGCGAGGTCGGCCCTGCTCGCGAGCGTCCGGTAGATGCCCTGGCCCATTATCGCCTGCCCGCCAGTGAGCCGGGCCATATTGAGCCTGATGCTCTCAAGCGAAAAGCGCCCGGATTCGCTGAGGATTCCGTCCGCGGCCAGCAGGAAATTGCGCTCCATGTTGAGGACATTGCGCGGCTCGGACAGGAACGCCGCGATGTCCTCGTCCCTGAGCCCTATGACCACTGTCTGCCTCGCGTTCGCGGCGAGGCGCTCGCGGAGCAGGTTTCTGTCCAGCCCCAGCCGCGAATAGATGGCGGAGAGGGCTGCCGCGCTTTCCGCACTCTCGCCTGAAATCAGCCCGGAGTTCATGATTCCTGAGGCTAGGTTCAGCGCGACTGCCGGAACCTCCCCAGCAATGAGCGGGCCATGGGAAAGGGTGAAACCGGAGAGGAAATCTCTCGCCCGCGCCGCGACCGGTCCGGGAATCTCGCCGCTCGAGTGGGCCATGGCGTATGACAGGTATGCCCATGCACGCGAGCTTTCGATGAGCGCCGCGCCCCGCGGCATCCTTCCGGCGATGTCGATGACATCCATGGTGGTGGCGAGGAAGGAGCCCATGGGAAGGCTGCCGAGCTCGGATGGGCCTGACCGGACGGCCTGGCCGATGGCGTTCAGCGCCATCGCAGCGAACCTCGAAGCGTTTGCCTCGTCCCCGGCACTGGAGAAGGCTGTGGCCGCTGTTGCCGCGAGGCGGTATCTTAGTGAAGGACTACGGACAGACTGGGGGTCAAAGCGGGAAAAAAGCGCGCGCTGCTGGTCTTGCGCAAGGTGGGCTACATAGTATGACAGGAAAAGCGGGGGGAACGATGACACGTCCCTCGCAGTGGGGGATGGATTGTCGAAGAGCCGGTCCTGCAGGCGCGCCGTCTCGACGAGCGAGCGGTCGATGCGGAGCGGCCTGCCGAGACGGTATGCGGTGGATGAGAATCCTGATGCACGGAGGGTGACGCCGTCGTCCGCCATAGAGAAAGATGACGCCTGGTTCCTGTCGCCGACATTGGTGGAATCGAAGAAAAAACTCCTGCCGGAGATGTCCACCCGCAGGATGCTGTGCCCGGAATCGTCCCAGAGCCTGCCGCCGATGCTATACGAAGGCACCGGTATCAGGGAGGCCTGGACCCCTTCCACGCCCGCGCGGTGAGCCATGTCGAGAATCATCTGGCCGAGGACGATGGTCCCGGAAAAGCAGTTGACCGCCCTTGCCGAAAGCGCTTCGGAAGGGTCCGACGCCCCGATGTCGTAGCCCAGCCCGAACCGGTTTACCGGGGGCTCGCCCCTCATCCGGAACAGCTCTGCAGCCTGGGCGACGATTTCCTGGAACCGCTCAGCACGCTGAGGGTCAGGGAGGCGGGAGCATTCCGCGATGGCGGCATCCACCGAAAATTCCCTGCCGCCGATGCCTATCGCCGCCTCCCCCATGCGGATGCCAGCGTAGTACTGCGCGCCATCCATGCGGTTGTAGAGCATGGCGGCCCTTTCCGGGTCGCGCATCCGCAGGTATTCCTTGAGGGCAGACTCGACACGCACACTCGCGGCCTGATTTTCTGTCCTGCGAAGCGCTAAATCTGTGACTGCCTGGGCTTCCGCAGCTCCGAGCCCCACCCCATAGCGCCTGTTGAGAACCTCCAGCTCGCTTCTGAGGAGGGCCCTCGGAACTGATGCAGCCTGCGGTTGCCGGTGCGTTTCTGCCATGGAGGGAATTCCCTGCCGGACTTATTATATCTTACCACGAGGATGGTAGGCGGTTTGGTGGCCTTTGGTGGATATGCTTATATTCTATTTGGCGCCATATAATTCATGCAACAACAACTACTTTCAGCTTCACCCAGGCCTTCGAGATGGGCGTTCTGGAAAAAGGCCCCGAGCGGGGAGGCGGCCCCCCGGCCTGCCGAACCGTGCGAAGTGCTTTTCGACAGGGTGCATTTTGCGGCGAATCCCCGCCATCAGGGCGTCGTCGACGTCTTCAACCGGTGGAAGGCCATTCCGGATGGAACGTTTTCGAGGGGACGGGAAACCGCGCTCATCAGGGCGTTCTACAGCGACGAGCCCGCGGAGATGGTCCGCGAGATGTCGGTCGCAAGATGCCCGAATTTCGCCGCCTATCTTCCGATGGACAGATACGGAGGCAGGCTCTATGATATAATGAACCACACCCGGATGCTCCACCTCAACCGCAGCGGCGTGGACCATTTCGGGATTCCGATATTCGACCTGGAGCTGCTGAAGCTGGAGGGGCACGAGGGGGCCCTGCGGGACATCAGGCATTCCGTGACCGAGGCCATCCTGCGCAACAGGTGCGACCTTTCAGACGCGCGGGCCGCGTATTACGTGTTCCAGGGATACCGCATCCTGAGGTTCATGGAAAGGATAATGGACTGGAGGGCGGACTGGGCCGGCCTATCCGGCAAATTCCCGGACGTTCCGGTCCCCGGGCCGCTGGACATGAGTACGGACCTCGCGGAGCCGGAGAAACTTGAAGCGCGGTCCTTCGCGAAACACATCAACACCCGCGGCAGCATAATTACTTAAAGCATCAGCGGGTAGCGGATTCATGAGGCTGACGTTCTACGGCGCCGCGGGAATGGTGACCGGCTCCTGCCATTTGCTGGAAGCCGCCGGGAAGAGGATTCTTGTCGATTGCGGGATGTTCCAGGGGCCCAAGGAAGTGAACAGGCTCAACTACAGGGGCTTCCCATTCGACCCGAAAAAGCTGTCCTGCCTCATCCTCACCCATGCTCACATAGACCACTGCGGGCTGATCCCCAAGCTTGTGCGCTCCGGTTTCCGCGGCTCCATCTACGCCACCCCGCCGACTGTCGACCTAGCGAAAATAATGCTCGAGGACTCCGCCAGCGTGAACAAGGAGGAGACCGAGCAGGAGAACAGGCGCAGGCTGCGCGAGGGCCTCCCGCCAAGGAAACCGCTCTACACGCATGATGACGTGAAGCACTCCCTCCATTTCTTCCACAAGCTCGGCTACGGCAGGGCGCACCAGATAAGCGACAAGGTCCGATTCAGGTTCAGGAACGCCGGCCATATACTCGGCTCGGCCGTCATCGAGGTTTCCGCAGAGGAGCACGGGAAAAGGAGCAGGGTCGTCTTCTCGGGCGACCTCGGCCAGGGCGGCACGCCGATCGTGGAGGACCCCGACGCCATAGAGGAGGCGGATTACGTCATAGTGGAATCCACATACGGCAGCAGGCAGAGGGGTCATGTCTCGACCCGCCAGCACCTGCTCCAGAAGGAGGTGCAGGACACTTTCAGGCGCGGCGGGATGCTTATGATACCCTCGTTCGCCGTTGAGCGGACGCAGGAGATAATTTACTACCTGCACAGGATGGAGCGCGACGGCACCATGCCGTATGAAAACGTGTTCCTCGACAGCCCGCTTGCCATCGAGGCCACCCGTGTGTTCAATTCCCACATGGACCACTTTTCGCCTGCGCTCAGGAAGGAGTTCAAGGCCCCATTCACGTTCAAGAAGCTGAAGTTCCTCAAGACCATCGAGGACTCGCAGACGCTGAATGACTACAAGAAGCCGTGCATCGTCATAGCCGGCAACGGCATGTGCAGCGCTGGCAGGATTAAGTTCCACCTCAAGCACCACCTCTGGGACAACAGGAACACCCTGCTTTTCATCGGATACCAGGCCGAGGGCACCCTCGGCAGGATAATACTCGACGGGGCTAAAAGGGTGCATTTGATGGGGATGGAGGTGGCGGTGAAGGCCAGGATAAGCCACATCGACGCCTTTTCGTCGCACATCGAGGCCGAGGGCGTGGTGAGGTGGCTCAGCTCCATTCGGAAGAAGCCGAAGAAGGTCTTCCTGGTCCATGGCGAGGAGGAGTCCGCAAGGCAGCTCGAAGCCCGGCTCAGGAGGGCGGGGCACAGAACGCACATACCCCGAATCGGGGAGAGCGTCGAGCTGGGATGAGCATGGCGAGGATACTTTTCGTCTGCGGCCAGAATTCCGGCAGGAGCAAGATGGCCGAAGGCTTCGCGAAAAAGCTCGGGCTGGACGCTTCGAGCGCGGGGATTTCGCCGGCGGCCACGGCCAATCCCGTCGCAGCGCAGGCGATGAAGGAGAAGGGCATCGACATTTCCTCGCCTCCGAGGATGCTCACTTTGGAGATGATTGAGGAGGCGTTCCTCATAGTCACGATGGGGTGTTCGGTAGAGAAGGTCTGCCCCGCGCCGATGGCCAGGAAAATGGGCAAGAAGCTCGTCGACTAGGCCCTGGATGACCCGAAGGGAAAGGGCATAGACGAAGTCCGGAAAATAAGGGACGAGATAGAAAGAAAGGTCCGGGAACTCTGAAACCGCCCGGCTGGACTGTTACGGAGCCAGCGGACGGATTATAAGTTAATGTCAATAATTCTTCACAAAGAGGTGGTATGATGAGGAACGCCTTGGTCCTGGTTTTGGCCGCCGCGCTGTTAGCCGCCGGCTGCACTTTCACCGGGACAACAAAGATAGATCAGCCGTCGGAACAGCCCAGCCAGCCTTCCGCCCCGCCAGCGGCCCAGCCGACTGAAACCCAGCCCCCGCCACAACCGAGTCAGCCCCCTGCGGAAACCGGCTGCACTTTCGCGGGCACCTGGAACACGGAGTGGGGAGAGATGGTTCTGGTTCAGAACGGCTCGAATGTTACGGGAACGTACGAGTTCGACGACGGCAGGATAAATGGGATTGTGAGCGGCAAGACCCTGACCGGAACCTGGTCTGAAAATTCCGACGAGAACGCCTACCTGCCCCCCGACAACGCTGGAGACGTCCAGCTCAACCTTACCGGAGACTGCAACTCCCTCGAGGGCGCCTGGAGATACGGGTCTGAAGGCGAGTTTTCAGGCGGCTGGAGCGGAACGAGGGCCGACTGATTTCTCTTTTTTTATTATTGTCCATCCGATAGCGCATGCATCGTCAGCACGGCCGCAGAATAATCGTCGTTCTCCGGCTCAAGCGCGATTCCGGATTTTTCCTGGTAGCGGAAAGCG
Source organism: Microcaldota archaeon (assembly GCA_040758235.1). Classification (GTDB taxonomy): domain Archaea; phylum Micrarchaeota; class Micrarchaeia; order Anstonellales; family Bilamarchaeaceae; genus Bilamarchaeum. The sequence continues at coordinate 6,484 of JBFLVW010000119.1, forward strand.
CCCATGACCGTATCATCGATTGTGCTTATCATTTCCGCAGGCGAACACAGTCCCATGAGCCGGCGCTGAAGGTGTTCGCACCCGCTGTTGTCAATCACGAGGCCGGTTTCCGGGTCGAAGCGGATTCTCAGGTTTTTGGTCACCCCGTCGCTCGCGGCGAGGACGCTTTCCGGGGCGGGCATGATGCCCCCATAGCCCATTACCCTGGATTTATCGAACCACTTGAGGTCTATTGGATTCGACACGAGGTGCCTCGTGTCGAAATATTCTTCAGCCGTCATCTCTTCGACGGGCTTCCTTTTGGGGCCAAGTCGGTATTCGAGGAGGCGCTCCACCGAACCCCGCCTGATGCGGTAGAGGGCGGAATCGCCGGCGCCATTTCCATAGATGCCTCCATCGGACTGGACCAGCGCGATTGTGGCGGTCGTCCCGCCTTTCTTAAGGGCCTCGTCCGGCAGCGTCTTCTGGAATAGCCGCTCGTACGCCTGGGCCAGCAATGATGAAAACCTGCCTCCCCTGAGAACCTCGAGGGCGGAATCCGCCGCCATCGCTGAAAGCGCAGTTCCGGCCTCCTGGAATCCGTCGAAGACACCGACCGCGGCGAAATGCTCACCGATGAACACGATAGCCGTGTCCTGGCACACCAGGCCCCCGTCCCTTTTCCTGACCAGCGCGGAAATGGACAGCTTCTCAGAGGCATAGTCGAAAGACGCGTCCTTCGTCCTGTCGAGGCCCATCCTCGCGCATATCACCGGCCCTTCTTCCCTGACGAGGGCGTTCACGAAGGAGAACCGCGGCCCTCCGGGCGGGGCAGGCCCCGCCCTTTTCCGGGGCGAAATCATAGAGGCATACTAATTAAGACAAATTAAAAATCGAATCCATATGGAGCGCGCGAGCGCCGCTGAGCCGGCATGCCATATTTATTGAATCCACGTTTTTTCATAAAATAAAACTATATAAAACCTTCCGACAACGAATATTGTATGGACCATTTCCGGCGCTCGATGTCCGTCCGGACGCAGATAATAAGCGACAAGCCCCTCCTCAAAAAGCTGGCTTGCCATTTCCTCGAGCAGCGGAAGCTCGATGAGGGGCTCGGAAACGGAAGCAACAACATACACTACAGGGCCGGGCCTCTTGCGAGCGGGCTCTGGGTAGCGACGAGGCAGCAGTTCGGGGAGCCGATTCCCTACGGGGACCCCGCACGCTCCGATGCGATGAGGGCCCGCATGCGGGAGACGGGACACTGGAAAACCGACGCCTTCGAGCTGTTCTGCAGGGAAGCGTATTGCTGGTCGGAATTCGGAGGCTTCGGAATAAACAGGAGCGTGGCCGAGTTCGTGGAGAGGGGCGGGCCCGGGTACGTGACGAGCTTTTGCATAGGCGTGAGATACAAGCCGCTCTGGAGGTCCGGGCCGCTTTACGCCCTTTTGGTGGAGGATTTGACTGCGGGGGGAGCGTTCATGCTCGAGAAGCATGAGGACCACGACTGGAAGGGGCGGATAGCCGGCGTGGAGGGGTTCGTCCAGATAGACCTCGACGACGGCCCGATGTGGAGGAAGCGTCATCCCGAAGCCCCCCGCTATATGACGGAAGAGGCGATGATAGATTTCGGGGGGATGTAGTTTCTGGGGCGATGCGCCCGATTTTCATCCTTTTAACGAATAGACGATTTTCTCGCGTCCCTTGTCTTTTACCAGATGCTCCTTCAGCAGCCCGGCGTCCGCAAGGTCCTCAAGCTTCGATTCAATCGCGCGGTAGCCGAGATGCGGGAGGATGCCGAGCAGGGGCTCCCCTTCGTCTTCCTTCAGCCTCGATGCGCCCGTCAGTATCATCGCGTAGCGCCTTGCGGTGAGGCCAGGCCTCCTCTCGACGATATTGCGGAGCGAATGAAGAACCTTCTCCAACGTGGAAGGATACAATTGCATGACTTCGTCGATGGAATCGGTCAGGTATCTTGCCAGGAATTCGCGCCTCCCGCTATCATCCAGCTTCATGAAATGAGTCATGGCATCGGCCTTGGCCCATTTGCTGCGCTCCCTTTCAGCGAGCAGCTGGGGGTTGACTTCGAGCTTGTCCGGGTGGGTCGTGAAGGAAATCTTGTTGTCGTCGCCGACAAGGATGAAGCGGTTGTCTATCAGGAAGCCCAGGGCCGCCATCCTGATTCCTTCCGAGAAGCGGGAGTCGGCTTCCTTTTCCTTGTCCTCAGCGGTCTTTTTCCATCCTTTCCGCCCCTTGGCGCCGGGCGAGCGTATCCGGTCTACGGCCTGGGCGAGTGAGAGCTGGAGCGATTCACGCGGCCTTCCGGGATTAAAAGCGTACGCCTTTTCCTGCGACTCGTAAAGCTGGCAGTAGAGGCGACTCAGCGACCTGAACGTTATCGGCGTCCGGACCTCGTCCGAAGGCTTCGAGTAGGCATGCTCGGCGAGCAGGAGGCATCGTGCCGGCTTTCCGTCCCTGCCGGCGCGCCCCGCCTGCTGGTAGTAGTCCTCGAGAGTGGCCGGGGACTTGTAATGCACGATGAGGCGGATGTCGGGGATGTCTATCCCCATGCCGAAGGCGCTCGTGCAGCAGAGAGCCTCGACCTTCGAGCGCATGAAATCCTCCAGGAACATTTTCTTGTATGCCGCGTCCATCTGGCCGTGGTACTGGCGCGACCGGATGCCAGCCCTCGTGAGCGACTGGGCAAGCTCCTCAGTTTCCCTGACCGTGTTGCAGTAGACGATTTTCTTCCCTTTGGCCCCTTTCATCGCCTCGAGAAGCACATCGAAGACTTTTTTCCCAGTGCCCCACGTGAATTCCATGTCTATTGAGAGATTATCGCGCAGGGGCGGAAGGATTACTTCCTCGGTCCGCTCCAGCCCCATTATATTCCGGATGTCCTTCCGTATATGCGCAGGCGCGGTAGCGCTGAGGAAGAGAAGCACCGGCGGCTCCTCCTGCCCTGAGCGGATTCTGTTGTGGACATTCCTGATATTGAGATAGCTTATCCTGAAGTCATGCCCCCACACGCTCATGCAGTGGGCTTCGTCAACGACAAGCTGGGCGACCGTCCTTGCGCTTATCGCTCCCAGCATGTCTTCGGTCGAGAACCTTTCCGGCGAAATGAGGAGGATTGTCGTGTCTCCAGAGCGGACGGCTGCCATGACTGCCCTCCGCTCATCCTCCTGAAGGTCGGAGTGGTAGGTGTCGGCCCGGATTCCGAGCGCCCTCAATTTCTCCACCTGGTCGTTCATCAGCGCCTTCAGAGGGGAGATCACCACTGTGAGCGAGGGCCTCATGACGATGGCAGGAATCTGGTAGCAGAGCGATTTCCCGCTTCCCGTGGGGAAGACGGCGAACGTATCCTTTCTGGCAAGGACATGGTCTATCGTCTCCTTCTGTCCTTCGCGGTAGCCATCCAGCCTGAAAACATCCCTTAGAATCCCTTCCGGGTCCTTGGAAAAGAAGCCGGATTCGAGCGGCTTTGGCAGACTGGGCGGTTCATAAGCTGACGGACCCGGTTTGGCAGGGCCTACCCTGCCAGATTTATGCATAATTGTATAGTAAATATAACTATTTTTAATGGTGTGGGAGATACTGGAAAGTTTCGAAAACAGCTATGCGAATCGGCCCAGGCCTGCCGGTCGGTTTTTATTGCTAAACAGTGGGACATGCTCGGCCGCAGAGACCAGGGGCTGCTAAAGGTGGATTTGATGAAAAAACAGACATCCCACGGGGTGGTGCATCGCGTCCCGGCAGATTTACGGAAGGCGCTTTCTTCCGACAGGGCAGCGAGGGCGGCGTGGGAGGATATTACGCCGCTTGCGCGCAATGAGTGGATCTGCTGGGTCGAGAACGCCAAGCAGCAGGACACGAGGATTCGACGCATTGGCAGAGCCGTAACGGAGCTTAAAGAGGGGATGCGCCGGCCATGCTGTTGGGCTGGTTGCATTCATCGCTGAGATATTCAGCTTGGGAGTGCGAGACACAAAAATTGCAAAGGGAGGTGTGGAACCGCAGGTTCCACAATTTGACCAAAATGCTCCTGCCGGGATTTGAACCCGGGTTTACGGAGTTCCCTGCGCTTTTGGGAAAAGCGCCCAAAATCCGCGTGCTGATTTTGCCCTGAGGGGCAAAATGAATAAACGAAAACCCGTAAGGGTTTTCCAACCGCCAGTTTTTGGGCGCGCCTTTTTTCCAAAAAGGCGCGTGAGAGTCCGTTGTCCTTGACCGGACTAGACTACAGGAGCTCGTTTGAATCATGCGGATAAAGTTTTATAAACAGCTATTTCCTCCTCTCAAGTTCCTTCCTTATGCTCTCCGGCATCTCCCTGCAGTCGCAGTTTTTGGCGTGCCCCCTGTGCCACTCCAGCCGCTGCTCCAGCGTGGGGTTCTTCGGCATCCTGTTTTTCATGTGCCAGTCCCTGTTTATCATGGGAAAATAAGGAAAGAAAAAGAAAAAATCATTCCGGCCCGACTATGTTTTCCTCTCCGATGAGACTGCCCTCGTCCCCCTCATCGAAAAGGAGGTCCGAGTCGTCGAGGTCGAGGGGCGAGCCCTGGGGATAAGGCTGTTCCGACATCTCTTCGGGCGGAGGCAGGACGTCCTCCGGAGGAAGGATGTCTCCGTCCTCCCCTTCATCCATGGAAAGGTCGGAGTCGCCGACTCCGGACGAAGGCTCTGCCACGGGCGGGCTTTGGGGCGCTGCAGGAGCCGGAGGGGATTGTGTCCTTCCGGCGCACCCGAAGAGCAGGAGAACCATCAGGCCGCCGATGACAAAAGCGCCGACCGTAAAAGTCGTGCTCATCTGGCCGACCTCAGTTCGTACAGCGCGTCCTTTATCGAGGACGCCGCCGAGTGGATGGCGCTCCAGAGCGTCCGGCCCTGCCCGTCGCTGTATACGCCGTCCCCTATCTCTTCGAGTACGTCCTGCGCGTCTTCCAGGTGCCCCTGCGCTTCCGCGAGGTAGGCATCCGCTTCCGCGTCATCCGACACTTCTTCGAGCGCATCTACCGTCGAGCCGAGGGCTTCGGCCGCGACTTTGGCGCCGAAATGGAAGTTTGTGCCGGCGGGGCAGCCGCTGAAGAGGCAGTACTTGGAGAGCGCTTCCCGGACCTGGGAGGCGTTCTCAGCGGACTCCACTTCGCGTTCCAGCGGGTCCACGATCTCGTCCTGCGCCGTGGCTATCAGGTCCTCGATGGCGTCGGTGCTTATCCCCTTGGATGCGAGGCTTTCCGCGCGGTCCGTCGCGGCTTCGAGCGCTTCGTTGTAGGCGTCTATCTTCGCCCACGCGAAGCCTTCCATGCTCTCGAAATTGCATGTTTCGTACCCTTCGAGAAGCTCATTGTAGTCCGAGCCGAGCTCCATCCGGACGGACGGGTCGACCGGGGCCGCCTCAAGCCGCTCCAGGCGGATGGCTTCCCTTGCATCCAGCATGTGGGGCATGAAGCTGTCCCTGACGTATGCCCGGAAGCCGAGGGCGTCGGCCTCATCAGCGTATTCCGCAAGGGCGTCCACGTCATCATCGAGCGTCGCGACATGCTCCGAAAGCGAATCCGCGCCATCGAGATGCTCCATCATCGATTCCATCACTCCCACCGTGAAGTCCCGCTTGCACTCCACGTTGTCCAGCGCAAAGCCGAGGGAGTCCTCCTTGTATTCGAAGAACCTCCCTTCGGCGCCCGCGAGCGGGACGAGCAGGAGAGCAAGAACAATGTTCCTGTTCATTTTTTTTCCTCCGCTTCGAAAGAAGCGCAATCTCTTTTCCGGAACGGGATTTATAATTTCCCCGGAACGAATGGAACGGTGGACGACGATATTCCCGAAAAAGTGCGGAACGATGGCGGGACGCGCTCATTTTTCGAATATGTCCGTAATGGTGACCAGATTCCGGCTGCCCTTCTGGGATTTTTTGATTATCCCCCTGCCCTCAAGGGATGCCAGCCTTCGCGAGAGGGTGGCCTTGGGGATATGGGTGTCCATGTAGATTTTGGCCTGCGTCGTCTTCCCTTTCTGGCGTATTTCCCGGATTATTTCCCTGTCCGTCTCGTCCAGGGTGAGGAAGACGGGGTGCGCTTCGAGTTTCCGGTCATTTGCCGGGGCCTGGTAGTTTTGCGGGGCTCTCCTTATGCCAAGGAGATATGCTCCCGCCACGACCGCAATTGCGGCGAGGATGCCCAAAATCGTAAGTCCTGAAGTGTCGCCATTTCCGGCCTCCTTCATCTCATAGCCCGCCCTCAGGTTGGCCTTCTGGGATTCGTTCATCCCTTCCGCGCTCCATGTGATAAGAAGGGAATCGCCCGAGCCCTGCACAGCGCCGTTCGTGGTCTTGAGGACCGCGCCGGCAGGTAGCGAAAGGGATGCCGTGAATGGTCCGGATTCCTCCGATGCCCCGATTCCCAGGTAGAAGTCCCAGAGGGAGCCGTTTTTTCCTGTGAAGGAGGAAGAATCGATTTCAATCTCCACATAATCGTCCGGGACTGTAACATATATGAGCGTGCCGTTCCCGCTCTCCTGCATGACGGTTCCCAGCTCCAGGCCGCTCCTGTCCCTTGCGGTGACCGAGTCCGGCCTTGCCGACAGGTTGAGGTAGACCTGCTTTCCGGCAGAATCATCGAGCTCGATTTTCACGACAAGATGCGCCGTCCCTGTGTGTTGGAGCGAGCCGTCGAGCGAGATGGTGGAGATTGAAGGGAAGCAGATGCTCGCGAGAATGAAAAGGAGGAAGGATGCCCGGGCCGGAAAGATTGGCGCTCACCTTCTTCTGGCGCGTTTCTTCGGGCCGGACCGGGTTTTTTTGGTTTTTTTCAGGGGGGCGCGCTTCTGGGCGCGCGCGGGTTTACGCGCAAGTTTCGGGGATTTTTTGGCGCTCGCAGCGCGCTTTTTGGCCCTTGGAACCGCCGGGGCCGGGGATGGAGGGCGCATCTCGTGCGCCTCCCTCCCGTGCGAGCGCATCCTCTCGACAAGCGAGCGGACGATGTGGTGCCCCTTCGAGGCGGACATCACGGGGAAGGTGCCGGGATTTTTTGTCGAATCGAAGCGCGCCGATTCAGGCGCCTGGGGGAGCCTGAACCTGCCGAGCGAGGGCAGGTGCGAGTCCCTCATCTTAATATGAGCGTCCCGCATCTGGGCCGGGTCGGAAACCGGAAGCATCCGCCCGCTGGAGCCGAACTTATAGCCTTCGGACGGCTGGAACGCGTGGATTGGCCGGAGGGCGTCGCTCCCTGCATGCAGCCTGGGCGCAAGGGGGGCCTGCCTTTCGCGGTGTATCATCTCCACGAGGTCCTTGCGCTCTTCTTTAGACGGCATCGATGATGCCCCGTGCATCAACTCTGGGATAAGCGGCGCGGCATCAGGGCTCCGCGCGTGCCTTTCCATGAATCCGGTAATCGCGATTTTCATTGCCGCGGGGCCTTTTCCCGCAGCCCATCTGACGAGGTCGGTCCATGCGGCCCTCGCGCCCTTACCCCCGGAAAGAATGCGGTCGGCCTCCTGCCTCAATCTTGAAAGTGGTTCCGGCATGGTGAAGATTTGTCCATTAACTTTAATTTATGTATCGATTATGCTATTTGCGCTAATTAGGTGGCAACATGGATTTCAGCAGAGAGTTCAAAAGGCCGAATTTCACGAAGGTGTCGGATTACATCTGGGAGATTGGCACGGACTTCAAGCCGGGGATGCGCGTCCCGGCAAGGGTTTATGCGAGCGAGGGCGTCCTGAACCAGATGGACCTGCATGTTTATGACCAGATAACCAACGTGGCGACGCTTCCGGGAATCGTCAAATACGCCTATTGCATGCCGGACGGCCATTCCGGCTACGGCTTCCCGATAGGGGGCGTCGCGGCGATGGACGCGAACGAGGGCGTGATAAGCCCGGGGGGGATAGGGTTCGACATCAACTGCGGCATGAGGCTTGTCCTGACCAACCTCACACTGAAGGACGTACAGCCCAAGCTCCATGAGCTCGTGGACCGGCTCTTCCAGAGGGTCCCGGCAGGCGTCGGGAGCAGGGGATTCGTGAAGCTCGACGCAAACACGTTCCGGCGCGTAGTCGAGGAAGGGGCGGAATGGTGCGTGCGGGAAGGATACGGCTGGAGCGACGACATGGAAGTGACCGAGCTGAAGGGCAGGGCCGAAGGCGCGGACCAGAAGAAGGTCAGCAACAAGGCCATCGAGAGGGGGAAGGACCAGATAGGGACCCTGGGGAGCGGAAACCATTACCTTGAGATACAGCATGTGCGGCCGGAGAACATCATCGACAAGGCGCTCGCGAAGAAATGGGGGCTTTTCGAGGACCAGATAGTCATCATGTTCCACTGCGGCTCGCGCGGCTTCGGCCACCAGGTCGCGACGGACTACCTCAACGTGTTCCTGAACGTGATGGAGAGCAAGTACGGGATAAAGATACTGGACAGGGAGCTCGCGTGCGCCCCGTTCAACTCGCCTGAGGGGCAGGACTACTTCTCGGCGATGAAGTGCGGCGTGAACATGAGCTTCGCGAACAGGCAGACCATACTCCACAGGCTCCGCGAGGTGTTCAGCGAAGTGTTCAAGACGGATGCGGAGAAACTGGGCATGAAGCAGGTCTATGACGTCGCCCACAACCGCGCCTCGCTCGAGAAGCACCTCGTAGACGGCTCGTGGAGGGAAGTCATCGTCCACCGGAAGGGGGCGACGGCCGCGTACGGGCCCGGAAGCGAGTACCTCATGGAGCGATACAGGGAGGACGGCCAGCCCGTCATCATCGGCGGGAGCATGGAGACCGGCTCCTACCTCCTTGCCGGGACCGCGGGCGGAGCCGAGACGTTCTACACAACGGCCCATGGAAGCGGCAGGACGATGTCCAGGACGAAGGCTAAAAGCATGTGGAGGGGCGATAAGCTCCAGAAGGACATGGAGCAGCGCGGGATCTACGTGAAGACCGTATCCTTCGCCGGCCTCGCGGAAGAGGCGGGCGGGGCCTACAAAGACATAGACGAAGTGATAGACTCGACGCACAACGCCGGCATATCCAAGAAAGTGGCGAAGCTGATACCCATAGGGAATGTCAAGGGCTAGTTCCCTTTCAGGATTGCCACGAAGTTCTTTTCCTCTTCCGCATTGCCAAGAAGGGCGAAGTCGCGGTAGAGAGCCATCGCCATGGCGAGCGCGTGCCTCGCATCCGGCTGGTTTTTGGTCACATTCGCAGTCACGGCGTCAACTACCGCGAGCGGGTCGCTGAAGTTGCCTACGTAGCGGCTGATTATGTCGAGGTGCTCGGATATCTCGGAGAGCCTGAAGCCCTCGAGCGTTGCGAGTCTCCTGAGCATCGCTTCCGATTCTTCCTGCCCCGCGCCGAGGCAGTGGAGCTGCAGGGACAGCAGCTCCAGCTTTTTGGGGATGACGCCCCGCACCAGAGCCTCAAGCCGGTCGTCGGGGTCGTGCATGTGCTCGACCAATACTTCCTTCCCCCGCGCGCTGAAGCGCAGCTGCGCCGCTTCCTTCCGTATCGGACCAAAAGTAACAGACATGGCAACCCACTAGGCCGGGTCCCTTTTTTAACCATATCCGCGCCCATATCGCTCGATGAAAGTCCCAATCACGATAATCACGGGCTATCTCGGGGCAGGGAAGACCACCCTCCTGCGGAACATAATAGGGGAGAGCGGCAGGAGGATCGCCGTCCTCATGAACGAGTTCGGGGACATCGACATCGACAGCAGGATTGTGGAGGGGAAGAACATTAAGCTGGCCGAGCTTTCAGGGGGGTGCGTGTGCTGCTCGCTCTCGGGCGAGTTCGAGGCCGCGGTCGGGGAGATACTCGAAACGGTGAAGCCGGAGTGGATTGTCGTCGAGACTACGGGCGTCGCCGAGCCCGCCGCCCTTGCCCACGACGTCGTCGAGAACATACCCGGAGTCAGGCTGGATTCCATCGTGACGGTCGTAGACTGCGACGCGATGGTCCGTTTCCCCAGCCTCGGCCACACCGGCACGGAGCAGATCGAGCTCGCGGACGTCCTTATCCTGAACAAAATCGACATAGTTTCTGAAAAGTCGCTCCACGAGGCCAGGCAAAAGGTCCTCGCCATCAACGGCCGTGCGCTTCTCATCGAGACCGTCAACTGCGAGTTCGAGACGGACGCGCTTTTCGGCATCCGCAGGAGCGGCGCGGTGAAGCCCCACAAGACGCACAGGATAGAGTTCGAGTATTTCGACTTCGTATCGGAGGCCCGCTTCGACCACGCCCGGATGGTGCATGCTATCCAGACTCTTCCGCAGGAAATTTACAGGTGCAAGGGCTTTTTCGGGACTTCTTCGGGCGGCTATTTCGTCAACTATGTCGCAGGAAGGTACACGATGGAGGAATTCGACTGCTACACGACCGAGCTCGTATTCATCGGCAGGGGCATAAAGAAGCTCGAGGGGCAGGTGAAGGAGGCGCTCGGGCGCTGCATTATATAGCTTTCCGGACACCTAAAAACCGGATGAACCGGAGCCCCGATGATAGGAATAATTTCCCAAGCTAATGAGGGGCCGAGGGGACTGGTTTTTTTGGGGAAATGAAAACTCCCTTCGGGAGTTTTTTTGGCGGATAGACCCTGCGGGGTTTTTGGCCAGTCGGAAAATAATGCGGAAGAGTCAGGAAATTTCGCCATGGCGAAATCCGGTGAACAAAATGTCGTACAAATTCGTGGAAGGAGTCGCCCTTGCAGATGTGGCATTCGAGGCCACAGGAAAAAGCATGGAGGAGCTTTTCATAAGCGCCGGGGAGGCGACCACGGCGACGCAGGTGAATGACCTCTCCACGATAAAGGCGAAGGACGAGGTGTCCTTCGAGCTGAAAAGCGCGGACGAGGAAAGGCTGCTCCACGATTTCCTGCAGGAGATTATTTTCTACAAGGACGCGAAGCTTTTCCTCGCGAGGGAGTACAAGCTCAGGATTTTCAGGAGGGAGGGCGGGGGGTTCGCACTGAAGGCGAGCCTCAAAGGCGAGCCCATCGACCAGAAAAAGCATGAGCTTCTTGTCGACGTGAAGGCTGTCAGCTGGCACATGTTCAAGGTGGCACGGGACAAGGACGGCTGGAAGGCGTTCGTCATCCTGGACGTCTGATTTTCTCAGCGCATTCGCGGATTGATTGGGAATCCGAGCGGGCGAAAACGGAACTGGCTACTTCATCCGTGAACGAGCGCATGCGCCACTCGAGCGCGCTCTGGGCGGCCGCCCGCGTTTCGGGGTGGGGTGTGTTGTCGGAAACGAAGGCGAGCGAGTCGAGGTCGTATAATCCTGAAAGCGCGCGATGGCGCTCCTTCGCGTCATCCGAAAAAGCGGCGGTTTCGCGCTCATCCATCGCCTTTGCGCTGCCTTCCGTGGACGGGGCCTCGCGCAGGAAAGCGCTGGCTTTTTTCACGGGAGCCGGGATGATTTGCTTCATTGCCATGCCGTCATCTCCTGGTAATAGTCGTCCCGGCCCTGCCCGCCATCGCCTCCCGGATGTTCCCTATCGAGCATATCACGGCCTTCTTTCCGCCTTTTTCCAAAAAGCGCAGCGCGGCCTCCACCTTGGGCTTCATGCTCCCTTCTGCGAAATGCCCTTCGCCGAGCAGGCTCTCCATCTCCCTCATGCCCGAAGCATGTATTGGCGACTGCCCCTTTTTGCCGAAATCCCTGAAAACGCAGTCCACGGACGTGATGAAAACCAGGGTGTCGGCCTTCACTTCGGAAGCGAGAAGCGATGAGAAGTCGTCCTTGTCTATCACCGCCTCGACGCCCTTCCCCTTTTTTGTCACCGGAATCCCGCCGCCCCCGCCGCAGATGACGATGAAGCCTGAGCGCATGAGAGAAAGAATCGCCTCTTTTTCCATTATGCCGAGAGCCTTCGGGGAGGGAACGACGAGGCGGTAGCCACGGCCGGCGTCCATCACGTAGGTTTCCCGTATCCGGCCTTCAGTTCCGGGGGCTGGAGGGCTTGTGGCAGCAGCCACACGGTTCCCGGTTCCGGGGGTTTTGGGTTTTGCGGAGTAGAACGGGCCGACCGGCTTGGTGGGATGCCTGAACGCGCTGTCATTCTCGTCTACGATGACGCGCGTAAGTATCGCGGCTGACTTGGGGGGGAGGGCGCTCTGGATGAAATATCCGATTTCGCCCTGCGTCATCGCGTCGAGGACGTCGAGGGGCATCTCCGGAACCTCGGCCGTCGCATGCTGCTGGAGGAGGAGCGAGCCGACCTGCGGGCCGTTGCCGTGCGTGAGGGCGATTTCGTGCCTGTCGAAGAGCCTGGAGAGCCTGCGGATGGCGGCTCCTGCCGCATCCCTCTGCTCCTTCGCGGTTCCCCGCGCGCCTTTTGGAAGGAGGGCGTTCCCGCCGAGAGCGATTACCATCCTCATGCAGGGAAAACGATGACGCCCCTTAAAATTCATTCCCTGTGCGGCCCTGCCGCGATGAGACGCCGGATTTCCTCCTTAACCTCGGGGCGCCCGGACGCGATGAGCATATATTTGAGAAGGGTGTGTTCCCCTAGCTCGTGGAGGCGGCGGACGGCCTCAAGGCGGCCTTCGGCGAAGGGAAACTCCTCCGCATAACTCCGGAGTTGCGCGGCATCGGTCATCCGGCTTAACACCGAACGTACGAAGTCCATGTCGGGCCCCTTCCCCGGTTCCTCTGCGGGGGCGGGCAGCTCGCTGCGTATCCCTGAAACCTTCTTCTCAAAAGCAGCTGAAAATGGATGAATCGGATTGCGTGCCGGACCGTCTTTTTTCAACTGACCACCCGGACCCGCAACCGGATTATGGTGGGAAAGAGTTTAAATAAGGGTTTATGCGACCGGCATGGCCCTGGGAAGGCACCAGAAAGATGATAGTGTATAAAAGAGTGAGGGGAGTATTGCACCCCATGAAAAGGCGAGTGCTTATTTTGGGTGCGGCCGGCAGGGATTTCCACAATTTCAACGTTTTCTTCAGGGACAACCCGGAATACGATGTCGTCGGCTTCACCGCGACGCAGATTCCGAACATCTCGGACAGGAGATACCCGCCGGAGCTTTCCGGGAAGCTGTATCCGAAAGGACTCCCTATCTTCGATGAGAAGGGGCTCGAGGGGCTCATCGAAAAGCACAGGATAGACGAGGTGTATTTCTCTTATTCCGACGTCTCCCACGAATACGTGATGCATCTTGCATCGCGCGCGCAGGCGAAGGGGGCGAGCTTCATCCTCCTCGGGCCGCGCGAGACCATGCTTCAGAGCAAAAAGAGGGTCATTGCCGTGACGGCTGTCCGGACCGGGGCCGGCAAAAGCGCGCTTTCGAGGACGATTTCCGCGATACTCAAGAAAAGGCGCGTCCGCTTCGTCGTGATTCGCCACCCGATGCCGTACGGCGACCTGACGAAGCAGAAGGCCCAGAGGTTCGCGACGCTTGAGGACCTGGACAAGAACGAATGCACGATCGAGGAGAGGGAGGAATACGAGCCCCACATCAGGAACGGGGTGGTGGTGTTCGCGGGCATCGATTATGCCGAAATCCTGAAGCTCGCCGAGAAGGAAGCGGACGTCATACTGTGGGACGGGGGGAACAACGATATGCCTTTCGTCAGGCCGGACCTGCACATAGTGGTGACGGACGTCCTGCGGCCAGGGCACGAGATGTGGTATTACCCGGGGGAGACCAACTTCAGGATGGCCGACATAGTGATAGTCAACAAGATAAGCGAGAATCCGATGGACGCAGCGAGGATAATGAAGAACGTCGGGAAGGCCAACCCGGGGGCGGAAATCATCGAGGCGGACATGGAGCTCACCGCCGAGCCGAAGGCCGACATCTACGGGAAGAAGGTCATCGTGGTCGAGGACGGCCCTACGGTGACTCACGGAGGGATGAGATTCGGGGCCGGCTTCGAGTTCGCCGCGCGCGCGGGCGCCAACGTGATCGACCCCCGCCCTTTCGCCGTCGGGAGCATCAAGGAGGTATATGCGAAGTTCGAACACCTCGGCAGCGTGCTTCCCTCGATGGGCTATTACGACAAGCAGGTGAAGGAGCTAGCCGAGACGATAGAGAAGAGCGGGGCGGAAGTGGTGGTGTCAGGGACGCCATTCGACATAAGGAAGGTGCTGGAGATAGGGATACCCGTCGTCCATGTGAATTTCGAAGTGAAGGAGAGGAAGGGGAGCCTCGAGAAGGCGATAGGGGATTTCCTCAAATGATTACTTGTTCTCCCCCTTGTACTTTCCCTCGTAAAGAGACTTCGCGTCTTCGGCCAGCCTGATAAAGACCATCTGGCCGATTTTTGCCCCCTTCTTGAACGTGACCCCGTGCTCGTTCCGCACGACAAGGAGCGCTTCGCTCCGGCCCTCATAGCCCGGGTCCCAGACAGCGCATTCGAGAGTCACGCCGCACCGCAGGAGCGAGGAGCGAGGCAGGCAGAGGCCCGCGACGTTTTTGGGGATGCGGACGTATTCGTTGAATATCACCTTGTACGCCCCGGGCCGGAGCGAGACGCGGTCGCTTTCGAAGGGGACGGGCTCCACGTCGCTTATCTTCCTCTCCTTGTTGTCGAAATCGATGAGACCGGCGTTCCTGAAGGAGTAGATTTCCTTCATCGTGATGTCTATCCCGGCCGGCTGGTACTGGCTAGAATGGAGGCCTTCCATGAGGCCGGCTTCTTCAAGATGCTGCTTCGGCAAAATCATTTTATCTCCCGGATAAACGGTTGTCGTAAAACATTAATAATATTCCGGAGATTTCCGGTTCTGGTGATGATATGCCGGCTGATTCTTACAGGATGCTGATAGGGGGCGAATGGGTGGGCGCGGAGGAGACGTCCGTGTCGCTCAATCCGGCGACGGAGGAGCCGGTCGGGAGGTTCGCTTCCGGAAACGCGAAGCACGTGGACATGGCGGTGGACGCGGCCAGGGACGCCTTCCTGAAATGGTCGAGGACGCCGCCCCCCGCACGCGCGAGGG
>JBFLVW010000120.1:0-3164 GCA_040758235.1 Microcaldota archaeon
GGATGAACGCCTCCTCGTCGCTAAGGTCGTGGAGCGAAACTGTCCGGGCTTCCACCATGACTGCTGTGAGCGCGAGCTCCATCAGCTCCGGAATCCGCCTGTTCGCGAGGGCGGCGACGAACCGCTCGTCCGCGCGCAGCGACGCGAGCGGGCGCTCGTTCTCCGCGGGGAGCACAGTCCCCACCCCGTCCGGCGCGGACGCCATGCGCTGTGCCTCGAGAACCATGGCCGCCGCGGCCCTGCATTCCTCCTCCGTGAAGTCCATGCCGGGAAGGTCAGGATGGGCCCTCCGCGCCCCTTCCCTCACGACATAGGTCATGTCCCCGAGCAGCTCCTCCTCGCAGACGGGGCGGGGCCGACGACGCGGGCTGAACGCCGGAAACCTGTCGAAAGCGTCGAGCCCCCACGCCCCGGAGATGGAGCGGGCGATGCGGCCGGACTCGAAAAGTATCCCGAACTCGTCGGAGACCGAAGCATCCTTCGGCGGCCTCGAGCTGGGCTTTTTGAGGCGCATGAACGAGTTCCTGAAAGAAGCTGGATTGTTCTGGGTCAACATGACACCTGTTTTACTCGATATACTTTTGTGTAAAAACAATTTATAAGGGTTGGTGTCTTCGCACATGAAGGGGCCCGCGTTCTGGACGAGGATTCTCGAGTGGCTTATCAGGTCGTCGAGGTAAGCGGGCCCGGCCGTGCCGCCGGTCTCCTCGAGCAGCTCGACGGCCCTCCGGTAGAACGGGGCTATACGGTCGTGGGGGTAGCCGCACTGGACATAGCGGTCGATGAGCTTCGCGAGCTGGGAAATCATCCCCGAGTTGTCCTCCTTGCCGACGCTTGCGCGCAGCCGCGCCTCGAGCTGCTCGTTCACCCAGCAGTCCGCAGGCGAGAACGGCATCGGCGTACGGGGCAGTCCGAAAAGCCGGACCTCCACGTCCCTGAGTCCGTCCGGGAGCGCCGCGCGCTCGAGCCGCCACATCTCCAGCTCCGGCCTCATGCGGTGGAGGCGCGAAAGCGCCTCGCGGCAGTCATCCCTCGCCTTGCGGAGCGCCTCGGGGTCCCGCGCGCGGGCGGACGACAGGACGCGCCCTGCGGCCGCAATCAGCTCCCCTGCAATCTCGCTCTCCAGCCTGCTGAGGGGCTCGGGAGGCGCCTCGCCCTCATGCTTCCTCCTGCGGGCAGGCCCGGGGCTTCCGGCCTGCAGAGTGGGGGATTGCATTCCATCACTGTTATTTTTTGTGTTTATGGGAGTATGGAGATAAGCGCACTAAGGTATAAAAAAGGGTGTTACTATGCGACTGGTGACTGGAACAGGACGCCGACGAGATAGCCTGTGAAGGCCGCGGCCCCGCCGATAAGCATGATCTCCAGCCCGCCGACGAGCCATTTGCCTGAGGTTTTCGTGCTCTTGTATGCGCCGAATACGAAGAGCGATATGAGGGACGCGGCGAGGGATATCGGAATCGAATCCTGAACCGTTAGGAAGAAGAACGGGGTTATCGGGATGAATGAGCCCACGATGGCGCTGAAGCCGACGAGCATGCCCTGCCAGAACGCCGACATCCCCTCCGACGGGTTCTCGAGCCTCAGCTCCTCGCGCATCATCGTGTCGAGCCACGCTTTCTTGTTGGAGGAGATTTTCCCGACGACCTGCTCGAGCAACTTTCCCGAGATGCCCTTTCCCGTGTATATCTCACGGAGGTCGTCCCTCGCCTTCTCCGGCGTTTCGTCTATCTCCCTCACCTGCTTGCGGAACTCGCTCTCGTAATGCTCTATCTCCGCGCGCGTGGAGGTGTATGCGACCGCGGCCATGCTTATGCTCTCGGCAAACGTCGCCGCGAGGCCGGCGAGCAGGACTATCCTCGTGTCGTTCGTCGCGGTCGCGACGCCGAGCACGATGCCGAGCACGTTGACCACGCCGTCCTGTCCGCCGAGGATGATGTTGCGGAAGAGGAGGCCGAGGCTTGCGGTGTTTTCGTGGAGGTGCCTTTCGATGCGGTCGCCCATCGGCAAGAGTTCGAAACGCATCTTTAATAACCGTTCTTAAGATGAATCAGTCAATCCGGTGCCCTCAGATGTTTTTTCATATGGGCTTGTAGCTCAGCAGCAGAGCGCTCCGTTCGCAAGTCGCCCGATGCCGGAGGCCGGAATCGGGAGACCCAAATTCGGAGAGGCCGGGGGTGCGAGTCCCCCCAAGTCCAATAAAAGGGAACCTACGGTTCCCTTTTTCACCCTCCCTTCGGTTACTGGTTCCCAGTTTCCGGTTTCCAGTCTCGACTCAGGAAATTTTGGACGGGAAGTGAACGAGCGAAGCGAGTTCACAACAAGTCCATTTTGGTCCAATGATTTGCCCTTTGAGGGCAAATGGACTGTTTTGGCCATCCGCCAAAAATTCAGCGCGTTTGGTCCAGGCCCTCGAGCGTGAATTCCAGCGCCTCCCTGAATGCGATGGCGCTCCTGAACCTCTTCTCCGGGTCCTTCTCCATCGCCCGCGACACGATGTTTTCCAGGCCGGGGTGGATTCCTGGGACGAGCGATGAAAGCGGGGGAGGCCTGTCCGAGATAGTCTTGGTCATCACTTCCGCCGCGTTGCCTTCGAAAGGCTCCCTTCCCGAGAGCATGTAGTAGAGCGACACGCCGAGCGCGTAAAGGTCGGCGCGGTGGTCGAACGGGACGCCTGAGACCATCTCGGGAGGCATGTAAAGGGGGGTCCCGAAGCACCGGCTGTTGGAGGATGCGCCGTCTTTTGTGGACGCGAGGCCGAAGTCGACGAGTTTTACCATTGTCGCGGCCGGAGTCTCCGCAAGGAACAGGTTGGAGGGCTTGACGTCGCAGTGCAGGAGGTCCGCCCCGTGGACTGCCTCGAGGCCGATAAGCGCCTGTATCGCGACTTCCGCTGCAGCGTCCTGCGGCAGCGGGCCGAACTTCCCTATCTGGTCGCCGAGGTCCATGCCCTCGAGGTATTCGAGCACGAGGAACATCCGCCCCCTCACCATGCCGCCGTCGAATACCCTGACGACATGCGGGCTGTCGAAGTACAGGAGGGCGTTGTATTCGTCTTCTATGTGGAGGTCGCTTTTGGGGTCGTCCCCGCTGGACATCTTCACGATGACGGCTGTCCCCGTGTCGATATGCTCGGCAAGGTAGACTTTGCCCATTCCGCCGCT
>JBFLVW010000121.1:0-3654 GCA_040758235.1 Microcaldota archaeon
TGAGGTGGGGGACGAACTGCACGTCGCGCCCGAGATACTCCCCCTTCCTCTCCTTCTCTATTATCCTCTGGAAAAGCTTGCCGCCGGTTATGGAGGAGCTGCCGGTCAGGGACCGGTCGAGGAAGCGCTCGTAAGTCCCGAAATCCATGTCCACTTCGGTCCCGTCGTCAAGCACGAACACCTCGCCGTGCCGGAAGGGGTTCATGGTCCCGCAGTCCACGTTCAAATAGCCGTCGAACTTTATCGGGACGACTTTCAGGCCGCGCGCCTGCAGGAGCTTCGCTATGGAAGAAGTCACAATCCCTTTCCCGAGCCCGGACATTATCGAGCCGGTAATCACAATGAAGCGCGTCTTTTTCTCTGGCATAGGAAAGCTTTGCGGCAACCGGTTTAAAAAAATTTCCCGGCCGCCGGTTTCCCCTGCGCTCCTTCTGCAACGAATATTAACCTCCCTTTCCTTTCCTTAAGCATGCAGCGTCTCGTTCCCAAAAAGCGTTCGAAGAAGGCCGGCCTCCCGCCCGGAACGCCCATGCACATCGGCGATAGGAGGGCGGAGAAGACGTCTATCCGGCTAATCCGATACAGCCCCGACGCTGTGGAAGAGAACGAGGTCGCCGACCTGAAGGAGCTCGCCCCCCGGAAGGGGACGGTGCGCTGGGTGAACGTGGACGGAGTCCATGACGTCGAGCTGCTGGGGAAGCTCTGCGGCATGTTCGGCCTGCATCCCCTCGTCCTCGAAGACATCGTAAACACCGACCAGCGGCCGAAGGTGGAGGATTTCGAAGACTACCTGTACATCGTCATCAGGATGTTCGACCACTCGAAGGAGGGCCTGGCGTCCGAGCAGATGAGCATCGTCCTTGGGCCTGACTTCGTCCTCTCCTTCCAGGAGGCTCCCGGCGACGTTTTCGACCAGATGCGGGAGCGGATACGCGGGGGAAAAGGGAAGATTCGGGACATGGGGCCGGATTATCTCGCCTACGCGCTGATAGACGCGGTCGTGGACGACTACTTCTCGGTGATAGAGAGAATAGGGGACGAGATAGAGCTTATGGAGGAAGAGCTCGTCGCGAACCCCCGGCCGGGCGTCCTGCGCGGAATCCACCACATGAAGACCGAAATGATACTGATGCGCAAGTCCGTGTGGCCGCTCCGCGAGGTCATCGCCTCCCTTGAGAAAAGCGGGCACAGGCTGATAAAGGACAGCACGCGCATCTACCTGCGCGACGTTTACGACCATACGATTCACGTCATAGACACCGTGGAAACTTTCAGGGACATGGTCTCCGGGATGCTCGACATCTACCTCTCGAGCGTGAGCAACCGCCTCAACGAGGTGATGAAGTTTTTGACCGTAGTCGGCACCGTTTTCCTTCCGCTCACTTTCATCACAGGCATCTACGGGATGAACTTCGACTTCATGCCTGAGCTTTCGCACCCCCTCGGCTACTTCGGGGCGCTTGGTGCGATGGCGCTCGTGGCCCTGGTGATGCTGTTTTATTTCCGGAAGAAGAAGTGGATATGATGGAGAAAAAAATCGTGAAATGGTCTGCTGTCGTGTCCTTCCTGTGCGCCTCCTTGGTGCTTGCGGGGATTCTCACCTACGTCCTGATGCCATTCGTCCTGTCGTTTCTTTTGGGCACCTCTGATGACCCGTGCGCCGCACCGGCGTATGACACCTCTTCCAATACTGCGAATGTCCAGGGCGCCATGGCGAATCTGTGCAACACCGCCAAATCATTCATCGGAATAACCGTCATGGTCCTTATCATCATCGCGAGCCCGGTCATCTTCGTCGCGAACTGCATTTCGAGCATGGATGTTTATGGGAAAGCGGAACGGCCCTCGCCCGAAAAAATCAAATGGCTCGCGGCGGTTTGGCTACTGCCTGGGTTAGGGAACACAATATACTACTTGCTCGTGAAGAGGAAAGAGGCTTAGGCGGCTGATATGGAATTAGATGCGGTTCAGCGCGTCCTTAATCTTCTCGACCGACATGTTGCTCGCAATCATCGGGATGCGCTCCCTCTCCGAAATCTTGAGCGCGAGCTTGTCCACTTTCGATGCGTCGATGTTGTGCAGGACTATGGCCGATGGCTTCGAGGAGCTGACGCGCACAACGACGAGCGGGCTCCTCCCGGTGCTGACGCCGGTGAAAATGAACACCCTCTCGTTCACGTTGCCATATAGGTTCTGGAAATAGGAGAACGGCATGTCGAGGATGACCTTGATGCTGTCTATCAGCGTGTAGCCGTAGATTCTTTTGGACTCGACCAGGTCCATGTTGGTCAGGACCTTGCCTTCAATCAGCCCCACGAAATCCTTGAGCGGGATGGAGCGGGCGAACTCGTGCACCTCGAAATACTCCGATACGGGTTTCTCCTTCTCCCTGAACTTCTGGGTGATGCCGCCTCCCTTGACCTGGTCTATCACGAACAGGGCGTTCACGAACCTCCTGATGACGCCCGTTCCCGGCGACTTCCTCCTGTTGCCCTCGTAGTCGCTTATCGTCGAGACGGTGATTCCGAGGTGCTTCGCGAGCTCGACCTGGGAAATGCAGAATATCTCCCGCCACTTCCTCATCGTTGCCCCTGGGTCCTCCGAGAGGGATATCTCGCCGGCAATCTCCATCTTGATTTTTTCCATGTGAGAAGCACCTGAAACTGATAATGGCACCAAGAATTAAAACCATTTCGACATCCGTCAACATCCCATTCGGCAGTTGTGGTTGCGAGCCCGGCTCCGCGCCATTTTTTAAGGACATCCTCCCAAGAACCGGTCGTGGCACTTAACTTAGTCGCAAACTTCTTCGAGCTTATCAACATACCCATGTTCGAAACGATGGCTACCGTGCTCATCATCTCATTCATCGTCTGGGAGATACCCCGCTCGGTGAAGGTTGTCGCGGAGGAATACACGAAAGGCCTTTACCCGGAAAACGGCAGGGTCATCGACATAGCCCTTTTCGTCATCGGCCTCCTGTCCGTCGGCTTCTTCATGATGGGAAACAACGCCGAGAGAATCGTGATGTTCCTGAAGACGCCGGGGATAACGTCGTTCTTCCTGATATTGATGCTCGCAATCCCCCTCATCGTCGCAGTCGGGTTCTTCAAGAGGCTTTTCGGGAGGCTGGACGGCCACAACTCGGTGACGGTATTCCTCACCCACGGCCTGCTCGACCTGATGCACACCCTGTTCCACATCTCCCTCGCCGTGATGTTCATCCCGGTGCTGGGATTCCTGATTTTCGGCCCGAAATGACTAGAGCTGTTCCGCATATGCGGCTGCATTCCTGAAAATCCGGAGGCCGAGGGGCTCCCTCACGGCGCCCTTCACCCAGTACGGGCAGTTCTCCGCTATGCTGAAGGCCTCGGGGTGGGGCATCATCCCGAAGATGCGGCCCGTGCCGTCGCATATGCCGGCTATGTTCATGGCGCTGCCGTTGGGGTTGTAAGGATATCCGGCAAGCTCCCCCCGCTCGTCGACGTACTGGAAGACTATGCGGTTTTGGGACTTCAGGGACTCCAGCACCGCGGCGTCCCTAGGGACGAACTTTCCCTCGCCGTGCCTGACAGGGACGAGTATTGCGTCTATCCCCTTGCTGAAAATGCAGGGGGAATCCCTGTTCCCCTTCAAAATCACCCATCTGTCCTC
>JBFLVW010000122.1:0-7569 GCA_040758235.1 Microcaldota archaeon
TTGGCCTCCTCGCTTTTAGCTTGGCCGTGCGCCTCGTGCCCGTCCGGCTTGGCTTCGGCCTTTTGCGCCTCCTTCTTCTGCTCCTTCTTCCTGAAGGCCTCCTCGCTGAATATCTGCCTCCGCTCCTCGGTCGGCTCGAGCGAGAGCAACAGGAGGTTCGATGGTTCGAGAGGCAGCGGCATTTCCCTTCCGCGGGCGTTCTTGACCACGATGCCCTCGAGCATCACCTTCCTGCGCAGGACGTTGACGTCGCTGACCTTCGCGTCCTTGCCTTTGCCCGGCCCGCGCATCACACGCACCGTGTCGCCCTTGCGGATTCCGACGGAGCGCTTCTTCGCCTTCAGCTTGCCGCGCAGCTCCTTGGACAGGTGGACGTGGAGGCGGTTCTTCCTCTTGTGTATCTTTTCAGCATGATACTTTTTCCGCTCAGTGTCAGACTTCATGAGAAAACCCCTTTCAGACTACGCCCGCCGATATGGCCGCGACCTTCGGGAACCTTTCCGCCACTTCCCTCGCAACGACGCCCTTTATCTCGGTCCCTACTGGGAGGAAGTCGTCGTTCACGAGGACGGCGGCGTTGTCCTCGAAAAGTATCCTGGTGCCGTTCGCCCTCCTGAACTCCTTTTTCTGCCTCACGATGAGGGCCTTGACGACCTTCTTCACCATGTCCGGCTTCCCTTTCTTCACCGACGCTATTACGACGTCGCCCACACCCAGCTGGGGGCCCCTTGCCCTCGTTCCCTTGTAATGGAGGGCCCCTACGATGTAGACCATCTTCGCGCCGCTGTTGTCGGTGCACGGCATCATGGTGCCGAGCGTCAGCGTCTTCGTTATCGTGCTCGTGAATCCTTTCATAGTCATTCACCCTTCGCGGAAATACCGACTACCGTCCACGCCTTCGTCTTGGACAGCTTCCTCGTTTCGGCGAGGTCGACCATGTCCCCTGGCTTGGCGTTGATGCAGGGGGGGTTGTGGGCTGCGATATGGGATTTGCCCCTCGCCCATTTCCTGTACTTCGTCAGGAACTGGGTCGTTTCCCTTTCCACGATTACGGTATGCCTGCTCTTGGAGCTCACAACCTTGCCGGCAAGGAGCTCCCCCCTGAGCTTGAGGCCGCCGTGCCTGAAGCATTTCTTGTCTTCGCATTTTTCTGTCATACGATACACCATGCGGTAAGCATGCCTATGCATGCGGAAAACCCGTAGCAGACGGGCGCTGTTCTCTCGATGCCAGGAGGATCGTTCCGGGAACCGGAAGGTGTCCGCCTGATTTTTTTAGGCCCCAATGTCGGGCCGCTTTCCCTGCGCGCCTCTCGAGAGCGAGAAGCGGCAATGGAGACAAGTATCCGGTATTTGGATACAAAACCTTTTAAACGGATTTGACGTCCCGCGCCTAAGATGACGCAAAAGCCAGGAAGACCGCGCCTATGATGAGCGTCATCGCCCAGTTGATGAAAGCCGAAAGCATGCAGTAGTCGCATATCTGGTGCAGGACCAAGAACTGGACGTAGACGAGATAGAGGGAGAAGGCGGAGGCGATGACGGAGAGGACGAGGAGCGCATGGAAGGGGACCTGGACTCCCATGGGAATCGCGATGGCGAAGGCGGCGAGCATGAAGGCATAGAACAGCGCGCCCATCACGCTGTTCTCGATTCCGAACGTCTTCGAGTAGGGGCTTTTCGTCACTATGTCGCAGCTATTGCCGATGATGCAGCGGAGCGTCTTTCCGGTGCGCTGCGTATACAGTATATAGAGCGAGATGAGCAGGCCGATGGCCGAGAGGACGGGTATGCCGTAAAAGAGGAGGTAGAAGAGAACGTCGATAAGGCCGAACGGGCGGACCATCGAAACAGGGGAGGCCGCCGCCACGAACGAAACGCCCGCGAGGCCATAAGGGAGAGAGCGATTGCCCAAAACTGCGAGCGAAGCGAGCGCATTCACCCAAAAATACTGTGACGCTTTTTTATAAGGTTTTCGGCACTAGAATATATCAGGCGTCGAAAAGACGCGAACGGCCAGAATAAGAAACAAAAAAAGGCCTTCAAATAAAAGGAGGTTAAAAAGGAACCTCACGAGCGACCGGCAATCCGGTCGCGTGTGTGCAGAGTTGCATAGCAACTCTGACATGGTTCATTTTATCGAGGTGAAAAAATGACAAAAGGGTGTTGTCTTTTGGTCAGAAAAGGGTGGTATGAAATCCAGTGACGTGAAGGCAGAGTCCAGCAAGACTGATTTTAGGAAAAAAAGAAAGAGAAGGGCCCCAAAAACCGCAGGAAGGCCGGTTTCTCTCGACGCGCACGCGCGCAGCAGGCTTCTCGAGGTGTATTATTCGCATCCCTTCAGCCTGCGGGAGCTTGCCGACATGTTCGGGGTTTCGAGGATGACCGTCTGGAGGACGGTCCAGGACGCTCCCCTCCCGCTCGAAGCGGCCGCATTCGTGAGGTGATTGCTTGAGGAGCTATTTCGACCTTGACACCGGCGAAAGCAGGAAAAACGGGGCTGCGACGCAGCCTGCGCCGGGATTCACGGTCGACAGGAACGAGCTGGGGGCGGCGAGCATGGGGAGGCTGTGCCCTTGCGCCTTCGACGCTTTCGCGGCATATAAGCCGGCATCTGAGGCGAAGGCAGGGCGGCCTCGGCCGGATTCTGCAGGTGCGGCCATGTCCCGCTGAGCAGTTTGCACGGATTAATAAATCTCATTTTTCATAGTCATTTTGGTGAAAAAATATGCACAGAACTATTGCCATATTCGCATTGGCATCGGTGTTGCTGCTCGCCGGTTGCACCGGGCAGCAGACGCAGGCACCGCCTTCAGGCGGAACCCCTTCCGGGGAAACTCCAAGCGGCGGCGCGCCCTCAGGCGGGGCGCCTTCGGGAGGAACTCCTTCCGGCGGGACGCCTGTTGACCTCGCAGCCTGCACCGAAAACTGCAATGTCCTCGTCGATTCCGACATGGTCGTCGCATGCAAGGCGGGATGCCACATGGAAGCCGCTGAGGAGGGCAGGGACGCGAGCAAGTGCGAGCCGATAAAAAGCCTCGGCCTGAACGCCACAATATACTACGCCGGATGCCTCTGGAACTATGCCGAAGCGACGGGAGATGCAAGCGCGTGCTCGAAGCTGGATGTGGGTTTCGACCGCGACCTTTGCCTGAACAACGCGGCAGTCGCGAAGAAGGACCCCGGCATCTGCGACCAGATGAACAGCACGTACATGGTCGAGAGCTGCAAGGAGGACGCGAGGGGCGGGCCTACCGGCTGATTTAGATTTTTTCGGGAGCTCGCTCCCGGAACTAGATGGCAGGGCCATCTAGACTTTTTTCGGCCGCTCGTGCGGCCGGAAAGCTATTTTTTTCCCTTCGACCTCCACTTTTTCCCCGGCTTCGGTAGTGAACCTGAAGGTCGCGGATGCCTTGGGCACCTTGATTTCCCGGCCGTCAGGAAGCTCGATTGATATAGTGTTTTTCGTCTCGTCCACGATGGTGCCGCTCAGGCCGGCCATCTTCCTGTCGCTCGATTTCGCGATTTCGACAGGAAGGCCGATGAAGGTGGAAAAAAGAAGCGTCTTGCGGGTTATCATCGAATGGAATATAAATCGCGCACGGTTATTAACTCCGATGATTCCCCTCGACAAGACGATTATCACCAGGGAGATGATTGACGCGGCGGCGGATTCGCTCGCGAACGAGCCGCCGCTTTTCGGGGAGAGCGTTTCGAGGTTCGAGGAGGAGTTCGCACGATTCTGCGGGACCGATTTCGCTGTTTCGGTGGCTTCCGGGACTGACGCTCTCATATTTTCCCTGATGGCAGGCGGCCTGAAGGGGAAGAGGGCGCTGACAACGCCGTCCTCTTACGTCGCGACCGCGAACTCCGCTTTCCATGCGGGCGGCGAGCCTGTTTTTTGCGACATCGACCCGGAAACGAACAACATCTCGCCCGAAAAAATCGAAATGGCCCTCGCAAAAAAAACAAACAAAAAAAGCGCAATCTCAGCGCTCGTTCCGGTGCATCTTCACGGGTATCCGGCCGACATGGGCAGAATCATGGAGCTTGCCGAGCGAAAAAAACTTTTCGTGGTCGAGGATGCCTGCCAGGCGCACGGCGCTTTTTGGGCAGGGAGGAGGGTTGGCTCAATCGGCCATGCTGGCGCATTTTCCTTCAATCCCGTAAAAAATATGACGGTCGGCGGCGAGGCGGGCATGATAACGACTAACGACCAAAAGCTCGCGAAGGATGTGCGGATGCTCGCGGATGCGGGAAGGGAGAGCATTTACACCCACGAGCATGCGATAGTCGGTTTCAGCTCGAGGCTGAATTCCGTGAACGCCGCCATCGGAAGGGTCCAGCTCAGGCTCCTCGACGGATGGAACGAAAAGAGGAGATGGGCCGCGTCCGAATATCGCAGGCAGCTAAAACAAATTAGCGGAAGCGCGATAAGACTGCCGGCCGAAGAATCGGCGGAAATAGTTCCGGCCTACAACAAGTTCGCCATCAGGACGATAACAGAAAAAGAGCGCGATTCGCTGAAGGATTTCCTGTATCTGAGGGGCATCGAGAGCGATTCCCATTACCCGATTCCCATACACCTGCAGCCGCCATACAAAAAGATGGGCTACGAAAAAGGCGACTTCCCAATCGCCGAAAGATTCGCGGACACGACGCTCTCGCTGCCGATGTACATAGACATAACTGCCGAGGAAATCACGGTAGTGTGCGATGCGGTGAAGGAATTTTTTGAAAAAAAATGAAGAGAATCAGTGCTGTCGCAGAAGCACTGCCGGCGTCATCGGTGCGTATTCAGGAACTATGTGGACGGCCGACGCCCTCTCCCTGCAAACGAGGGCGCTGTTGCGCTCAAGCCTTCCGTCGGCCACAGGCTCGACCGAGCCCGGGGCAACCTTGTAGAAGGCGTTTGCCGACTTCACCCTGCCGTCCTTCTCGACGATGGGCTCCCACTGCGGCCCCTTCGAAGGAGGCAGCCCGGTGGGGCGCACCCTGACGACGAAGTCGCCCCTGTCGCCATCGGTCGTATTTACATTCCTCAGGACCTGCCCGACGAATCTGGGCTGTCCTGCCTCCCAGTGGGCCGGATTAAGAAGCATCAGTTTTCCGCCGAGGTCCGCATATGCGAACCAGCAGTAGTATAATTTCTTTTGCTCTCCCCCGGACACGCGGGCTGTAAATTTCAACCTCCGTATGTCACCCGAAAGCCTTTCGACATCTATTCCGACCACCCTGGCCCCGCCTCTGGGAGTAGTCTCGATTGCAGAGCCCTCGGCTGAATACAAAGCCGTGCCGAGCGCGGCAAGTCCGGCCGCACCAAATTTCAGGAAGTCTCTCCTTCCGACGCATTTGCGCTCGTCTGCAGCAATTTGCCTGTTTTCCAATACCTTCGCCATTTTACCCCACCCCAATAAGTTGTATTATGTGAAATAAAATGAACTTATTAAAAAGCTATCTTTCGCTCACTTCTATGTTCTCGGGCGGATAGCCAAGCGCCTTGAGGACTTCCTTGGCCCTTCTCTTGTGGTCCCCCTGGAGGATTATCACGCCCTCCTTGGCCGTCCCCCCGCAGGCGAGCTTGTGCTTGAGCTCCTTGGTCGTGGAATCCAGCTGCGATTTGTCGATTCCCTCGACTATCGTGACGAGCTTCTTGAACTTTTTCTTCGTCGAATAGACGCGTATCTTCGCTACTCCCTGTTTGTCAAGGATTTCGCATACGCACAAATCCATGAGCATTCCGCACTTGGGACATTTATCCAAAACAATTCACCATTTTTGGTGCCATTCTTCTGCAACGGGCACCCATATTCTTTCTTATATCTCAGGCACTTTTTAAGTGCTTCACTTTATTTATAAGCATTTCCTCTATTTAACACTTTTGGTAACTTTTCCCGGAACCGGGCCTTTTTTGGGCGCCGGAGGCGTCCGCAGCTTCGCGATCGCCTTTTTGAGGGGCTTCACCTTCTCCCTCTTCCCCTCGCCGCGGAGCTCGAGTATGGCCCGCTCGAGTTCTGATATCTTTGCGCTCCGCTCCTCCATCGTCATGGATGCAAGCTGTGTCTTCTTTATGACTGCCATTCACATCATCTCCTGAAGCCGCCCCTGTGGGGGCCGCCTCCCCTGAACGGGGGCCTGCGCACCGGTTCCTTGGCCTTCTCCTCCTCGGGCTTGTCGCCCGGAGCGGGCTGGCGCCTGTCCCCTCCGACTTCGGTCGCCGCCTCGATGACTTTCGGAAGCACGACCTGCGTGGTCTTCTTGTCCGGGAACACCGTCCCGGGCGGGACAATCCTTACGAGTATGCCGATGACCCCGGAGCGCGTGTTCGCGCTCAGGTGGGCGACGCGTATCAGCCGCGCCGGCTCGCCTGCCTTCGGTATGTAGCCCGCCTGGACCCGGAGGCTCTTCGCCTTCGCGCCCTTCTGGCCGAGCTTGCCGGCCGCCATTATCTCGGCGCCGAGCGCGCCCGAGCGGATGACTTCCCGCAGGAGGTAGTGGAGGACCGCGCGGACCTTCTTCCCCATCTCGATGTATTTGCCCGCCCTCTTCGCGACCATGCGCGGCTCGAGGAAGGGCTCGCGGACTTCTATCACGCTTATCTGCGGGTTCTCTATCTTGAACTCGCTCTTAATCGTGTCGGTGAGCTCGTTGATGAGCCTGCCCTTTTTCCCGATTATCCTCGCCGGATTCGTGACTTCGAGGGTGATCCTCGTCACGAGGGGCGTCCTCTGGATGTCCACGGAAGCGAGGCCGGCCCGGTCAAGCTTCTTCTCGAGGAACTTCATGACCTGGTACTTGCTTATCGGCTCCTCGATGATTTTTTCCTGGTATATCATCATGCTCACCTTTTGTTGTGCTCACCGTGCTGGTGGGGGCGCTCCTCGCGCTTCTTCTCGAGCTCCGTCGTCTTCTCCTGCTCGTGCTTGTGCTCTTTCACCGCCTCTTCGGCAAGGAGCTTCGGCGGCTCGCGCTTCTCTTCCTTGCCGACGGTCGGAGCCTCTTCCTTTTTCTGGGCCTCGGGTTTCCGGCCCTCCGCCTCGGGCTTCGGGGCCTCTTTCTTCTTCGGCGGAGTCACTGTGACTCCTTTCGGGACCTCGGAGCCCTTGAGAACGATTTCGATGCGCGACGTCTCCAGGAACGAGCGCGCCTGCCTGCCTTTCGGCGCCATCCTGGGATAGACGTCCTTCTTGTTCGCGACTGCGGCGATTATCTTGTAGCTCTCGCCGAGGCCGAGGACCCTGCCGTTCGCCATCGCGCTTTTCAGGGCCTTGAGGACAATGCCCGCGGCCTTGACCGGGTAGCGCCCCTTGCGGCCTCCGAGCTCCCGGCGGTGGCCCAGGTTGCGGTTGTGCCTCCTGAAGCGGACCGGTATCTCGCCTTCCGAGGCCTTCTCGAGGAATTCGAGCGCCCAGTCGGAGCGCTTGTTCCTTATCGCCCCGCACACCTCGCTCAGGTCCTTGTAGGAGGCGTTGACGCCCTCTACGCGCGCACGCGCGCAGTTTTCCGGAAGCTCGATTGAATATCCTTTCATCACAAACACCATTTTTGCGAAGCAAAAATCATTTCAGAG
>JBFLVW010000123.1:0-5358 GCA_040758235.1 Microcaldota archaeon
CTCGTCCAGCGCGACGCTTCAGGCTTGGTATGAGCCACTGAAAATCCCATCGACTCTGCGATGGCCTCTGCTATCCTTCTCTTTCCCGCGGCGTTCGGATGCTGGATGTCCCCTCCGCGATAGCCGCTCTCGAGAGTGTCTTTTTCTTTTTCGCAAGGAGGGTTTTGGGTTACGAGCGCCGAGTACGTGTCCGCGACGAAAACGCCGGGACGGGCCTGCCTTTTCATCCACCCGTTGATTTTTTCGGTGTACTCCTGCCCCTCCGCGGTCCAGTAGTATGAGCGTTTCCAGGGGCTGATTGTGACGAGGATAATGACCTTGTTGTTCTCGATGCACTTTTTTACCATCCCATCGAGCCGCGCGAGTAAATCGACAAACGCGTCTTCGCGTGCCTCCTTTTTTCCAAGTTTTCCGAGGTTGGCAAGGTCGTTGACGCCCCCCTCGAGGACGATTATGTTGTTTTTGGGGTCAGAAACATGCGCATCGAACTGGGTTCCTATCCAGCCTCGTATCGCCTGCGCGCCTTTCGTTACGTCTTTGGGTGCGGCAAGACCGCCGTCCGGTGCTGATACATTTTCGCCGAGAGCCTTCGCCACGAGCCCGCCATAGCCTGTAAGGATGGAATCGCCGAGGACGACGATTTTGGGGTTTTTTAGCGCGAGCGAAACATACGCTGGGGAGGTCATTGACGCATCGACGACCGGCGGCGAGGCGGCATCCGGAATGGAAGTCCGGATATCGGGGAAAGATTTGGCGGGAGAAACCTCCCTGATGGTGTCAGGCTCGGGCTTCGCGCAGTTCATGCCGACGAAAAACGAGAATGCCGCGATGCGCAGGGCGGGAGCTGTCCGGAGCATGAATGTAATGTTGCAGAAAGGGTATTTAATTATACACTTTTTTCAATTTTCTAACATTAATGAAGGCGCTCGTTCTTGACGGCTTTGACGGCCGAGAGGAGGGAAACTATGAGGTCGTCGGCGTCGGCCATCTGCCCGGGTGCAAAAGCATGGGAAATGCCTGCGAGGAATTCCTTGTTTCTGGTCGTGAGGGGGTTTTCGGCGCGGAATTTGCCTTCCGCGAGCGCGCGCTCGAATTTGAGGATGTCGATGGCCACGTCGAATCCGCATCCTGTGTCGAGCTTTTCCGTCGTCCCGATGTCTGCAAGCTCCGCAGGCTTCACGTTTTTCACGAGCTTTTCGACTCCGAGGTCTGAAAGCGTGGATGGGACGGAAAATTTGATTTCCCTGCCGGTTTTGAGGTTCGTACCTCTTCCGGAAACGATTTTCTTCATGCAGGAATAGCGCGGTCTGGGTATTAATACTTTTCTACCATTAATTATAACATAGGCTATTTCTTCGATTCCCTTATCCTGACTATGCCGGCATCTTCGGCTTCCATCATAACGTCGCACAGGGCCTCCGAGTGCGTTCCCATCTCGTGAAGGCTCTTCCCGCCTATGCTCCGCTGTATGAAAGCGTAAAGCTCCATCTTGTTGCGGCCGCGCGTGAGCTCCACGGCAAACTTAACGGTCATAGTCGGCCTCTCCGTCCCGACCGAATCCCTGGATAGGTATCTGGTGTAGCTGAAACCCTCGGAGAGAATGCGGTCGAGCACCTCCGCGTCCCTGGGGAGGGTGTCGGGTTCGGGCTTATTGACGATGACACGAAGCGAAATTTTTTCCGCGACGGAGCTTTTTCGTGTGGGGGCCATAAACATCACTGGCAGTTCTGGAAGCCGAACGCCGCGGCGGCTGCAATAGCTGTCAGCGCGAGGGCGTAGGCAGTCACGCGAACGGCCGAGAAGCGCGGGGCGAGTTCGATGAAATAGTATCCTTGCTCATAAGTTACGTCCTTGTGGTCGGTGCCTTCGATTGTGGGGAGATAATGCGCGGGGGTTATGGGCATGTGCGGTTGCATCCTCGGCGGGGGTCCGTACCTGTTCTGCCGGATGCTTCCGTGAACCGCCCTCTCGCCCCTTTTCAGCGCGACATCAAGAGAGGGGAGCCGGGGCGCCGGTTCATTCTCTAACAGCCCTTTGAGGTCGTGAAGCGCCCGGCTCAGGGGGTAGGTGTCGGTGAACTGCTCTTCGATGCCGCGGAAGTATTGCGGGAAATGGCGCAGCGTCCGCCGGATGAGCCTGACCCTCTCGGAAATGTCCTCAGGGGAAGCACCCGCCGAGAGTATGCCGGATATCGCTATCATGTCGCCCGACGTTTCGGAAAAATCGCGCCCGGGGTATTTTATCCTGAGAATGAGATGGAGTTCTTCCGACGCTTCCTTTGCGGAGCCGGACAGGGGTTCGGGCCGCCCGAGAATCTCGATCGCATCCGCGAGGCCGTATTCCCTGAGAATCTCCTCCGTGGTCGTTGGGCGGATTCCTTCGGCGGCAGGCCTGGCGCCGCTGAATGGCTTTTCGCCATTGGTCCTTTCGTGGATGGGAGCCTTCCCGTTCCCTCCGAGCTTCTTTCCCGCCATGCAAAACATTTGGTAGAAAGGGATATTAAATGACTCTTATGCCCCTCCCCTCGCTCCGGAAACCACGCCGGATGCGAGCCTCCGCGCGCTCTCGTAGGGACTGATATCGGCAAGCGCGTACATGATGTCGAGCACCGACTTGTCGGACGGCGCGGAGCCTTTGAGCCTGTCGATGGCCTGAAGGACTTCCTTCTCGGAAACGGGTTTTTTCGGCCTTTCCCTGCGCTCGCGGAGATGCTTCTCCAGGAGTTCCTTCGCGGACATCGCGCTAATCGGGGAGTCCCACTCTTTTCGCATTTCCTCGCAGAGCAGGTCGCTGAAGGTCATATTTTTCAGCTTCAGCTCCGCCCACCTTTTCCTGACTCCCTTCAGGACGGACATCCTCGATTCGGCGTCGGGAAGGCGCCGTTTCAGCGATTCCCTTACCCTATGGGGCCTCTCCATCGGAAAAGCGTCCGAAACGCGCTTTTTAGATGTTTTGGAAGAAGTATTGGAAATTTTTCAGCCCGCATGCTGGAGGGTTCCGCGCGAAGCGACGCGTCCGCTCCGGCTCGGTACAATGCCTGTATGTTTGCGCTCCGCCTGCCCCAGGTAGAGCTGGTCTATGTCCATCCTTATCGGTGAAAACAGCCTGTAATACTGCTCGTGGTTGAGGATGTTCCGCATGGACATCGTTTCCTCGCGCCTGGAGCCGTCCCGCTCGGTTATCGTCAGCCTCACGTCCGAGAGGAGGAACCTTACGCCGTGGCTGTAATCGAAGTAACCGCTGTGGTGGATCGTGCTGAAGGGCTGGATACCCTGGTGGTAGATGGCCACGCGGCCGGGATAGACGACCTGCCCCTTTTTGTTGGTAATCGGCTTTTCCGTGTCGGGATGATAGACGATGTCCTTCTTGTGGCCCGAGAGCATCGCGGAGCCGGGCACGCCCACACGCTCGCTGGTCATCCTGCTGTGCTCCAAGGCGAATTCCGGAGACTCCATCCATTTCGCTTCATATGCGCCATACTGCTTGTGGTTCCATCTCGCGCTCACTTTCTGCCCGCTCGCGGAGTCGGTCACGCGGGCGGCGACTTCGCCTGCGCCGTTGAAGCTCAGGAAGCCGCCGTCGGAGCGCGCCTTCGCGTCTATCGCGTCCACAAGGCGCTGCGTCGGCATCACGAACCCGTATCGCCGGGCTATCCTCTGGGCGAGAATCGGGCTTATCGGCACGCGCGCGTGGTTGTCGTTGCTGCCAATGGCGAGATAGTCCGGGCACACGCGGACAGCGGCGGTTATCTCCCTGCCCTCGACCTGCATCGTGACGCTCATCGTCCGGAAGTTTTCCGGCCGCATGAAATCAGGGACGTTCCCCCGGGCGATCTCCTGCATCACCCTCTCCTCGAACTGCGCGGGGTTGAGCGTTCGGACCGAATCCATGAACTGCGAGCCCGTGGGCACGGAATCGTCCGTCGGGCGGGGCGGTATCCTCTCTGCCATGCGCAAGAATGTGCCGGGGCGGTTAATAATGATTCCTAGCCCACCCTTTCGGCGGGCCGGCGTCTCATCTCAGGCTGGGCCGGAACGGGGGGCTCCACCATTCCGGTTTTCCTAGGGACTGCCCTGCGCGTGCCGCGGTACATGTCCGTAATGTCGAGGCGGACCGGGGAGAATAGGCGGTAGTATTCGCGATGGTTCAGGGCCGCGCCGAATGTCGTCCGCTCCTCCCGGATTGTCCTTGCGCCCTCGAGAACGGTGATGGAAACGTCGCCGTGGATGAATCGCGTACCGTGGCTGTAGTCCCAGTATTTCTCGTTGTGGAAATTGCTCAGCGGCTGCGTCCCCTTCCGATAGATTACTACTGGAGGGCCGCCCTCGTGCGACTCCCTGAATGCGAGCTGGTCGTATATGATGTCCTTCTTGTGGCCGGAGCGTATCCTTGCAGTCCGGACGCTTTCCGGCTGCTCGCGGTAAATCTGGTTCTGCATACCGATGAATTCGGGTGAAAGCATCCACCTGCCCTCGTAATAGCCGTACTGCCGGTAGTTCCATTTTTTTTCGACGGGCTGGTTGGACTTGGGGTCGGTCACCCTTTTCGCTATCGCAGGAGCGGCGACGAAGGGAACCATGCCCCCCGCCCTGCGCGCCTGCTCGTCGATGACGTCCACCATCCTCTGCGTGGGCAGGGAAAAGCCGTAAAGGTCCGCAATCCTCCGCGCCGTGAGGGGATTGATGGGCATGCGTATGAAGTCGTCGTTCCCCCCGATGGCAAGATAATCCGGGCACACCCGCACCCTAGCGCGTATCGTCCTGTTTCCGGACTGCGTCTCGACGGTGATTTCAGGCCAGTTCTGGGGCCTCATGAAGTCGGGGACGTTGCCGGAGGTGAACTGCTGGAAGACGAACTCCTCCAGCCGCGCCCGCCTGGCTTCCATATCCTGCGCTGAGCCGGTCTGGGTGTCTCCCAGGATTTCGCGCAGGCGCGCCTGTATCTGCGGGCCCGTCAGCGCGTTCTCGGGCCTTGGGGGGATTTCAGCCATGGAAGACAAATCGCATCGAAAGTTTAAAACCCGACCGATGCGAAGGCCGGGACTGAAAAGACGGCCGATGCGGGCTCATACCCATCCTGCGAGAAATCGGCCCGTATCCTCACGCCGCGGCCATTCTGTCCCACGACGGAGGACGCATCGCACACCGTGACTTTCGAGCATCCCGGAACAGGCGACCACGCGGCATCGCCCGGAGAGTAGTGGAAATCCAGTTCGGCGCCGGCCAGGTCCTCCTTCGTTCCGCCGCGCTCGACCGTAACGTAGGCAAGGAATGAGTTTCCCGTCCGAAGAAGCGTCAGTTCGACCGGTTCAAGCGTTTTTCGGGCCTTCGGGGCTTCGGGGGAGAGCGGCTCCTGGGA
>JBFLVW010000124.1:0-12887 GCA_040758235.1 Microcaldota archaeon
GCGACATGGCGGAAGCGTCGCGAATAGTGGAGCGCAGGGGGATGGAGGTGTTCAGGCAGGCGTACCTCGGCGGCGACTTCAGCGGCGTCCGCTCAATAGTGAACCGCGCGCTCGGAGCCGACGCCTTCGAAACGCTGATGGCGCATGGGAACGGGGCCTCGGCACTGGCATACCTGGAAGGACGGCTGGAAAGCGCCGGAATCGATTTCCGCAGGTGGTACCGCGACCCGATCATGCAGGCGGCATGGTGATTTTTGGCGTGCTTCTTAGGAAGCAGCTTGGGCGGTCACGGGCAGTTAAATATCTTTTTATACTCTTTACGCGAATTTTGGTAATGGCAGAGCGCCAGAAGAGGGAGGGCGGCATCCTCCAGGACCTCGCCTCGCACAAACCCATGCAGGATGCGAGGGGCGGCGGCAGGGAGCGTGCAACACTGCAGGACGAGCTGCGTTACGCGCAGCTCTCGCAGGGCCACGAGCGCCCGGCGACGATAATACGCAACGCCGCGCAAGGGGACGCCCACAGCAGGGAGGTCGACGCGCGGAGCAGGACTATCCTTCGCACGCGGAGGCACTCGATTACGGAATCCGAGCGCGCGATGAGGGCTCAGATGGAGTCCGCTCTCGGGGTGTCGCATGCTGAGCGCGGGCGGCATGAAGAGCGGCGGGCGATAGCGCGCGAACTCAGCGGAGCAGTCGAGGAATCGGTGGCAGTCGCGCAGAGGGATGCGGACCTCGAACGAATCGCCCCGCTCGCGCGGGAGAACGCGAGGATAAGCGGGGAAATCCGGACCGGGTGGATGAGCGAGGAGCTTCTCGGCAGGGACATCTACCGGAGGTTCACTGCAGCGCCGCCTTACCTTACAACGGAGCCCGACTCGCTCTTCAACAGGCAGGAGCAGGCCTTATCAGCCGGCGACAGCTGGGGATACTGCTTTTGGGACACGAACCACCTGCTCATCTCGGACAAGGTCGCGCCCGAGACCGACAGGTACCACGTGATAGCGCACGAGCAGTTCCATTACGCGGCGTGGCTCGGGGGAGGGACTGTTTTCCGCTACCGCGGCGCGGAGGGCGAGCCGATAATCGCAGGCTATCTGGAATGGCTGCATGAGGGGCTGACGGAGCTGAACGCCCAGCATCTTGTGCGGGCGAACGGAAGGACGCCTTCTCTGACGGCATACCCGGCCGAAACCGCCTTCTGCCGCTCGCTAGAGCTTTTCGTGATAGGCGAATCCGGAAATGCGGAGCGGGGTCAGGCGCTGCTCGGGAGGGCATACCTCTCCGGCGACATGAGCGAAGTCAGGAGGCTCGTGGACGGGCGCCTCGGCGCGGGGAGCTTCGATGTCATTATGGGAAGGGCCGACATGCCATCCGGCGGGCGGGTAAGCAACGGGGCCGAAGCGCTCGCATTCTTCCTCCCGAAGCTCGATGCCGCAAAAATAGACTATTCGGGCTGGCGGGACGACCCCGTCATCCGGCTATCCGGAATCGGCCTTAAATGAATGCTATAAAAACCGCCGCTCCGAATCCGTGATGGCAACCGGGCGAAAGGTGGCTTATATGGATGTCGGCGAACTCGTGAAATCGAGGGAATTCAGGGATGCGAAGAAACGCATCGGGGACTGGAAGGCAAGGCTCGAGAAGGCTGATGCCCGGGCGGCGATGTCCATCCGCGACGAGAAGGCGGCATTCTTCGCGCAGATGGCCAGCGAGCGGCCCGACCTCTACCAGGCCTTCAGGATAAACGACAAGGAGCTCAGCGAAACCATCCACAAAAAACTGACCGGGAAGGACATCATAATCGATTGACATGATTGCATCCATCGTGAGGGGCATCGGCAACTTTTTCTTCCTCAGGGTGATGGGGCGGTGGGTCGCCGGTGCGAAGGCGGAGGACGCCGTCCGGTATTGCACGGGGCTGAACAGCAAAGGCTCTGCCTGCGTGATAAACTTCCTCGGCGAACACTATCTCGAAAGGACGCTTGCCGAGGCCGCGGTCCGGGAGTACGCTATGCTCACGGACAGGATTGCTGAGAAAAAGGCGCGCGCGTCCATCACGATAAAGCCCTCGCAGTTCGGTTTCGACGCGAAGGACGTCCCCTACAACGGGGCTTTCTGCGAGAAAAAGATGCTCGAAGCGGTCCGCTACGCGGCATCGAAGGGCGTCGCGGTCTGGCTCGACATGGAGGATTCCCGCCACACCGATTTCACGCTCGCCTTCTACAAAAAGCATTCGGGCCGCTACAGGATGGGCGTGTGCATACAGGCGAACCTGAAGCGGAGCGGGAGGGACCTGCTCTCCCTCATCGTCCTCTCCCAGGAGGCGCCGGTCATGGTCCGGCTCGTCAAGGGCATATACGCAGAGGGCGAGGAGATCGCGCACACCGGCCCCCAAAAAATCCACGGCGCATTCCTCGCGCTGATCCGGGAAGCGTTTGAAAAGAGCCCGCCTGATTTCGGGATAGCCGTCGGGACCCACCACTCCGAGGCGATCTCGCTCGCGCTCGCCATGCAGAAAAAATTCCCCAAGAAATTCTTCGAGATAGAAGTGCTCAAGGGGGTGCTGCCGGCCTACTATGAAGAGCTGCGCGGGAACGGGGTGCCGGTGACGGAGTATGTCCCATACGGCCCCGACGCGTTCGCATATTCCGTCCGCCGCGCGTGGAAGAACCCCCGTTTCGCCCGCTCCGTCCTCCTTTCGCTGTTTTTCGATGCATACAAAAAGCTTTACGGGGGATTATCGTCCGATGCGCGCTGATTATGGTTCCCTGAGTGCCAGGCACGAGCACGTCTTTGAAGCGAGCGGCAGGATGTTCGCGCCCGAGTGCCGCGCCGCCGAGGAATCCATCTCGCTCTCGTTCTCCTCATACTTCTCGCTCGCCGAATCATCGGCAGGCTTCCTGGACGGGCGGAGCGGCCGCCTCGCCGCGTTCTTCTACCGCAACTGCGTCTATTTGTCGGCGGCCTACAGGATGGCGCGGATGGGCATGCTCGACCCGGCAGGGAACAACCTCAGGACCGTTTTCGAGACGATAATCTGGCAGTACGCATACCTTCTCGACGACGGAATGTACGGGAATTTCCTTGAAATATCCTCCCTCGAAGAGGAGAAAATGCGCTCGGTTCGGGAGGGGAAATGGTCGAACACGAAGGAGCGCGCGCTCGAGAACCTCAGGAGGAAATACAGCTTCCAGAAAATGATGAAGAAGCTTTATTCGAAAGAGGCTTTCGAAAAATTTTTCATCAGCCAGTACTGGGCGATGTGCCAGAAATCGCACTCGAGCCTCATCGGCGTGAACCTCAATACGCCCAACATGCACGGGACGACGACCATCCAGAAGGGGCCGGATGAAATAAGGGAAATGCTCAGGGCGATCCTCTACCTGCTTGCCGAGAACCTCGTGTGCTTCATGAACGTTTTTGGTGCTTCTCTAAGGGAGGACGGGGTCAAACGGCTCCTTGCGGCGGTAAACGGAATCAACATGCTCATCCCCCCCGCCCTGGGCCTCGCGCCTGACACCCGGGAGATGGAATTCAGAACGCGCCTGAGGGAAGTGCGGCCATGAAAAGAAAGGCGCTCCTCGCGCTGAATGCGGCGGTCTCAATCGCGCTCGTCGCCGCGATACTGGCAGTCGTCGGAGCAGACAAGGTCCTTCTCGAGCTCGGCGGCCTCGACCTCAGCTATGTCGCCCTGAGCATGCTCTGCATTCTTCTCATGGACCTCGTGATGTCCTACCGCATCTCCATACTGCTCGAGGAGGCCGGCTCGCCTGCCGGGTTCATCGCCATACTGAAATCGCACATCGTCGGAATGCTGCTTGCCGACTTCACGCCTTCGCGCTCCGGATATTTCGCGACCGCAGCGGTCCTGCACTACAACTACAAGGTCCCTGCCGACAGGGCGCTGCTCTCTATTTTCGGCCCGCAGATTTTCGACTTCGCCTTCAAGGTGGTCGCGGGGGGCCTGGCGCTGCTCTACCTGATGGCGGTCTTCATCGGCCCGGGACAGGGCGCCGTGCTTCTTATCGGCGTCGCCGCCATCCTTGCGGCCGTCGTAATTATGCTGCTCGTCCTCTTCTCGCGGCGATTCCTGATGCTCTTCTCGTTCGCGAAGAAACTGCCCGTCGCGTCGCGGCTCTTCGATGTCGTGCTCAAGATGCAGGAGGGCTCGCACATAGTCGTGAAAAAGACGCCCCACCTCATCGCCCTGATAGGGGTCGGGTGGACGGCGCGCGCGCTGTCGTGGTATTTCGCCGCAAAGGCGGTCGGCATCCAACTCGAGACGCCCTTCCCGGAGGTGCTCTTCTACTTCTTCCTCCAGCCGCTCCTGACCATGCTTGAATTCGTGCCCTCGCCGACCATCGCGGGCCTCGGCCTCAGCGAGGGCGGGGCGACGCTCGTGTTCTCCCTTTTCGGAGTGGGGGCGGCAAAGGCCGCGACGTTCGGCCTGCTCGTCCGCTTCAAGAGCACCCTGCTTCACCTGCCTGCGATCCCGGAAGCGCTCAAGGTGCCCCATGCCATGAACGGGAAGATTGAATCATAGCCTTATCAGGAAAGTCGTCCGATACAGCCGCTTCCCCTGGTCCCGCCCTACGAGCTTCTTCGTCATGAGGACTTTGAGCCCCATCTTGCCCATCATCTCGACGACGGCCTTGGAGTTCCCGATGTATAGGTCGAGCCCCTCGTCCTTCTCCTCGGTCCTCGTGACGAAGGTGACCTTATCCAGCCTCTTGAGGAACATCTCCGCGTATTTCTCCTGCTTCGCGCGGTCGCCCCTCAGCTGGATTATCGCCTCGAAATACCCGCCGGCGATGCGCGAGCACTGCTGGCAGATTGTCTTTTTCATCTCCACCGCGACGGGCCTCGCTATTTTCGCCCCGCTGCGCAGGGTGAAGACCGCCGCTCCGCGCTCCGCGTCGAATTCCGCCGATTCGTACTCCCCCCTGCACCTCGAAAGGATGAACCCGGCCACCTTCTTTTCGGAAAAGGGCGTCCATTCGCCGCGCAGCCTCATCCTGCCGCACCTCGTGCACCGCTCGAACTCCGCCTTCGCGGGGGCCTCGATTCTCACCGGGTAGTCATCGATGCAGAAGGCCTCGATGAATGCGACAGCGTCGCTCGTCCTTCCGCATTTTGGGCATACGAGGGCCGACATATGTTTTAAACGGTTGAGAACGATATAAAAAACGATGAGCAAGAACATCAACCAGGCGATAAGCCTCACCTCCTACTTCATCACGCTGCCTCCCGCCCCCTATCTCGCGGCGGCGATCGTCGCGCTCGGAGCCGTGTTCGGCCTGCTCATCGGCATAGGGTCGGGCAAGCCCATCCATGCCGCGGTCCTGGACGGATTGATGCTCCTCTCGTTCCCGGCCCTAATCTCTTCGGTCCTGATAAAGCTGATGGTGCGCAAGATGCCATACCGGAGGATAGCCGCGACCGCCCTCGCGGGGGAAGCGGTATACAGCCTGGCATACGGGGCGGGCCTGCTGCTTTCCGGAGTAAACCCCATCTGGGCCCAGCTCGTCATACTAGTCGGCTCCGCAACGGTGTTCGTCCTCTGGTACGTCATCGCCCGCTTCGTGTTCATCCTCAAATACCGCTCGATACTCTTCGCGATGCTCCAGCTCCTGCTCTACCTGCTCTTCCTCCTGAGCAACCAGGCCCTTTACGTCTCGAGCGAACCATTCCTCGACATCGCGGCGAGGTTCTACATCTCGGCCTTCGTC
This sequence comes from Microcaldota archaeon, assembly GCA_040758235.1. Taxonomy (GTDB): domain Archaea; phylum Micrarchaeota; class Micrarchaeia; order Anstonellales; family Bilamarchaeaceae; genus Bilamarchaeum. Next base: position 5,732 of record JBFLVW010000124.1, read on the forward strand.
CTCCTCTCCGCGATAATCCTCTTCTTCTTCATAATCAACGCTCCCATGAAGAAGAACCTGGGACTCAGCAGCACCGACGCGATGTCCTACCTCTTCAGCCAGTGGCTCTACCACAACAAGGACGTGGAAAAGGTGTTCCAGCAGGTGGGCGAGGACGCGAGGACAATGCTCTGCCTGATGGGCTTCAAAAGGAAAAGCGACACGGTCTATTTCGTCACGCCCTACGTCCATTACGGGCCCTTCGGCAACCTCGGAGGGAGCGAGTTCTCCCACCTCATAGCGGAGGAGATATCGAAGCGCCACAATGCGAAATCGTTCGTCTTCCACGGAACAGTGACCCATGATTTGAACCCCGTCGCGACAAGCGAGATAGGGAAGGTCATGGAAGCGTTCTCCTCGTCCGTAAAAGACGCCAGATTCAGCCCGGCGACCGTCTCGCTCTCCGAGGGCAGGAGCGGAGAGTGCCGGGCGCAGGCTTTGCGAATAAACGATTCGGCGATGTTCGGCCTCAGCAGGGCCCCCGAGGTGACCGAGGACATCAATTTCGGCCTCGGGCTCGCGCTGATGAAGGAAGCGGAGAAGAAGACCGCGACGGCGATGGTGGTGGACCAGCACAACGCCGAGACGGGCGAGATAACCAGCTTCGAGCCTGGAAGCATGGTCGGCTACAGGTACATGGAGGCGATTGCCCGCTCTCTCGAGGCTTCGCATGAGGGGAGACCCCTGAAAATCGGGGTATCCTTCCGCCAGCCCGACTCGGACGTGGTCGGAAAGGCCGGGGTGAAGGTCGCAATCATCTCCTCGGCCCCTGAATACGCGGTCGTGCTGATAGACTCCAACGGAGTCACTCCCGCCTTCCGCGACCGCATAGAGGCCGCGGTCAAGGAGGCCGGGAAAAAGTCCGGCCGCGAATTCGAGGTGGGGGTTTACACGACCGACACGCATCAGACGAACATGGTGCGGGGCGTACTGAACCCGCTCCGCGAGGAGCAGAACATGCTCGACACGATATCCGGGGCCGTCGAGGAGGCAGCATCCGACATGCAGCCTGCGAACTTCTTCTCGGACAGGCGCTGGTTCGACATCCGGGTGCTCGGGGCGAAGCAGTCGATAGAGGTCATCTCCACCGTAAATTCCATCGTGGCGGTCGCGAAGATAACCCTGCCCCTCATTTTCATGGGCGCGGTGCTGCTCCTGCTCGCGATAATGAGCCGGGCCTAAGCCATGGCGAAATGCCTGGTGTAATTGACCGCAGACTTCAGGTCGCCCCTGCACTCCCCGCAGAAATCGGTCCTCGCGCAGGCCATTTGGGCAAACTCCAGGATGTTTTCGGCTTTCTGCATTATGCAATCGGCGGAAGCACAGTCGCCGCCCTTCATTATCCTCTGCGAGCTTATCAGAGCACGTCCAATGTCCCTCGCGAGGGCTATCTCCACCGCCTCCATGAGGGTTTCCGGGGAATACCCCCGATAAGCGCCCGACTGCCCGAGCTTTCTCATATCGGCGAGAGAAAGGGCCGCGCCCGCGCCATATATCCCCAGCCTCTCGACCGGCTGCCTTCCCGATTCCCTGTCCCAGAAGAACAGCTTTTCGGGGGTGACGCCGACCGGGATGAACTGGGGCGGCTCGCGCCCGAAAATCCCCCGCGCCTGCTCGAATTCGTATGAGCCGAGCGTTTCCTTTTCGCCCCCGAAAATGCACCTGCAGAGCGCGGCCGCCTGCCTTGAGGGCGGCAGCTTCGCGTCCCCGCTCCCGATTATGTCGACCTTCACTTCGAATTCCCTGAACCTCTCCGCCGCCCTTATCGCGGCCGAGCGCTCATTCGCGCTAAGCCCGCCATTCAGCATCAGCAGTATTTTCGGGTCCCTCATGATTTCACCTCTCAGTTGTATCTTCCCGCTTCGAGCATCGCGATGCCCTTCCCTATCTCTTCCCTGCATTCCCTGCAGAAGTCCAGGGCGGGCAGGACAAACCTTTCGACGAAATCCCGGCTGTTTTCGTTTTCCTGCATGAGGCATCCCGCGTTCCCGCAGTGCCCCTTCCTGTTAATGAATACGTGCCCTACTTCGTGCTTGATTGCGAGCGTTATCGCGCTTTCGCGGACGCCCTCTCCCAGTTCCCGAATCATGAAGAGGGAAACGAGCGCCCCATGGCCGAAAAGGCTCAAGCCCAGCCTCCGCGATTTCTCATCCGGGAAGACTTCCGCCTCATGAATCCTCCAGGGCGTAAGCCCCACGCCGAGGATGTCCTTGTCGTGCCAGAGGCAGGATATGGATTCGGTCTGCAGGTCGAGCGGGCCCACTACGACCGCCCCCGGATTAGTGATTATCGAGTGAATCTTTTCGCCGTGCTTCACTTTCCGCACCGGCTCCATGTGCTTCACCTTCCAGAACATTCCGCCGGGCGCGGCGTCCACCTGGATGCTGTCGTGAGTCACGCCGAACCTGCCGAACGATTCCAGCGCCGACCGGGCGGCCGCCACCTCGGTCTGCCTGACGGTATTGGGGAAAAGGAGCCGGACGTGCTGTGCCATGATTATATGTGATAGAAAGTATATTTATAGGTATGCCATGGGGTAGATACATTTATATATTGAATTACCCACAATATGTTTGTAGCCAAAGGGCCAGCGCTAATCAGGTCCCTCGGGCCAAGGTGGAAAAATGACAAACTCCCAGGCAAAGCCAAACGGCGACTTCAGGTTTCTCAAGGCGGTATACCGGAACGTGAACCGGCTCAGGGAAGAACAGGGCATCGAGCCTGTCGGCGGGCTGGGCTTCGCGCACAAGCTTGAGATGCACTTCAGGGGCGAGTACAACCCCCGCGTGGCGCGGGCAATCGAAGAGGCGGAGCGCGAGCTTGCAGGCGCTCAGTAAGTCCTGGCTTTCCCGCCCTTCCACATCTTCAGGAGGGCAAGGCACTCCTCCCTCATGTATCCCTTTGTGATTGCGACTTTCGAATGCCCCCTTCTTTTCATCTCGACGTCGCTGATGGTAAGCTCCGAGAACCCGAGCCTCTTGACATCGGCAATGCCGGTCCCGAAAACTATCGCCTTTATGCCGGCCCAGTGGATGGCCGAGAAGCACATCGGGCAGGGCTCGGTAGTCGAGTAGATGACGCAGCCATCCAGCTTGTGGCTGGAGAGCCTCCTGCAGGCGAGCCTTATCGCGTTCATCTCCGCATGGTCTGTGGCGTCCTTCCTTGCGAGGACTGTGTTGTGGGCTGCCGCGACGACTTCACCATCCATTGCAATGCACGAGCCGAAAGGGGAATTCCCTTTTTTGACGCCCATGGCCGCCACCTCTATCGCCTTCATCATGAACTCGGCGTCCCTTGCTTGATAGCTGCCCGTCCTGCCCCCTTCCTTCCCCAAAACCCGCCGTCCCGGACCCCGTTTCATGTAGCCACCACCATCCTCAGGACGTCCCTTATTCCGGGCGCGAAGCCCATTATCATCAGGACGAGCGCGACGAAGCGCCTGTCCTCCTCGTCCATCTTCTCCTTCTGCAGGACATATGCAGCGGCGAACGCAATCGCCACCTTCACCAGGTAGAACGCGAAGTATGTCCCGAACAGCTCCCCGATAGCGCTCCCCAAAACGTGCTGCTCGAAATACTGCACGCCGAGCATGGGCCCGAACACGTCAATGACGAAGAACGTCGCCGCGCCGTCGAAGGCCTGCCCGGCGACAATCAGCGCGAAGTTCCTGTCCTTGAAATACATCATGGCGATGTAGGCTGGTATGGCCGCAAGCAGGAGTATCGGGAGGGCGAACACCCCGTAAGCCATCAGCGGAAGGAGCAGCAGGAAGTGCGGAAGCCACAGGGCGAGCCCGATATACGGGAGCATGTCCATCCTTTTCAGCCTGTGCAGGATTGCAGCCGTTGCCAGCAGGAGGGCTGCCGTCAGGATGTATATCCCCGGCGTAACGGTCAGGTAACCGTAGTCCCAGAGGTGGCTGTCGAGGACGAACTGATGGAAGGGCGTCAACGGGAGGAACTTCCCGTGGTCTATCGCGTCCGTGACGACGCGCATCGTGGATGCGAAAAGGACGAACGAAAGGACTCCGTTCACGAATCCGTCATCGATTTTTACACGGCCCTTCAATGCCTTGTGGAGGGCGAAAATGGCGGCTATCGCAATGCCCGCGTACACGAGAGTATTCACTATGTTGTAGCCGGTCCTGTCCCAGATGGGGCTGACAAAGTAATCGTATATAAAGTTTTCCATCGAACCAACAGCATGGATAGTAGGCGTCGGAATATTATAAAATCCAGCGTGCGCTCGTCCATAAACAAGCTCCTGGACTCGGCCTGGCGGTCGTACCGGGCGGGGAAAAAGGACCGCTCCAGGCGCTATGTCGACATGGCGTTCGACCTCGTCCGGAAGCACAAGGCGAAGATGCCCCCGGAGCTGCGGAACAGCTTCTGCAGGAAATGCCACCTCGTCTGGATACCGGGAGAGAGCGTGAGCGTCGCCTACGACAGGAAAAACAACTGCCTTCGCGTCACATGCGAGTGCGGGCATTCCAAGCGCCTTTAAAACAAATCTGCATAAGGTAGTGCCCATGGATCATTACTCCCATCTCGCTCCACACCTGTCCAAGGTGGAGTCCATCATGGAGCGCGAGCTCGGGAAGGAGGACGAAAGGGTATACGGCATGCTCGTCCCGTTCCTGAAGCGGGGGGGCAAGCGCATCAGGCCTGCCCTCTGCCTCCTCGGATGCGGGGCGTCAGGGGGCGACTACGGGGATGCGCTCGAGCCGGCCGCCATCATAGAGCTTTTCCACAACTTCACCCTCATCCACGACGACATCGAGGACGGCTCGCAGTTCCGGCGGGGGGAGCCGACCCTGCACGTCCAGTTCGGCATCCCGATGGCCCTGAACACGGGGGACGCCCTTTACACGCTCCTCTGGAAGAGGCTCGTCGGGCTTCCCCTCGGCGCATCGAAGCTCGTACGCCTCCAGAAGCTGTACTCCGAATCGTTCAAGAGGGTGGTGGAGGGGCAGGGCGTCGAGCTGCATTGGATCCGCAGCGGAAGGTTCGACGTCAGCGAATCGGACTACCTGGGGATGATAGGGGGCAAGACGTCCGCCCTCATGGGCCTCTCGTGCGAGGCAGGCGCATTCATCGCTGGCGCAGGGAAGCGCAGGCAGGCGGCTCTCCGGAGGTACGGCGAACTCGTCGGGGCGGCCTTCCAGATACAGGACGACGTGCTGAACCTCACCGGGGACTTCGGAAAGTACATGAAGGAAATCGGCGGGGACATCACGGAGGGGAAAAGGACCCTGATGGTGGTCCACTGCCTGTCCCTCGCCCCCGAACCGGAGCGCGCCCGGCTCACTTCGATACTTTCCTCCCACACAGCGGAAGCGGGCTCGGTCCGCGAGGCCATAGAGATACTCGGGCGCTCGGGCTCCATAGACTATGCGCGCGAGCGCGCCAAATCGCTCATAGCGGCTGCGAAAAAGGAGCTGGGCAAGCTCCCGGAATCGCGGGACCGGGCATCGCTGGAATCGATTGCCGACTACGTCATTTCAAGGGAAAAATGACGCCCGGCGCGCGCCGCTTCGAGAATGGCAGAAAAAAATGAAAAGATATATAAAGAATCGCGCCAAATTATCCCCGATGACCTCCCTTAAGTTGCCCGCGCTGCTAGTGTTGCTGGCAGGTTTCGCCTTGGCGCAGTTCAACATTTCCTCTTATCTCTACCAGGGCGAGAACCTCTCCATGGTGGAATACGAGAATTTCACGATAAACGGCACATCATACTCGCTTGTGAGCATCGGGGGGACGGAATCGTTCCTGCTGAAGAACGGCGAGCCGGTCACGAACCAGACCGCGATGGAATCGGTGATGTATTCATATTACGTAAAGACATATTACCCCTCTGAAGACGACCTCGACGAGCTCAGGGAACTCGTGGAAAAGTTCAACGCGAGCAGGAACGACGGTTACGACTTCAAGAACAAGGAGGAATACGTCTGCAGGGACGACATCCTGTTCTCGAACGGCAAGATAAACATCTCCGGCGAGCTGGTCCGGTGCACCGACAACGAGACCTGCACCCGGAACGCCCTGCTGATGTATGCCGTGTACGGGGACGCCCTCGGCCTGGGTTCGGCAAGCGTCATCGTCCAGCCGCTCATGGACTTCACGCCTGCGAGCCTCCGCATGGACGAGCTCATCAACAGCTACCGCGACGGCCTCGACAACCTCACCGACGAAAACATGGCAGAGACGCTGCAGCACATCGCGGACACTTCCGGCGAGCTCCGGCCCCTCTCCCTCAAGATAGAAAGCACGGTCTTCAGGACGCCCAGGCTGAACGACACGGCCGACAGGAAGGCCTGCGAGTTCAAGTGCTGGGCCATCTGCCCCTCCTTCGACCTCGACCAGGCCGCGGCGGACGACATCGAGGAGCTGTCAACGGAGCTGGCGGAGCAGGTGGCCCCGCTGGAGGACTACAAGTCCACGACGGCGGCCCTGAACAACCAGACACAGTCGCGCATGCTCTACCTGCGGGACGAAAACATGGAAACGTACTACCGCGACGTGTTCCGGCCACTCAACGAATCGGGTTCGGAGGCGATAGCGCAGGGACAGGAGGCTCTCTCCCACGTCGCGAACAAGTCGCTTTCAGACAAGCTCGACGACCTTAAGTCGCTCCATGCGACCATACCGGAAGACATAAACTCGCACAATTTCACGGGGATGGACGATTCCATAGCGGAGTACACCTCGCTCACGGAATCCGTCGACGAGGCATCCTCCTTCCTGCTGGATGAATACACGGAAACCCTCGAAGCGAAGAACCTCGAGAACTCGCTACTGCTCATCCTCGAGAGCAAGGACCTCGACCCGGTCTCGGCGAAATCCCTCGAACTCCTGAAGAACAGGACCGAGGACCTCGACACGGAATTCCGCGACGGGCTCAACGTCGCCCAGCTCCAGGAGCTGGAAGAGGATTATGAGGACCTCTCAGGGGACGCCGAGGAGCTCCTCAAGAGCGAGAGCGACACACCCGCGACGCGGGTGATACTCCTGTTCCGCGGGTTCGCGAGGAAAGTGAACGGCGGGATAGCCCAGTTCGCAGAAGCCTCCCAGATGATGCCAAAGGAGAAAGTTCCGGAAAACCCCTGGACGCTCGGGCT
>JBFLVW010000125.1:0-4667 GCA_040758235.1 Microcaldota archaeon
ACCCCGCTTATCCAGTAATACGGCCGGCCCTCCGGGTCGTGCCTCATCATGACGCCCGTCATGTACCTCTCCCGCTGGGTCTTCTTAACGCGCACGATTTTCGCGCCCCTGAGCCTGTGGGGCATGTTCACATTGAAAAACTTCTCGGGGGCGAGGTCCGGCTTCAGCTTCCTTACGATTTCGGCCACTTTCGACACTACGGCCTTCCGGTCCCCCCAGCTCTCCCCCCGCCTCCAGTCCCCGGCGCCCCGCGTGATCGAAAAGGCGATCGAGGGGATCCTCTCCAGCGCGGACTGCCAGCATGCCCCTATCGTGCCTGAACCGAGAAGCGAGCCGACGCTGGCGTTCTCGCCCCAGTTTATCCCTGAGAGCACCAGGTCCGGCTTTTTGAACTCGCCGGAGTAGATGGCGAAGAGAACGCAGTCGGAGGGCGTCCCGTTAATGGAATAGACGTCCTTCGCGACATGGTGCAGGCGCAGGGGCTTGTGCAGGGTGAGGGCGCACGAAACCGCGCTCCGCTGGCGGTTGGGGACGATTGCGACCGCGTCCCGGTCGAATTTTTTCGCAACCGTAAGGAGCATCCTGAGGCCCTCGGAATCCCCGTCGTCGTTGGTGACGAGTATCACGGCAGCAACCTCGTCCTGTCCCATATGGGGGAAAACACTTCTCTCCTGCCCCCCTGAGGGTTCCACCCCCCACCCGTCATACAAATCACGGCAATAACCTCGTCCGGTCCCTGGGGAACAGCATGCACTCCCTGATGTTCTCCTGGCTGCACATCTTCATGACAAGCCGCTCGAGGCCGATGGACCATCCGGCGTGGGGCGGCGCGCCCATCCTGAAGGCGTTGATGTAGAACTCGAAGTTATACGGGTCGAGGCCGCGCTTCTTCAGCTGCTCCTCGAGGAGGGCGGGGATGTGGATTCTTTTCGCGCCGCTCGATATCTCGAGGCCGCGGTACATGAGGTCGAAGGCGTGGCATATGGCGGGGTTCTCTTCGGACGGCATCGAGTAGAATGCACGCACCTCGGTCGGCCAGTCGTAGATGAAATAAAGCTCCTCCCTGAGTATGTCGTGCAGTTTCTTCTCGGCCTCCTTGGTGAAGTCCCAGCCGTGCTTCATCTCGAACCCGGAATCGTTCAGCTTCGAGACGAGGTCCGTGTATGTATATCGCGGGACCCTCTCAGGCACGACAAGCTCCACCCCGAAAGCCCCGGCTATCTCCCCGCCGAGCTCCTTCTTCACGCCCGAAAGCACGTGCAGGGCGACCTTCTCGAGCACGTCCATCGCGTCCCCGTGGTCGGCGAATCCCATCTCTATGTCCATCTGGGTTATCTCGTTCAGGTGGGACGTGGTATTGTGCTTCTCAGCCCTGAAAACAGGGACCGACATCATCACCCGGTCGAAGCCGCCTATGACCGCGAGCTGCTTGAAGAGCTGGGGCGACTGGACAAGATACGCCTTGTTCTCGAAATACTGCAGGGAGAACACGTCCGCCCCACCCTCGGTCGCCGCGCCCGATATCGCGGATGGGTGTATCTCGAGGAACCCCAGTTCCTGCAGCTTCCCGCGGAAAAGGCGCGCGGCCGCGGACTTGGTCCTGAAGATGAGCGACGTCTCCTTCCTCCTCAAATCGAGGTACCTGTGGTCGAGGCGGGTGTCGATCTCGCTCGGGACGACGCCCGTCGGGTCGACCGGGAGCTTCCTCTCCACCCTGTTGAGGTGGGCGAAGCCGGAGGGGACGAGCTCCACCCCGTCGGGGGCAATCTTGTTCTCCTTGACGGTCCCCTCGAAGGACACGACGTCCTCCTTGTTGACCTTGACTGCGGCGAGCAGCTCGTCGCTGACGAGGCCCTTCTTCATCGTGACCTGCATGATGCCGCTTACGTCGCGGACAAGCACGAACTTGAGCTTCCCGAGGTCGCGGAAATCGTGCACCCAGCCGGCTATCCTGACCGATGGCCCGCGGACCCCCTTCGCGTCCCTGATATAATGCGTCCTGTCCATTGCAAACACTCCGGGAATTAGTGAGTGATAGTAGAATACAATAGCTATTAAAAATCAGAGCGGGATATAAAAACATGGAGTTCCTGCTGCCTCTACTCCTTTCCTTGCCTCCGGGCGCGGGCCCGATGATAGGGGTGGCCATGAGCCTCGGAATCTTCATGGTGGGGGCCATGTTCATGGTGGCATACGCCATGCAGAACCCCCAGCTTATAGCCCTCGCGCGGGAGGAGCTTGCGGCCCTCATCTTCACGGCCATAATCATCGCGTTCTTCATCGGCTCGGACTCGTTCCTCAACGGGCTCGTGCGCGGCATGCTTGAGGCCAGCCTTTCGGGGCAGTACACCGGCTTCATTTCGCAGGGGCAGAGCATGGGCGGCCTCACAATCAGCCATCTCAACCTCGCGCTCGCCTCCCTGACAATCATCGAGAACAAGCTGAAGTCGCAATACGTGGACCTTTACCTGTTCGAGGCCCTGATAGGCTTCCTGTCCACAATCAGCTTCCCCCTGGGGTCGCCAATACCCGCGGTCAACATCATATCGTTCTCGCTAGCCCCCTTCACCGGCCTCAACCTGCTCAGCAACGCGCATACAGTCGTCGTCGAGAGCATCGGCTACCTCGTGACAGTGCTGTGGGCCAAGCAGTTTCTGCTGATTTTCGCGAGGGACGTGGTCCCGATACTGCTGTTCCCGCTGGGCCTCGTGCTGCGGGCGATACCGTTCTTCAGGAGGACCGGCTCCAGCGTAATAGCCATCTGCTTCGCGATGTACTTCGTGATGCCATTCGCAATCATCCTGTCGAACTACATGATTTTCGACATATTCAAGCCTGCGGACTTCACATACAACCCGGACAGCGCGAGCTTCTTCGGGACCGACCAGAACGCCCAATACTTCAACAACAAGATAAACGAGGGCAGGGGCGGGGCGGCGACCAACCATCTCCTGGACCAGTTCAACGCACCCGACGTCGCCACAGAGGCCTCGAACGCGCCCACTGACGAGTGTGCGGGCAACTTCCTCGTCCGGATGATATGCAGCGTGAAGAACCTCGTGCAGAGCGCAATCGAGACAGTCGGGGGGTTCTTCAGCACGGTCTGGGCGATGTTCCGATTCATGGTCGGCATGACCGGCGACTTCTTCTGGACGATGTTCAACAACCCCCTGATGCCCCAGAGCATGTCCTCCGGGCTGTTCTTCTTCGTCATACAGGAGGTGGCGCTGATAAGCCCGTTCATCATCCTGGTGATGCTCACGACAGTAATCGAGATAATAATCACGGTCACGACCTACAGGAACGTGTCGGTCCTCCTCGGCGGCGAAGCCGAGCTCGTCGGGCTTTCGAAGGTGGTATGATTGAGGCTCATCGCTCTCCTCGCCGTTATGGCCGCTGCCGGCATCGCGTTCGCGGGCACCCCGGTGGAGCCTGCGCAGGGCGTCCTCAGCCTCGTGACGCTCATGCTGCAGATAGTCCTGCCGCTGATGATAGTGATGGTCGTCGTGGCCGTCGCGGCGTACGTCGGCGGCCAGATGTTCGGCGCCGAGACGCGAGCCCGCGCGACCGTGTGGGCGCACGGCATGATAGCCGCGGTGGTCGTCTCCGCGGGCCTTATAGCCGCGATATTCGTATTCCTGCCGAATTTCTTCCAGGGCCAGGTCGCAGACTTCGATGTCGCCCTCATGATACGGCAGCTGAGCGAGACGACTTCCTTCGCCCTCGTAGCGATGATAGTGGTGTCGGTCGTGGGGGCGGCCGCAGTCTATGCCGGCGGCATGTTCTTCGGCGCCGAGACGCGCGCCCGGGCGACAGGATGGGCGAACGGCCTGCTCGCGGCGGCGATAGTGACATCCGTCATATACGTCCTGCTCTCCGAGATACTGCCCCGCTTCCAGTTCACTTTTTTCGTTGGCAGGGAGCTCGGCCTCTACGGCTCCGTCCTAATCTGGATAACCTTCTTCGTCGCCTTCTTCATCCTCATCACCTACCTCCTCTCGAAGGTGTTCAAGGTCCCGGAATGGGAGGCATACCTCTCGATAGAGCTCAACAACCTCATGAACTCCTTCCTCATAGTCCTTTTCGTCCTCGGGATGTTCACGGTGGGCGAGGCGGTGGCGATTCTCTGGACCGGAGGGGGCACGACCAGCCCGCCCCAGGCCGCGATAAGCTACCTGCAGGGGACCGTCGCGGACAGCGCGCTGCGGGCGAGCATCGACATATACAGGATAAACGCCTGCACTTCCATCCTCTCCACGTTCGCGAGGAGAATCGGGGAGTTCGTGCTCACGCAGACCTACAAGGTCTTCCCCGGAATCGACACGTTCGTCTCCATAACGAACGTCCTCGGGATGACCGTTCTCACCCTCTACAACACCGCCCAGGTCCAGGCCGTGATGCTGCATGTCGCGGACGCAATCCTTATCCCGTTCATACTCCCGGCCGGCCTCGTGCTCCGCTTCTTCCCCCCTACGCGCGACGCCGGCGCGTTCCTCATCTCGCTCGCCTTCGGGTTCCAGATAATCTACCCCACGACGCTTCTCATAAACAAGCAGATATTCGCGGAAATCGGGGCGAAGGCGTACAACGAGCCGGGGGAGAGGCCGACGATACTCATCCAGTCGATATGCGGCCCGTTCAAGTACGGCGTCGCGGGATACCTGTTC
>JBFLVW010000126.1:0-4718 GCA_040758235.1 Microcaldota archaeon
GACCTGAATGAAGTTCCTCGCGGTAATAAGGAAGGAGATGCAGGAGGTGGCGCACGACCGCACCATGATGATAGTCCTGCTCGTCTTCCCTGTCTTCGTCATGGTGTTCATGGGGACGTCCTTCCAGTCCCTTGAGATAAACGGCCTGCCCGTGGGGATAAGCGGCCAGCTCAACTCCTCGACGTCTGAGATGCTTCTCGGCGGGCTCAACCAGTCCAGCGCTTTCAAGCTCATCCGCTTCGATTCAGAGGCGGAGGCCATGACCGCCTTCAGGAACGGCCAGCTCCGCGCGGTGATACTGATTCCGGACGACTTCGAGCAGGCGCTCGCGCGGGGGAACGGCTCCACGATACGGGTTGTCGTGGACAACTCCGACCTCGCGCTCGAGCAGTCGGTTCTGGCGGCGATGTCGTCTGTCATAGAGGCTTCTTCGGCCAACATCACGAGAAGCTACGTTTCGGGAGCGTGGGCGCAGATGGAGGGCCTCAACGACTCGGCATCCGCCCTCGCGCTCGACATAGCCGCAAGCAGGGCCGAGATGGAGGAGACGAAGGGGACGCTTGCCGGAATTCGGGAAGACATAGACGCGATAAGCATCGACTCGCTCGAAGACTCGATTAACGATTCGGAAGAGGGGGTGGCTTCCCTCAGGACCCTCATTGAAGCCCAGGAAGGCTCGCTTGCGAACATGTCGGCATCCAACTCCGGGCTTCTCGCGGAAAGCGGGGCTTTCCTGGTCAACGCGAGCTCGGCCCTGAACGAATCGATAGAAACGGTCAATGACACGCATGCGAGGCTTGGCGACCAGCTCGCGGAGCTCAACGGAACGGTCGCCGCTCTCGAAAGCTCCATAACCGGCCTGGAAACGATACGGGACAACTCGAACGACAGCGCGACTGTCGCAGCGCTCAATCTCAATATCGCCGCGCTGGAATCCCTCAGGGACACGACCGAACAGCAGATGGCCGACGTCGGGGCCCAGCGCGCCGAGCTGGAGGAGCTCAATGAGACGCTCCATGATTTCGGAGCCGCGCTGGAGGGGTATTCCGCGGCGCTCCATTCTGCCGAAGCGGGCAGCGCGAATCTCGACGAGATGGAGGCCGCGCTGGCGCAGGCAGGGGTGGAGCTTGACAGCCTCAGCGGCTCCTTCGGCTCAGCACGGAATGAGACCGCAAAGATGAGGGCGCTTCTTAGCGGGATAAAGGACACCTCATCCCAAATCGAGGATACGCTCGATTCCGCGCTGGAGCAGACCGCCTCCGTGGATTCCCTCATCGGATCGCTCCAGGAAACCGTCGCCGAGCAGACCGCCCGGGACCCCGAGACCATCGCCTCGCCTCTGTCAGTCGAGGTGAAGCCCCAGTATTCCGGGGGGAGCTACGTGGACTTCATAATGCCCCAGATAATATCGGTTTCGCTCCTGCTCTCCTGCATGCTCCTCGGCTCGATAAGCCTGGTCCGGGAGAAGACGCGGTTCACGATAATCAAGGCCCTCATGGCCCCGGGGGGGTTCGGGAGCCTGGTCGCCGGGAAGCTTCTCTCGAGCGTGATACTCTCCTTCGGGCAGATAATCCTGATAATCATCGTCGCGATGGCGGCTTACGGCGTCCGGCCGCCCCAGAACATCCCGATGCTGGTCGCTGGCGGGGTCGTGTCATGCCTCGTCCTTTCTTCGATAGGGATACTTGTCGGATTCTACGCGAAAAGGGAGTCCGCCGCCATACAGACCTGCCTCCTGCTCGCGATTCCGATGCTGTTTTTGGGGAACATTATATTCTCGCCCGACCTGCTGCCGCAGTACACGCAGGTCCTCCAGCAGTTCCTGCCCCTGTCGCATGTCACGAGCATATTCAAGGTCGTGCTGATAACGGACGGCAACCCGACGGCGGACATGGCGGCCCTGCTCGGCTATTTCATCCTGCTTGCAGGCATCCTCGCTTTCATAACGATAAGCCGCAGGGACATAAGCAACTACGTCTAGAACCCCCACGGGTCGGGCTCCATCCAGCGCTCGCCCTTCATTTTTTCTATCCTGCCTTTTATGTCCGCGAAGATGCCGACCGTTTCCTCGGAGCACATGAAAGACTTCCGCAGGACTTCGTCGGCCTGGCCCAAAACCTTGAGGACGTATTCCCTTTTTTCCCTGAAATGGCCCAGCATGGCGGCAGCGGAGTATTGGGAGGTGGTCTCCGAATCATGTTTTTCAAGCGCGCGCTCGAAGCTCCGTTTGAACCCGCGCGCGAGGATGTCGCGGAAATCCTGGTCCCTCGCCTCCAGCATTTTTTCGAATATCCTGTCGGTCGTGTCGGTCCTTGCGAACCTGGTGTAATATTTCACCTTTTCCTCGCGCGACAGCCCGCGCCTTGCAAGCATGTATTCCGCATGCTCGACGAGCGGCTCCGAGGTCAGGAATATGCCTTTCGCGATTGCCCGGAGCTGCCCGGCCCTGGTCGGCCCATGAATCTTCCTTGCGTCCATCATACCCTCTCCTTGTTCCTCTCGACCTGCGAGATTACGTCCCGCGCTATCTCGAGCGGGAGCACGCCTGCGGAAACCAGCTCAAAAACCTGCTCGCCAACGGAGGCGTTGTAGCTTCTTCGCTCGTTGAGCGACGAGATGGCCGCTATGCCCGCTTCGGAAGTGTGTATGTCGTGCCTGAATTTCTCCATCCTGTCCTGGTAGGCCCTCCTGAAGCCCAGCGACAGCACCCGGACAAGGGAGCCGTCCCGCTCCTTCTTGAGGGCGACGAAGATGTTCTCGGTGGAATCGGCGGACGCGACCTTCACGGCGGCCTCGCTGCGGGCGCAAAGCGCGAAGCCGTTGTCCGGATTGAGGATGTGCCGTGCCTGCTCCAGCAGCGGCTCGCCCTTGAGCAGCCCCTTGAGGCCGAGCCTCAGCTTCTCCCCGGCAGTAAGCTTTCTTTCATTCAAAACCAGTTCGCGGTACGGGTGTGCCATCGCTTTCACCTCTTCCCTTTTCTCTCCACATATATATACGCATTGTAACTATATAAACATGGTTACAATTAGTTTTTTAACCAGCTTTCAGGTAGTTATGGCATGAACGCACTGAAGATGGCATTTCTCGCCCTGATGCTCGCGGCACCGCTCGTTTTTGCGGACGTCGGCCCGTCGCCTGAGCCGCCGAAAGTGGTCGTAAACCTGGTTAAGGACGGCGCGCCCGCAGCTGGCGTGGAGTCGATAACATACCACTGCATGGGGAGCGTGGAAACTCCCGATGCCGGTGCAGTGGAACCCCAGCCTATAGAGCTCGCCTGCACAAGCGGAAAATGCACCAATGAAAAGGGCTGGTACTACAAGTTCAACCCCTGCTTCTCGTTCCCTGAGGGGTATTTCTCCTACACGCTTGACGGGAAGGAGGTAACGACGGAAAGCTTCAGCTTCGATGAGAGCTATTCCAGCTACGAGATAACGATAGACGCGCCAAGCGGAAACGTGACGTCCAAGCTTGGCTCGTCCGTGCCTGGATGCGGCTCCGCCTTCGTGCTCGCGGCCGCCCTGCTCGGAGCGCTTTTCGCACGGAGAGCGTAGATGGATTTCATACAGGCCCTCGCGCTCACTCTCGCAACCGAGGGCGCAGCCCTTTTCTTTCTTTTGCGTAGCCGGTATCCGGTTCCGCGGGTCGCCGCGGGCGCGATAATCGCGAGCTCGCTCACCCTGCCGTTCGTATGGTTTTTGGTCCTCGGCTCCGGCCTCGCGTGGCCGGCCGCGACCGCGCTCGCCGAAATATCCGCTTTTTTGGCCGAGGGGGCGCTCTATTGGCGGCTCTTTGCGGGGATGCGGCTGAAGGAGGCGATGGCGGCGAGCGCGCTGTGCAACCTTTTCTCCTTCGCGGCGGGCCTGGCTGCAGGCTGATTCCGCCCGGTATTTTAATCCTTGTTCGGGATTGATGGCTATGGCATTCACCGTCACCCCGTGGGAAGTGAGCGGGGCGATAGACTACGACAAGCTCGTGCGGCAGTTCGGAACCGCCAGGATAGACGGCGCGCTCCGCGAGAGGCTGATAAGGCTCTCCGGAGGGGACGAGCCGCACCACATGCTCAGGAGGGACTTCTTCTTCTCGCACAGGGATTTGGGGGCGGTGCTGGACGACATCGAGAAGGGAAAGGGATTCTTCCTTTATACTGGCAGGGGGCCGAGCAGGGGAATGCACATCGGCCACCTTGTCCCGCTGATTTTCACGAAATGGCTGCAGGAAAAGTTCAAATGCAACCTCTACATCGAAATCACCGACGATGAAAAGTTCCTGCACAAGAGGGAATACGGGTGGGAGGAAATCCAGAAGAACGCGGACGACAACATACTCGACATCATCGCGGCGGGATTCGACCCCGAGCGCACCTTCATCTTCAAGGACAGCGAATACGTGCGCAATGTCTATCCGCTCCTTATGAAGACCGCGCGCAGGATAACCGGCTCGACCGCGAAGGCCGTTTTCGGCTTCGACGACTCCACCAACATAGGGATGCAGTTCTACCCCGCATACCAGGTGGTGCCGACTTTTTTCGAGAAAAAAAGGTGCCTGATTCCGGCGGCGATAGACCAGGACCCTTACTGGAGGATACAGCGCGACATCGCAGAGGGCCTCGGATATTACAAGACGTCCGCGATACACTGCAAGTTTTTGCCGCCCCTCCAGGGAACGGAGGGCAAGATGAGCTCGAGCGCCGGGCAGGAGACGGCCATACTGCTGACGGA